>CAIKFI010000182.1 GCA_903826635.1 uncultured Spartobacteria bacterium | reverse complement strand
CTTGAGCAACTTTTCACTGCGGATACAAAAAACATGCCGTATCTTCAGTTGGCTTTGGGCAAAGGAATGGAAATCAAGTTGGAAAAACCGCTTGATCTATCCGCCGTCATTCATATCGACCGACTTTCGGACAATCGAATAAAACTCACAACAATGCCCCTCTTGTATGGTCGTTACGGAGCAGGTAAAGGAACCGTGAGCTTCTCCCTAACCCCTCCCGATTTCCTGAATCTCAAGGCAGGAGTGCCGGTATTAACGCCCCTGAAAATCGAGAAACTCGCCAATGGAACCCTTGCGAATGCAACGGAAAGTAAAAAACTTAATCACATCACCCGACTTCCCGAGGAGGGACAAAATCCCGCATTGGAACCAAACTCTCCCAGAACCAGTGGTTCGAAACGCCCCCTGAAATTTGGAGCGAAACCAGACAAAAA
Organism: uncultured Spartobacteria bacterium; assembly: GCA_903826635.1. Lineage (GTDB taxonomy): Bacteria > Verrucomicrobiota > Verrucomicrobiia > Chthoniobacterales > UBA6821 > UBA6821. The sequence goes on along the minus strand of CAIKFI010000182.1, from coordinate 20,187 downwards.
GGATCCACCTGTTGCCCGCGCCGTTGCTGTCGATATCCAAGCAGTACTCCCGGCAATCGCCGTGGGCACCCCTCTCCCATCCGATCCAGCCAACTTTAAAAAACCGGTTGATTCAACCACTCCTGAAGGCCAGGAAATTCCATCCGATATTCCCAGGGCAATCCCAGTCGGAACACCGTTGACTCTGCCTCCGCTACCGGCTTCATCTCCGGTCAACACACCCTTGCCAACGCCCTCCCCGACTCCCCTTCCCACTCCCACTCCCACTCCAGTCACAAATGCCATTTTAAATCCAACGCCTACAACTTCTCTTAAAACCACCAATCTAACATTGACAAACACACTGCTACCGGCCGGAGGAACGAATCTGTCGGTATTGGCTGCAACAAATCAGGTAATACCCGCCGCCACGGAAATATGGCCAGTTTACACGCCCGGGCAAATGCCTCGCGGTCGCTTGGTCGAGGCCTCGGAGGCCAATGATCTCGTGGTTCAGGGAATCACCGGCGAACGCCACTATCTTAACGGACGCTTTACAGTGACGGCTTCTGGAAATAACAGGGCCGTCCTACGCCCTCAGGGAGGGCTTGCAGGATTGACAGGCGGAGCGGGTTCCAAGGTTCGAGTTATCGTGGATTTCCCGCAAGGATCAGTCCTACCATTCCAAGGAAATGTGATTTCACGAGATAGTCGCCGTCCCTTTCTGATTACCACCATAAAACGCGGGGATGATGGCCTTATCAATATCTATGCACGTGAAATCACTCGCGGGCAATAAGCTGGGAAAAAACCGAGCAGGAAAAGCATTCAAGGTTTTTCGGTAGAATTTTGATTCATGGAATCTGCAACAGCAGGACTTCGACAGCAGATTGTTCAGGAAATCACCTCTTCAGGAGGCAGCATCTCCTTCAGACGGTTCATGGAACTCGCACTCTATGATCCGACACATGGCTACTATGCCTCAGGAAAAGCCGTCCTTGGAAAAAATGGCGACTTCTTCACCAGTGTTAGCGTCGGTGCAATCTATGGACGTATTCTGGCCTCCGTCTGTCGCGAAGTCTGGGAGATACTCGGACAACCCGAAGAATTCATTATTGTCGAACAGGGGGCAAACGACGGCGCAATGGCCCATGACATTCTAGGATTCATCGGAGCTTTTGAGGATTCCTTTGCACGTTCAATCAGCTATCTTATCGTAGAGCCTTTTGAGGTGAATGCATCCAGACAAAGGAAAAAACTTTGTGATCATCGCAATGTTTCATGGCTCTCATCAGTCGCTGATTTGCCGCCATTCATCGGTATCCACCTCTCGAATGAACTCCTCGACGCCTTTCCCGTGCACTCCTTGAGGTGGGACGGAGAAAACTGGGAAGAGGAGTGTGTTGGACAGGTCGATAATGAGTTGACTTGGATCGTTCACCCCATTGCATGCGAGGCCCTTGCCTCCTTGGCAAAGGAACTTCCCTCGGATCTCCCGGCGGGATTTCGAGTAGAGGTGAACCCGGGACTGAACCCATGGTTGAACGTTATGTTCGAAAAACTACGCCTCGGCCTAGTTCTCACGGTAGATTACGGACAGGCGGGAGTGGATCGATATGCGCCTCACCGCGCTGACGGAACACTTCTTGCCTATAAAGGTCACAGACGCTTTACCGATCTTTTTAAGGCTCCGGGTGACCATGATATCACCGCTCAGGTTGATTTCACAGCACTGGCCCGATCGGCACGGGAAATTGGTTTTGAGATTCTGGGCTACAATGACCAGCATCATTTTCTAGTCGGAGCGGCCGAGTCCTGGCTTCGCTCTCTGGGAGACTTCTCAGATCGAAGCGATGCGGCACAAAAGGAGCTCCGAGCGCTTCAGTCACTCCTCAATCCCGGATCCATGGGGATCCAGTTCAAGGCCATCGGACTTGGTAAAAAACTCCCGACAGGGAAACCCCTCTCCTGCTTTAAGTATCAGCGCCCTGGGAAAGATGCATTGAATTACTAGGCGGTAAGATCCAAAAAACAGACTCTCTCTGCTCCAGTTAAAAATTTATTATGCTCTGAAAAGTTTTGAGAAAAATCCCCTCTCCCTCTTTGAGTCCACTTCCTGAAGGACTTGGGTATTCTGAACAAAGTTTAGATCTTTCCAGGGATTCTCGACTCCCTCGGCAGTAAGGTGCAAAATCTTTTCCGCTTCCTTGAATCCCATCTTCACACCCTGAACCAGGCGGTCGTGAGATAAATGCTCGTCTTTTCCGACACCCTCACCGGACCACAGCATTTTTGATAACCTGAGGATAACATCCTTGATCATCCAAGCTACTTTAACGTCACTATACCATTTATCATTGGCTACTGATTCATAATACCCGAAGGCTTCTGAAAATTTATGAGAGCAATAATAGAGGTCTCCGATGGATTTCCGAATGTCAAAAATTCGTTCTGCATCCCAAGGCAAGCGGGCTCTGACTTTTTCAGGGCATACTTCAAGAGATTTAATATAAGAATTTAGGGCAATCTCCTCAGATTTTTCTTTTCCGCACAATCCAAATTCGTGGATATATCCATGGACAAAAAAAGCTCTCGCAACATGCCTTATGGAGGAGCTGTGCGCCGCAGGATCAAGAGACATGATGGTTTCAAAAAGTGAAACAGACTCCTCCATGTCATAGCGGCAATATTCCGGACTCCCAATAAAGAGAGGAGGCCCATTGAACTCATTCAGAGCGCTCCAATCAGCATTCCTCTCTTTTCTTAAGCAGTGATTCTCGGGAATCATGAGGCGCCAGGCTATTTCATACATCGCCTCAGCACTACCTTGGGAAGCCTGAACCCGGTATTTTTTAATCTTTTCTCCCTCAGCATTGAGAATGAGATGCCTTTTGATTTCTTCCTGAGTCATGAATCAAAATTCTGTAGCAAGTTGTTTCAAAAAAGAAAGGATGCTTAATTTCTGAGTGAATCAAAAGAACGCCCCAAAACTGAATCAAAACCGTCTCAAAGATTCAGTTTGCGATCCAAGAGAGTACCAAGGTGTGTTTGAAGATGTTCATTCTCAAGCCGCTCCAAGACAGTTCCGAAAAACCCTCTCACGATAAGCTGAGCAGCCTGCTTGGCAGGAATGCCGCGGGCCATCATGTAGAAAAGTTCGTCTTCATTCACCTCACCCGAGGTCGCACCATGGGTGCAGCGGACGTTATCGGCCAAGATCTCAAGGCCGGGCATCGAGTTGGCCTCGGCCTCGTCACTAAGCATAAGGTTACGGACCTTCTGGTAGGCGTCGGTCTCGTGGGCGGCCTCCTCGACCTTGATCAGGCCTGCAAAGATCGTCCTAGAGGAATCAGCCAGGGAGTTGTGGTAAAGGAGATCGCTCGTGGCACGTGGTGCAAAATGATCCTGAAAAGTACGCTGATCAATCTCACGCGTTCCTGAGGCCGGGTTGACCGAAAGCATCACACTGCGCGACCCCTCACCAAGGAGATGACTGTCGCTTTCCCCGCGGACATAGGACCCACCGAAATTCATCTGGAGGGCCGTCGAGGTGGCATCCTTCTCCACCTCGGTGGTGTTGAGGTGGAAGGCAGTCACCTTGTCGCTCCAATTCTGAACGCCGACGTAGGTGAGGCGTGAGTTTCCCCCCAGCATAAGGTCGTTCACGGCGATTGCGAGAGAGCGCTCGTTATGAGCGGAGACAAACCGGTCGATGACCGTGGCTGAAGCCCCCTCTTCAAGAACGATCAAGGTATGGGGAAAGATCGAGGCCTGCTCACCCTCGACCCAGTACCAGATCTCAATGGGATGCTCGATCACGACGTTCTTCGGCACATGGAGGAAGGCTCCGGTGGAAAGGCGTGCCCGGTGGAGGGCGGAAAATTTCTTGGAACCAAGGCGGACCTCTGAACTCATGAAGCTCTTGCGAAAGAGATCCTCATGCTCACACGCGGCCTGATCCAAAGGGATCAGGAGAACATTATTAGGGAGACCCTGAGCATCACGATGGATCATCTCATCATTGGCAAAAATCATCTTGGCGCAGGTCTTACTCAGCCCCTCGGAGCGTCTAATGAGGGCAGCGGGGTCCTGAACGGGACCAGCTAGCTGAAAATCGGAAAGATCAATCGCTTTGAGATTCGCAAAACGCCACGGCTCATCGTTGCGCTTGGGTTGGCGGAGAGTCGTAAAAGTCTCCCAAGCCTTTTGCTGATCTTGCTGGAACCACTGGGGCCATCGGGATGAGGGTGATGAATCAGGTCGTGGGGCTAGACCCGTGACCCCGGTGGATCCGACCGGTGGGATCTCCTCGATGCTGACTTCCGAAGTGGCGCTGAGACTCATGAAAAATAGCTTGGTAAAGAGGCTGACGGGCCTAACCGACGGAGCCCTCCATCTCAAGGTCGATGAGACGCTTCAGCTCGACGGAATATTCCATCGGAAACTGCTGGACGAGATCGTTCACGAAGCCATTGACCGCAAGGCTCATGGCCGCCGCCTCACTGAGTCCGCGCTGCTGCATGTAGAAGATCTGCTCCGAGTTGATCTGGCTCACGCTTGCCTCGTGCTGGACAGCATTTCCCTGGCCGCGGACGCTGATTGCGGGATAGGTGTCAGTGCGGCTATGCGTGTTGATGAGGAGAGCGTCGCACTCGGTGTTATTCTTGCAGCCCTTGAGATGCTTCGGCACGTGGACCATGCCGCGGTAGGTGGAGCGACCGCTCCCAAGGCTGATCGACTTGGAGATAATGTTGCTGGTCGTGTTGTCGGCGGCGTGGATCATCTTGGCGCCAGTGTCCTGATGTTGCCCATTACCGGCAAGGGCGATCGAGACCACCTCGCCACGGGCCCCCTTCTCCTTCATCACAACCCCCGGATACTTCATCGTGAGGCGGGAGCCGATGTTGCAGTCGATCCACTTCACCTCGGCATTCTCGTGGGCGATGCCGCGCTTGGTGACCAGGTTGAAGACATTGGAGCTCCAGTTCTGAACGGTGATATACTGGATCTTGGCCCCTTTCATGGCGACAAGCTCCACCACGGCACTGTGCAGGGTTGCGGTCTCGAACTTGGGAGCCGTGCAGCCCTCCATGTAGGTAAGCTCTGCCCCCTCGTCGGCGATGATCAGCGTGCGCTCGAACTGCCCGAAGTTCTGGGCATTGATCCGGAAGTAGGCCTGGAGAGGGTGGCTGACCTTCACGCCCGGAGGAACGTAAATGAAGCTTCCTCCACTGAAGACGGCGCTGTTGAGTGCCGAGAACTTGTTGTCACCGCTTGGGATGACCTTCCCGAACCATTTCCTGAAGATTTCCGGGTGTTCCTTGAGCCCCTCGGCACTCCCGACAAAGATGACCCCCTGTTCGCCGACGGCGGCCTTGATATTGGAGTAGGCGGCCTCGCTGTCGAACTGAGCCTCGACGCCCGCAAGGAACTTCCTCTCCTGCTCCGGGATACCGAGACGCTCAAAGGTCCGCTTCACATCCTCCGGGACATCATCCCAACTCCGCTTCGGAACCTGGCCTTGGGAGAGGTAGTAGCGGATGTTTTCGAAGACGATGTTCTCCAAGTCCTTCGTAGCCCAGTGAGTCGGCATCGGCTTCTCAAGAAACTTCCGGTAGCCCTCCTTTCGGAATGCCCTCACCCAATCGGGATCTCCCTTGACGTCACAGATGTAGTCAATGGTCGCCTCGGAGAGGCCGACCCCGGCGTCAAAGGCGTAATCGACGTCGTAGCGGAAATCGCCGACGGAACGGTCGATGTCGATGTCTGGCTTGGTCTCGGTACTCATGGGAAAGGTTGGTTGGGCTGAAGTCTTTTTGACTTTTAGGTTCTGATTCTTGTTTCCGTTAGCTGTTGGTTAATAGTCTAATATTCTAAAGTGCCGATTGAGCGTCGGCATATTCCTTCTCGACCCAGTCGTATCCTTGGGCTTCGAGCTTGAGCGCGAGTTCCTTGTCTCCACTGTGGATAATGCGCCCGTCGGACATGACGTGAACCTTGTCGGGAACGATGTAATCGAGCAGGCGCTGGTAGTGGGTGATCACCAGCATCCCGATGTTCGGACCACGTAAGGCGTTGACTCCTGCCGAGACGATCTTGAGCGCATCGATGTCGAGCCCACTGTCGGTCTCGTCCAGGACTGCGTAGGAGGGCTCCAGCATCGCCATCTGAAGGATCTCACAGCGCTTCTTCTCACCGCCGGAGAAGCCCTCATTGACTGAGCGGGATGTGAAATTACGTGGCACGCTGAGGGCATCCATCTTCGCGTAGAGCTTGGCGTAGTATTCGGTGGCCTCGAGTTCCTCACCCTGGGGAAGGCGGGCCTGGAGAGCGGCGCGGATGAAATTGGCGATCGTGACGCCGGGGATCTCCATGGGATACTGGAATGCTAGGAAGAGTCCGAGACGGGCACGGACATCAGGTTCCATGCCCAGGATGCTCTCCCCGTCAAGGAGGACATCACCGGAGGTCACTGTGTAGTCAGGATGGCCGGCCATGATCTTTGCAAGGGTGCTCTTGCCGGCCCCATTCTTGCCCATGATGGCATGAACCTCGCCCTTCGGAATCTCAAGGCTCAGTCCCTTGAGGATCGGTTTTTCACCGATGGAGGCATGGAGGTCGCGGATGGAGAGTGTCGACGTGGCAGGAGCGGACATGGTTGTTATTTTTTGAGGTTTTGAAGCTGTTTGGTGTGTTGATGAGCGTTTTTTGAATGTTTCAGCGAGGATGTTTTCACATTCGTCGCGCACTCAGCACAAAGCCCTCGGAGGCTGACATCATGCTGGGTAACCAGAAATCCCGATGGAAGAGTCCATCCCTGCTCTCGCGAGTCTGAAAATTCAATGTCCGAGATATGCCCGCACTCGGTGCAGTGGAAGTGCCCGTGCTCCTGAAGGTTGGCACAGTAGCGTGTCGGTTCGCGGTCGACATGGACCGCCTTGACCAAGCCGTTAACGACCATCGTCTCTAGACAATTATAAACGGTGGCGAGCGAGATCGAAGGCATACGCTTCTGGGCGCGGAGGAAGACCTCCGTAGCCGTTGGGTGATCGCGCTTGTTCATCAGCACCTCATAGACCTGACGCCTTTGGGGAGTAAGCCTCAGGCCCTCTCTCCCCATCGCGCTCTCGTAGGCAGGTATGGAGGGGTTTTTCTTCATGTGATGGCCGATAAATCTACCATCACCCTCACCCCCTTCAAGCTCAATCAAGAATTATTCTAAATAAGAACTGCTCCCTCCAACACTAAAATCCGTTCAGACACCCGAGAGAACATTCTTCAAGATCATCAGGGCCTCATCCGCCTCGGCTTTGGTAATATTGAGCGGAGGGAGCAACCGGATCGTCCTCTCACCGGAGGGGATGACCAACAGGCCTGTTTTCATCAGTTCCTTGGTAATGCGGATTGCAGGAGGTCCAACCTCACCACCGGTATCGAGGTCGTTCAACTCGATGCCGACCATGAGTCCCACGCCACGGAGTGATCGGATGGCAGGCAGATTCATTGCCTCCAACTTCATCAGGAGGTAGGCACCAAGGTTCCGGGCGTTTTCCAGCAAACCCTCCTCGCCAATTGCCCTGAGAACCGTGAGGCCAGCGGTGGAGGCCAGCGGATTACCACCATAGGTCGTTCCATGAGTGCCTGGGCCTAGAAGATCAGAAAGAGGCCCCCGATCGCTGCCATTGGCATCGGGTCCTGAATTCCGTGATCCAGCCCACAACGCACCAAGTGGAAATCCATTGGCAATCCCCTTGGCCCAACTGACCGCATCGGGCTCCACCCCAGAAGAGGCGATCGTCCTCCAGGCACACCAGTCACCTGTCCGACCGAACCCGCACTGAACCTCGTCGAACATGAGGAGCAGGTCGTGCTTGTCACAGAGAGCCCTGACACCCTTGAGAAATTCCGGTGTTGAGGGATTGATGCCACCTTCCCCCTGAACCGGCTCCAGCAGGATGGTCACGGTCTTCGGGGTGATGGCCGCTTCCACAGCCGAAAGGTCATTGAAGGGAACATGGACGAACCCCTCCACAAGTGGAGCGAATCCGGTCTTCACCTTCTCCTGTCCGGTGGCGCTTATACCGCCGAGAGTCCGACCATGAAAGGAATTGGTGAACGTGATGATTTCGTAACGTCCTGAGGGTGACCCAAATTTCCGGGCCAGCTTATAGAGACCCTCATTCGCCTCGGCGCCGCTGTTGCAGAAGAAGGCCTTCCCGCCAAGACCGACCAAATCGACGATCATCTTTGCCAGTTCAGCCTGTGGCCGTGTGAGGTAAAGGTTGGAGGTGTGGACCAACTTGGCCGCCTGTTCCGAGATCGCCTTCGCAAGCTTCGGATGACTATGCCCCAAGGAACAGACAGCAATGCCGGCACCGAAATCGAGGTATTCCTTACCGGCCTCATCCCAGACACGGGTCCCCTCGCCGCGCTCAAGGGAAAGGTCAAACCGGCCATAGGTCGGCATGACATACTCGCGGTAGAGATCGGTGGTGGAAGGAGTAGTCATCGAAAGATTCAGATTTAATCAGGAACTCAAGAAATCAAGAAATCAGTTTTCTGAATTCCTCCTCGTTTACTACTTTAACCCCGAGTTTTTCAGCTTTCTCGAGTTTGCTGCCAGCCTCTTCTCCGGCTAGAAGGTAGGTGGTCTTGGCGCTAACCGATCCCGAAACCTTTCCCCCCAAGGATCGGATGATCTCGGCTGCCTTTTCGCGCGGGATTGTCAGAGTCCCCGTGAGCACCCACGTCGTTCCGTTGAAAGGGCCGCAGACAGTGGGGGCAGATCCCTTCGGATCGCGTTCCCCGAAATTCAGTCCCGAGTCACGCAACTTTTCCAGAAGTTTACCGATCTGAGAATCGTGGAACCATCCGCAGATCGCCACCGCCATGATCTCGCCGATCTCTTCGACGGCGCAGAGTTCTTCGATGGTAGCGGCAGCGAGTCGGTCGATCGTTCCGAACGATGATGCCAGCGTCCGTGCCGCCGTCACCCCGACGTGAGGAATGCCAAGCCCAGCAAGCAGACGCCAGAGCGGTTGTTCCCTGCTGGCTGCGATAGCTTCCAGGAGATTGTTCACACTCTTCTCACCCATCCGCTCGAGAGGTAGAAGTTTTTCCTTATTAAGTTCGTAGAGGTCAGCGATGTCACGCACCAGACTGGCATCGCTCAACTGAGCGACAACGGCCTCCCCCAGTCCGGCGATATCCATAGCCTGACGGCTTGCAAAATACTCGATCCTGCGTCGGATCTGGGCGGCACATCCCGGATTTGTGCACCTCACTGCCACTTCTCCCTCCGAACGAATCACCGGAGCTGCGCAGGCCGGGCAGAACTCGGGCATCCGGAAGACTCTCTCCGTGCCATCACGCTCCGCCACCAGCACGGTCGCCACGGCGGGGATCACGTCTCCTGCCTTCTCCACCATGACCCAGTCGCCGATACGGAGGTCCTTGCGGATGATTTCCTCCTCATTATGAAGAGTTGCGCGGGAGACGGTACTGCCCGCCACGAGCACGGGATCGAGCTCCGCCACGGGGGTCAGGACACCGCTCCTGCCGACCTGAACGGTGATATCAAGGAGGCGTGTCCTAGCCTGCTCCGGCTCATACTTGTAGGCGATCGCCCATCGGGGCGCCTTGCTTGTCGATCCGAGGAGCGAGTGCTGCCCGATCCGATCAACTTTGATCACGGCACCGTCGGTCTCAAAGGTGAAATTGCGGCGGATTTTTCCGATTTCACGGATGGCAGCCATCACGCCGGCGGCATCGCTTGCGAGCCAGTGCCTCGGATTAACCGGAAGGCCCCACGCTTTTAAGCAGTCGAAAAATTGCTCCATTGTTTCTGGAAGGGAAACGCCCTCACTAGGCTCAAAACCCCCGTATCCGTAGAAAACGGCAGCCAGCTTCCGCTCGGCCACAATATTCGGGTCAAGTTGCTTGAGCGTTCCAGCAGCCGCATTCCGTGGGTTGGCAAAGACGGGCAATCCCTGCTCGTCGCGCTCAGCATTGATCAGGGCAAAGGTCTCCTTCGGTAGGTAGATCTCCCCACGCACCTCCAGGAGCGCGGGAGCATGACCGTGCAGGCGTGACGGGATTTCCCTGATTGTACGGATATTGCGCGTCACCTCATCCCCAAGTGTCCCATCTCCCCTGGTGGCTGCACGGATAAGACGCCCCTTCTCGTAGAGGAGTGCGATCGCAACGCCATCCACCTTCGGCTCGATCGTCATCGGGATCTTCTCTCCCGGCAGCAGTCGCTGGAGGCGCTCCACGAAATTTCCGATTTCCTCCCCGGAGTAAGTGTTGTCGAGGCTCTGCATCGGCAAAAGATGCTGCACCTGGGCAAAAGATCCCTGAGGCCTCCCTCCTACCTTCTGGGTCGGCGAGTCGGAGCTCAGCAACTCGGGATGGGCCCGCTCCAGATCGACTAATTCCCTGTAGAGTGAATCATACTCCCTGTCAGTAATCTCGGGCTTCGCCTGCTCGTAATAGAGGCGGTCGTGGTGACTGATCTGACGGTGCAGTTCTTGAAGCCTCTCCTCCGGGAAGGGAGTTGAGGCATCGGGACGGGAGAAAAGATCATCAGTGGTCATTTGGTCATGGCAAACTGATCACTTTTTTACTCCTCCTGCACAACTTTGAGCATCAAAAAGACTTCCCGTGTGAAAAAAACCCGTAACTCAGTCGGCAGAATTGGCACGGCCTATGCTTTACAAATCTTGGTTTGTGGTTGCAGCCCGGTCGCAAAAACTTACGGGATTCTCTGGGGGGGGAAACTCGGTAGAAACGGCCGGGCTGCTCTTTTTTTGGCTTCTCTTTACTGGAACACTATAGTGATAGCTTTCCAGTTCTCTTTTCATGAGTGATCTCTTCACCACAATTCCCGGAAACATCCTTCAACGACTGGGGCACGACAAAACGGCACGACGCCTCCATCTTCAGGAAAAACTCAGAAATAGAAAGATGTCTCAGGGTCTGGGCATCTTTGCTTTAGAGCGTTTTTTTTCGGTGAATGCCTGCGTCTCTGCCCTCATTTCACTCTCCGGCCTGAAGGAAAAAGGGGTTCGTAACATCCTGGATCTGCGCGTGGAGGAGCATGAGGTGATGCTTGATGGACTCCCCCCCGCCTTTGAGGGGTTTCGGTTGATGCAGTTGACCGATCTGCATTGTGATCTCGAGGAACGAGTCATGGAAAGGATCCGCGAACGGATATCAACCGTGCGCCATGACGCCGTCGTGCTGACCGGTGATTACCACAACAAGGTCTCGAAGCCCTTCGAACAATCCCTTGGGGAAATGCTGAAGTTGATTCCCCACCTGCATCCGATCCGTTTTGCGGTCCTGGGGAACCATGATTTTCTGGAGAAAGTCACCATCCTTGAGGAGGCCGGGCTTCCCTTCCTGCTCAACGAATCAATCGCCATTGAGAAGGATGATTCGCGCCTCTGGATCTGCGGGATCGATGATCCGCATTTTTTCGTGACCCACGATCTGGCCAAGGCCAAGGAGGGTATCCCAAGCAATGAGATCAGTATTTTACTCTCCCATTCGCCGGAGACCTACCGCGAGGCGGCCCGACTCGGTTTTCACCTTCATTTGAGCGGTCACACTCACGGCGGTCAGATCTGCGCACCGGGGGGCTTCCCGATTTACCGCAATGCTCCTGGGTGCCGACGGGAACACCTCTCCGGTTCATGGAGTGAGGGGACCATGATCGGCTATACGTCGCGAGGAACAGGGACTGCCGGTGTGGCGGCCCGATTCCACTGCCCCCCCGAGATCACCATCCACACGCTCCGATCCAAGGCATCAGACCGCCCTTGAGTCATCGCCGCTAGGGCATCACGGGAATCTTCTCGCCAACGATGAGATCATCCCAATTCTGGCGCTCCCGGACAATCGTGGAGGTCTCTCCCTCCACGAGGATTTCGGGGAGCAGAGGGCGGGCGTTATAGGTGGATGCCATGACGAACCCATAAGCCCCCGCACTCATCAGGGCGACTCTGTCACCCGGAGCCAGCACCGGCATGTCGCGGTCCTGGGCGAAGAAATCCCCGCTCTCGCAGACCGGACCCACGATATCGACTTTTTCGGTTTGATTCGATGTCGACTGCTTCAACGGCTCGATCTCATGGTATCCCTCATAGAGGGCGGGACGGATCAGATCGTTCATCCCCGCGTCTACGATCACGAAGTTCTTTGTAGGAGTCGACTTGCGGTAAAGAACACTCGTGAGAAGCACTCCGGCATTGCCAACAATGAACCGGCCAGGTTCGAAAAGGACCCTTAGACCGAGCCCTCGTAGCGGCTCGATCACCTCGGCTGCGTAGGCCTCTGGAGCAAGGCGTTCTGCCTCGATCTCCACCCCGTCCTCGCCACTCCCCTTCCACCACGCGGAGTCACCGCTGGAGAGGGCTCCCCGGTAGACAATCCCAACGCCGCCCCCGATGCTGAAAAACTCCAATCCATGCCTTTCTTTAAGTTCCAATACTAGTGGGGTGAGTTTATGGACGGCCTCGGCGAAGGGTGGTGCCTTCAGGATCTGTGATCCGATATGGGTCTGCAATCCTCGGATCCTGAGATTGGGAAGTGAAGCCGCCCGGTCATAGACCGAGACGGCCCGGTCCAACCCGATCCCGAACTTGTTTTTACTCTTGCCCGTGGAGATATATTTGTGGGTCGGTGCATCGACGTCGGGATTTACCCGGACCGCAATCGGGGCGATCATCCCCGCCTTGGCGGCCACGGCATTGATCATCTCCAACTCCTCCTCGGACTCGACATTGAAACTATAGATTCCCTGGCGCAGGGCGTAGTCGATCTCAGCAACTGTCTTTCCGACGCCTGCAAAGGTGCACCGGTCGGCACTGCCTCCGGCCTTCAGCACCTTGAAGAGTTCGCCCCCTGAGACGATATCAAAGCCAGCCCCTTCCTTCGCAAGCAGGTTGAGCACCGAGAGATTGCCATTCGCCTTCATCGCATAACAGATCATGCGATCCCCCAAAGGAGAGAGAGCCTGATCAAGACGGCGATAGTTCGTTCGGATCGTCTCCGAAGAATAGACATAGGCAGGGGTGCCCACCTCGGAAGCCAAAGTATTGAGATCTACCCCCTCGCACTTCAGCGAGCCATCGACATATCGGAACGAATGCATCCTAAAAGGATAAAGGTTGTTCTCAGGGAGCTGAAAGCTAAAATCTGTAAGGTGTGATAAACAAGGTGAAACACTATCCCTTGTAGTAATGTGATGAAATATGGCGCGAACGACACAATTTTTGAGTTGAAAGTCTGGAGAGAACCGATAGTAGAAAACAGGAGTTGATTGACTCCAACCCCCAACCTGAACAGGTGATTTTTGAGAGTCCCCTTTCTGGGACCTCATGGGAGAGTATCCGACCCCTGACCTTTCCCGAATTCGCAAAGGGATGCCCACCCTATCCGCAAATTTAACCCCGTAACTTTCCTCACCCCACACATCACAACCCATGCTCCGATCAAACCCGCTTGAGACTCTGGAAGAACCGACGTCGCCCGTGCAAAAAAAGAAGAAACCTAAGAGCTCGAAAGCCAGCGTTTCCAAGCAGATTAAGAATTTTATTTTGGATACGAATGTTCTTCTGCACGACCCAAACTGTCTGAACCGATTTGAAAACAACCATGTTTTCATTCCTGTGGAGGTCCTCGGAGAGATGGACAAATTCAAGAATGAACAGACCGAGCGGGGAGCAAACGCACGAACCGTGCACCGGTTTCTGACCCAGATCTTCGATCATCAAACGACGAAAGTGACCAGCGGGGTGGAGACGGACGGCGGAGGCACCGTCAGGATTTACATCAATGACGCCCTGCTCCAAGAGAAGCCATCGCCCTCGATCCGCAGGTTTATGGAGATTTTTCCCGACCGGGAACATGTCGATCACAAGATCATGGCTGCCTGCATTGCCCTTCAGGAGAAGCAGCCTCTTCCCTGCATCCTGATCACCAAGGATCTGAACATGCAACTCAAGGCGATGGCGCTTGGAATCACCTGTCAGGACTATCTCAATGACAAGGTCTCCGTGGAGGACGCCGAGGAGGGTGAAATCCGTAAGATCAAGGTCGAATCCCACGAACTCCAGCGCTTCGGAAGTTCTTTGAGCATCGACTTGGAGGCCGGCAGGACAGGTCCGCTGGAGATCAATGAGTATGTCCTTCTTGAGGCATCCGAACAGAAATTGATGCCGGCACGACACATGGGCAACGGTCACTTCCAGAGACTGAAGGTTCCCCAGAGTCTGCAGATGCCGAGAGGGATCGAATTACGACCCGCCAACCTCGGCCAATTATGCTTCCTTGATGCCCTCCTCGATCCCTCGATTTCGCTCATCACCTGCTACGGTCAGGCAGGAACGGGCAAGACCCTGATTGCCGTGGCGGCGGGACTCTTCCTCACGTCGCAGAGAGAATATAACGGTATGACCGTCAGCCGTCCCGTGGTCGCCATGGGAGATACCCTGGGCTTTCTTCCCGGCACGCTGAATGAAAAACTCCATCCTTGGCTGCAGTCGATCTATGATGCCTTTGAGGTTCTCCTGCCGCTCCATCCAAACCGCCATGAGACTCAGCAGGGCCAGCATGCCTCGGAGCGTAAAAAGCAGAAGAAACAGGTCGCCCAGCAACAGGATTCCGGATCAACGGGACAGACCCCAATGAAACCGTATGAACAGCTCATCCAACGAGGCCTCCTTGAAATCGAGGCCCTCTGCTACATCCGAGGTCGCTCCATTCCGAACCGCTTTTTCGTGCTCGACGAAGCCCAGCAACTCACTCCGCTGGAGGCAAAGACGGTCGTGACCCGAATGTCCAAAGGATCCAAACTCGTAATGGTCGGAGACCCCGCCCAAATTGACAACCCCTACGTCGATCGTCGCTCCAACGGACTTGTCCACACTCGCAACCGTCTACGAGGACAAAAACTGACCGCCCACATCTCCCTGACAAAAGGCGAGAGGAGCATGTTGGCCGAGATGGGCGCGACACTCATGTAAAGGGGACGCATTCCAGTCAGTTAACAATCCCTAGTTTGTGTTCGTGCAGTAAACAGGAGTCATTCATTGACATGGGATCTGGATCGGATGAAATAAGTGCCATGTTCCAAGACGCCGTCCATAATCTGATCGTCCAACCGGACGATGGCATCACTCCCATCCTCAAGACTCTTGAAGGGGCGAAAAAGTCACTCGATATCAAGATGTTCCAGTTCACCGATCACGTCCTCATCGAGGCGGTGATTGCGGCCCACAAGAGGGGCTTGAAGGTCCGCGTGATGCTCAATCCCTCCCGCTTCACCGGGGAGCATGACAACGACGAGGCCTTCGAGTTCTTCAAAAATGCGAAGGTGAATGTCAAGGAGACCAATCCCAAGTATCCGATCACCCATGAAAAATCGATGGTGGTCGATGGTTGCCAGGCCTTCATTATGTCACTCAACTGGGCCCCGAAATACTTCGGTCTGACGCGCGACTACGGCCTAGTGACCAACGATCCGGATGAGGTTGCCGAAGTTGCCGGTTGTTTCGAGGCTGATTGGAACAGGGAGGATTTCACCCCTCCGGCGGTCTCCAATATCATCTGGAGTGTCGGGCGATCCCGGCAGGAGGTCATTAACTTCATCGATGGCGCCGAAAAGTCCCTCTTCATCCAGCATGAGAAATATGTCGATACGCCCGTGATCGAAGCCCTGGTGCGAGCCAAAATGAAACGTAACGTAAAGGTTCACGCCACAGCGCTGCCGGTCCATTCACTCAGGGAGTTTTACATCCTCGAGGGGGTGGCGGGACTTCGATTGCTTGAGGATCTGGGAATCAACGTTCATAAACTCAAAGGCGTTCATCTCCATGCGAAGCTTATCCTTGCGGACAAACAGAGAGCCCTCCTGAGTTCCTTCAACATCTATCCGAAGTGCTTCAATGAACGCCGGGAATTGGGAATCCGCTTCAGCGATCCCGATCTCGTCCACCGTCTGGTGAAAATTTTTGAGTCCGACTGGGAAAACTCCAAGAAGATGGATCTCACCGATGAGGGCATCAAGGACGATCAGGAAAAGCATGCCGCCAAGGCGCTTGCCGAGATCCAAGCCCACGAAGAAAAGTCCCGGGCCAGTGTCAAAAAATCCTGACATTACGGCCGAACCGGTCTCGGATACCCCGCCAAGGGTAAGTCTTTGGGAGTTGATCTTCTTCTTCGGACTCATTGGCCTGACCAGTTTTGGGGGAGGTCTGACCGCCTACATCCGACGTCTTGCAGTGACCCAGAAGGGTTGGCTTACCGACGAGGAGTTCTTCTCGGCGCTCGCCATTGTTCAAATCCTTCCCGGAGCCCGGGTAGTGGGGATTTCAGTCTACATCGGAAACCATCTGCGCGGATTATTGGGGGCAACGGTGGCGCTCCTCTCCATCATGACCCCTCCCTTCATCCTCGTTAGCTGCCTGGGGTTGCTCTATTTCCATTACGGTGAGAATACCGACTCCAAGGCCTTGCTAGCTGGCGTGACCGCAGTGGCTTGCGGCCTGATGGCTAGCATGGTCTTCGAGGCTGGGCAAAAAGCCATCCGGGGAGTCTTTGATGTGATGATGATCCTCATCACCTTCCTGCTCGTTCGATTAGCACACCTCCATGTCCAGTATGTGATCCTGCTTCTAGGTCCCATTGCCATCTGGTGGCACAGACCGCGTCCTGACAAGAAGGACGAAGCTCAAAAACAAAAGGAGGTAGCCTCATGATCCAGACCTTCGGCCATCTTGTCGCATTGTTCATGATCCTTTCGATCTCCGCATTCGGCGGGGGGAAGGTGGTTCTACCAACCTTGCAACAGCAGGCGGTGAACCACTACCACTGGATGTCTAATCAGCAGTTCGTTGACCTCTTTGGTATCAGCATCATCGATGGTCCCTCGATGATGGTTGTCACCCTGGTGGGGCTCAAGGCCTGCATGGAGTATGGTTACGTAATCGCGATCTTGGGCGCCTTGGTTGCCACCGTGGCAATGTTCCTCCCCAGTTCGATCTTGGTTCTGATCGTGGGTCGTTTTTGGGATAGCTGGAAGACCTCTCCCTGGCATGAATCCATCCAGCGCGCCATGATGCCAATCTCCACAGGGCTCATCCTGGCCGCCGCTTTCATCATCGCGAAACACTCCATCCATACCATTCCGACCGCCATCATGGGCGTGATCGCCCTCTGCCTCATGCTCTTCACCAAGCTTAACCCCGTCATTATGATCGTTGCCGCGGCAGGGATCAGCTGGGTATTTTTGCGCTGAGGCATCAGAGCAGTTTCAAGAATTCTAGAGCCGTTCTTTGAGGCGACATTCAGCTTTCTAAAGTGTCACATCGCTTGGGCAGTAGCACATCGACTCCAACCCGCTCATCTGCCTCTCGACGACCGCCCCATGGTGATTTTAAATGCAAGGGCACATCTTTAACGAAACAGCTCCGGCGCTCACCTGATCACAGAAACCGACCAAGGGGGAATACTGATCGGTTGATCAACTGAAACCTGTTGATTTAAGGGGGGCAGGTTTAATGAAGGATGTCCATTTTCACCTTGGGAGCGCCAAGAGTATTGAGCGGAAGAATACGACGTGAGGGTCACTGAGTGCTTACCCAACCCCTTGATAGAGAGTCTTACGGGATGCAGGGCATCTTTGTTGATCACAAGCAGGGATCGGGTGCCATCAGGACGCTTCAATGCAAAGGAACTCAGCAACTTCTCCTGATCTCCGGAGATCCTCACTGGAAGGACGGCATGAGGACCTCCCTGTGGATTCATCCATTTACAAGTCAGGAGACTTAGGGACTGAAAGGTAGCTACCGGCACGGAGTTCCCATCAGCTTGCAAGAGCATCAATTGATTTCCCCAGGAACCACTGCTCCCCTCCAATCTGTTGGGCTCATAGCCGTAATAAAAGGCAGCATCCCCTCCCTCACAAAGGAACTGGGCCATGGTCTCGGCATTCAGAAGACCACCGGCGAGATCAACCTCCTGCTGACAGGGAAAGACGGAGTAATTCAGTTCACCAATCACCAGCGGCAGATGAAAGGTCCGCATTGAAGCCATCGTGCGCGCAAGCATTCCCGAAGCCCTCGGCAACTGTTCCGTTTCCTTTCCGTCGACATCGTCGAAGGGATACCACTCGAAGGAGAGGAATCGAACGTCCCGGGATTGGTTCCGATGCCGCAGTTCACTCAGAAAATCCCGGATCCACCATCTCTTATCAAAGCGATAAGTCTGATCATCACCCGGCTCTGCATCCACTGTCACAAAACTCGGACCGCCCATCACGGCATCGGGCACGATTTTTCTGACGGCACGGCTTACCTGGGCATAGAGCACCCCGAAATCGTGGGGATCGACGCGTTGGCCATCAGGCTCTTCACCCAACTCGTAGCGGCTGACCGGAATCCCCGATCGTTGAATATACGCGGCCAATCCCGCCGCATTCTCCGGAGTGTCATACAACACAGGCACGCCCAACATGAGGGGAAGCCCCCGCGTGATGCCACATCGGGCAATCAGATCAACTCCAGGTTGCTCAACTTTCGGATCCCGATCGCTCACTCGATGCCATGGATCCGTCGAAGATGCATAGGTGATGGTCTGCCCTTTGCCGGGCTGATGAATGACATGATCATCAAAGGAGTATTGATCCGCCTCCCCGGCGCTCACTTCCCGGATCGAGTATCCCAGATGATCACGAGGGTCTGTTGCTCTGGGCAAAGCGGTCCCGGAGCTCTCCGTCATCCAAATCCTCAGGTAACGGGCCTTCACGGGATGATCTGCCAGCTTCAGGAATTGGTCCCCTCCCCCGCCACAAGTCATAACTCCGTTGGAAAATCTATGCCAGACAGGGACAAAGAGGTTCCAAGGATGTCCCCCGAAGTAAACCCTTCCCTTATCGGCATATTCGACCCGGAACTTGGTTGCATATGGTTCTGCCCACTGGATCCTGATCGCATTCACGGGAACAGGTTTTCCAAAATCGAGCACCACCCATTGAGGATGACGGGAATCGGGTTCTCCCGTGTAGGACTGAGAGAGGTATGGATTGCTCTTCCAAAAGGTCTTTGGATCATCGTCATCGAGTCGCGAGTAGCCGTCATCGTTCGCCTCGTCGATCGTATTGCCGCGGCGCGGGAGCTTGTAACCGTAAGAGAGAAGGATCGGATGGAAGGGATCGGGTCTGGATTCCGAGGTCCAGTAACCCTGCCCGTGAACCGAATCACTCCAACTTCCCCTAGGGTTCCAGTGCCAGGCCTCCACGGCCAATTCCGTCCTGAGACGGTAAGAGATCGGGCCCAATCCCGCCCCCAGCATCTGCATCACATTTCCCGATGAAAGCATCCTCAGACAGTCCCCTTGCTCATGGCCGTCGATTCCTGCACCGAAGGAGCGGCGAGGATCAAAAGTTCCGATCATACGATCCCCGATCTTGACCTTCATCTCGAAGGGCTTCGTCTGCGCTTGCGAAAGTGAAGGCAGCAGTATCAGCAGGAAGAAGAGCGACCGATGGTTCATGGATCCGTGACTGTGGCTTAACAGCCCCCCTATCTACAGCCTAAAACCCTGAAATAGAAGCAGCCTGCGACGTTTCTGTCGGGGGCTGCCTCTGGGTGGATTTTCCCGCGGAAAAACCACGGGATCTCGGGGAGGAAATCCTACTGATCAGTTAGCTTTGGCGACGTGAGTTTTGTTCTTAGACTAGGCTAGAAAAACGAAGCTCCATTCTCGCCATAGGGAGAGGGATGAGAACAAAGCCCAAGGACAAAAGCCCAAGTTAAATTACCATTCGAGAGCGCCGGCGTTCTGATAGGACGTCACCTTGGTCTCGAAGAAGTTAGCCTCCTTGGAGAGATCGGCCACTTCGCTCATCCAAGGGAAGGGGTTCTGACTGCCGAACTCCTGAGTCATACCAAGGCGGTCGAAACGGCGATCTGCGATGTACTGGACATACTCACGGAAGAGACTGGCATTCAGACCGAGGATGCCGCGGGGCATGCAATCTTGGGCGTAGGCAACCTCAAGCTCGACAGCCTTGAGGATCATGGTGCGAATCTCAGCCTCGAGTTGGGGCGTCCAGGCCTCGGGATTCTCCTCGCGGATGCCGTTGATGAGATCGATCCCGAAGTTCAGGTGGATCGACTCATCGCGCATGATGTACTCGAACTG
>CAIKFI010000181.1 GCA_903826635.1 uncultured Spartobacteria bacterium | reverse complement strand
GCGACGATCTCCAACATCACGGGTGTTTCCCAGTCGATCGAACCAACATTCAAGAATCTATTTGCAAAGGGGAATCTGAGCGGTGATTTCACCGTCATCAACAGCTACCTCGTCGAGGATCTCAAGAATCTTGGTCTCTGGGACCGCAAAATGCTCGAAGAGCTCAAGTATATGGATGGTTCTATCCTAGGAATCGACCGCATCCCTGAGAACATCCGGGAAATCTACCGCACGGCATTCGAGGTCGAGCCGATTTGGTATATTGAGTGCGCCAGCCGCCGCCAGAAATGGATCGACATGGGGCAGTCATTGAACCTCTACATTGCCGCACCCAGCGGTAAGAAGCTCAATGACATGTATCTGCATGCCTGGGAGACAGGGCTCAAGACCACCTATTACCTGCGGGCTACGGCGGCTTCAACGGTCGAACAAAGCACCAGTCAGGCACGCCCAAACTGGGTTAATCAGCCCAAGAAAAAAGAGTTCACCCCCGAAGCTGCGCAGGCCTGCAGCATCGAGGCGATGCGCAATGGCGGCGAATGTGAGGCGTGTCAATAGAGAGTCACAACCCAACCCGACGTCCCCAACCCAACAAACAACACATAAGCTGGAAATAACGACAGTCTTAACGTAACCTCAATCCCCACACACCATGTCCTGCTGCACCTCCTCCGATAGACCTGCCACATTCCACGACCTCACCAAGCGGATCGATCCTGATCAGAAACGCCTGGTCAATTGCAAGCAGGTAGATGTCAATCAACTCATGCCGCTCAAATACACTTGGGCTTGGGATTATTACACGAAGGGTTGCGCCAACCACTGGATGCCAAACGAGATTCCAATGCAGCGCGACATAGAACTCTGGAAGTCGAACAAACTCACCGCTGACGAGCGTCAGGTCATCATGCGCAACCTTGGTTTCTTCAGCACCGCCGAGAGCCTTGTGGGCAACAATATCGTGCTCGCAATCTTCAAGCATGTCACCAATCCGGAGGCCCGTCAGTTCATGCTACGTCAGGCTTTCGAAGAGGCGATCCACACCCACACCTTTCAGTACATCGTCGAGAGTCTTGCCCTTGATCAGCGCGAGGTCTTTAATATGTACCACGAGGTGACCTCCATCCACGATAAGGATGCCTTCGAGATGAGTCTCACTTCTGCCATCATGGATGATAGCTTCACGACCGATACCACCGAAGGGCTTCAGACCTTCATCAAGAACTTGGTAGGCTTCTACGTCATTATGGAGGGGATCTTCTTCTACAGCGGATTCGTGATGCTCCTCTCCTTCAAGCGCCAAAATAAGATGGTCGGAATCGGCCAGCAGTTCGAGTACATCATGCGCGATGAGTCGATCCACCTGAACTTCGGGATCGATCTCATCAACGGCATCCGCGAGGAGAATCCCGAGGCCTGGACGCCCCAACTCGAGGCTGAGATTCGTGCCATGATCCTCAAGGCCGTCGAACTTGAGATCGCCTATGCTCAGGATTGCATGCCCCGCGGCATCCTCGGTCTGAACGCCGGACTCTTCCGTGAGTATGTCCAGTACATCGCCGACCGTCGATTCGATCGTCTCCATATGCCCCAAGAGTTCGGAAGTCAAAACCCCTTCCCTTGGATGAGCGAGGTGGCCGATCTCTCCAAGGAGGCCAACTTCTTCGAGACCAAAGTCACGGCCTACCAAAACGCCGGTGCCCTCGAGTGGTAGCAGCGACGGGTCCGTTGCCCTAAAAACCCTTTAACCGAAGGATTTCCCTCCCGAGGTGCGGGAAATCTCCGCCAAAAGCCAGCCCGCAGCCGTTCAAAATACGGAGGCGGGCTGTTTTCTGAACAGAGGCTTCTTAAGTTTCTGATCTTACCTTCATGAACCACTCGATTTTCCTGGTTCTGGCGTGTGCTGCGTTTCTGAATATG
>CAIKFI010000180.1 GCA_903826635.1 uncultured Spartobacteria bacterium | reverse complement strand
TCGTTTATCCCATAGAGCCTCTAAATATGGGCCTCTAAAGAGTATTTAGGAGTGGCTGCCCCGCATGGATTCGAACCATGAATAATGCCTCCAAAGGGCACTGTGTTACCGTTACACCACAGGGCAATCTCTCTCTAGGACTTTCAGCTACTTAAGCGATTTTTGCACGATTTCCACAAATGCACGATGTCCCAGTCTCTGAAGTCACTGGGTGATCATGCCTAGGAGATAAACCTGAGGCAAGCAAATGAAGGCAATCCCTTATCGAAGCGACTGCTCAAGAAGACTGTTTTGACTACAGCCCTTGGGACTCCTTTGATTGATGACTTAAACTCTAATTCAAAGTTCAACCCACAAGCTAAAATCCTGCGCTTGTAACTTCATTTGGCCAAAATCTTTTTCAGGGCATAGGACTCTTGGTGTCTTGGTGAGTTGCTAGTCTTGAGCTATGAAAACCCTCCCGATCCTACTCCTCCTCACTCTCGTTGGCTCTCTCCACGCCCAGGAATACCTTGGAGAGCTTAGCGCCAACCCCTACGCACCTGACTCCACTGGTAATCCTTATGGACAATATGGAAGCCCCTATTCTCCCAACAGCGTGAATAATCCATATGGGCAATATGGCAGTCCTTATTCTGCCTCCAGTGCCAAGAATCCCTACACCACGGAGGCTCCAAGGATCATCGCACAGGACGGAACGTATCTGGGAAGATTGAGTGCCAATCCTTATGCTCCTGATTCCACCGCAAATCGTTATGGTCCTTACGGAAGTCCTTACAGCCCTACCAGCATCAACAATCCCTACGGGCAATACGGCAGTCCTTATTCCCCGAGTAGCGCCCGCAATCCTTATGCCTCGCGAGGTCCCGTGATCGTTAGTCCTTAAAAAATCCCATGCAACAGATCGACAAACTCTATGCTGTAGTCGAACCGGAACCTGGCGCCTTCTACAGACCTTGGTTTCAGAACCCGGAAAACTTGAAGATGGACGGTAACGCAGAGGTGAAGCAAGGACATCCCTCGTTTGAGTTTGCCTAATGGGCCGCAGCAAACCGGGAAACAGCAAGAACCTTCTTCATGTATGATGAGAACCAGCTGGAATGAATCGCCTCTGCTTTCAATCGGAAAACGCAAGCAAGTTGGGACGAGTTCATTGTGCGGGCTGGGGTGGAATGATCCATTTCCATACTCGTCAGTTATAGTGCAATCCGTTAATTTTCCCGCTTCCCCATAAGCATGATTGTTCTTAACAACCCCACCTTGAATCTCCAAGGGAGACTCACCCAACTTCGGGTCGAGGTTTGCATTTTTGGTCAGGTAAATAGACGGGTGCATGATTGATGAAAAACTCTCCTGATACTCCTTGCGGTCACGTTTCCTTTGGGATTGCCGGATTCGGGACCTATGCCCCGGAAAAAATAGTTTCCGCCGAAACACTGGCTCAAGAAGCAAATCTTCCCGTAGAGAAGCTCACCACGGGAATCGGCTTCAAGCACATCCACGTTGCCAATGATGAGGAGCATCCTTTCACGATGGGATTGAGTGCGGCCATGGAGGCCCTATCGGATGCCGGCATCAAGGGTGAGGACCTCGACTTGGTCATCTTTGTTTCCGGAGGGGACTATGACTACAGAAACTGGTGCCCTTCCAGCGCGGTGGCTCACGCGTTGGGCTGCAGTCATGCATATGCCTTTGAGGTAAGGAATGGCTGTGCGGGGGGTAATCTCGCTTGCAATATTGTCGGTGGCTTGATGGAACGGGACCCGTCGATCATCAATGCCTTGGTGATCTGCTCGGACACATTGAGCCGGATCGTCTCTACAAAACTCAAGGAATGCCATCCACTGCTCTATTTCGGTGATGGGGCTGCCGCTGTCGTGCTCAAGCGTGACAATCCACGCTACAAATTTCTAAGCTTTGCCGAGCACACGGATGGAGCGCTTGGCGATTTGCTGAAAATCGAGGCTGGTGGAACAAGGCTTCCGATTACGCCCGATTTCCAGGATTGGGACAAATCCTATGCCAAGGTGGATCCGGAAAAGTTTTCCGATATGATCAATCGTGTTTACCTCAAGGAGTATATTGATGTCATCAGGTTGGCCGTGAGTCGATCTGGTCACGATATGAAGGACATGGACTTCATTCTGATGAATCAGGTCAAAAATTCCTTGCGAATCCATATCCTGGAAGGCATTGAAATGCCGCAGGACCACACCTTTGTCTCCCTGATTGAATTCGGTCACATCGGTCCTGCCGATTCGCTGTTTACCATGGCCATGGCCCACCGCAAGGGGCTGCTCCCTGAAGGAAATCTGGCTATTCTTGCGACGAGCGGAATGGGGTTTTCCTGGGCGGCAAGCATCATCCGTTGCTGAGCGGGCACTTCGCGAGAGAATCTCCGACCATGATACGCTTTCTAGCCCTTCTTATGCTCTCTGCCTCCTGCGCCTTTGCAGGAGATGTGATTGCAGTGATGAAAAGTCCAACCGTCGTTTACCGCCTGAAGGGTTCGACGGGGGCCTTCCTCGGTCAGGTCCAGCCATCCGGAGGGGTGATCTCGGTTGGTTGCGATGGGGAGACGATCGCCGTCCTGAACTCGCGCGGTAGCATCTCCCGCTACAATGCTGAGACAGGGGCATTCATTGGACAGAACCAGCCAAGCGGAGGGCCGCTGACGGATATACAGGTCTCAGGAGGCGTGATGATCGTCCGCTCACCCCACATTGCTACCCGCTATAATGCGCGCACAGGAGCCTTCCTAGGCCAAAGCCAATTTTAATTAGCGGCATGAGTGTTCTCTCCCTAAAATTCCCATCTTTTTGATGAATCGCTAGACGAACGAAATGACCATGCATCATCCTGGATCATGGAAATCGAGCCCCCCACCCCTTTGAGAAGCGCACGAACCTGAAGCTGCCCTTGGTATCAGTAAAGGTGGAGGCAGAAATTTCCTCCCCGGCAGATGACTAGATGGAGCGATTTATCGCCATGGGTGCGAGGAGGCACCTCCTCTCTCTTACCATTTGGATCATGAAGAACTCATCGAACAAGTCGAGGAATTGGGAGGCAAACGAGTCGATACGGAATACGGTTATACCGAGCAGTTTTTCGGTGTCCTAAAGTATCTTGATCGATGCTCTAGCATTGGGTGGAGAGAACCGACTGGAATTGTTCCGGCAGGATTTTCTTCTGTCTGATCGGGGGATTTCCCTTTCCTTTTCCAGTGGTGTGGATTTAGTTGGCCCCATGAACACCCTGCGCATGGTTTTACAAGTCGTGGTGGGCCTTGGCATCTTGAATGTGTGGCTCATCCGCGCAAATGTATCTACCGGCTACCGTGGAGGAGATGCCAAGAGCCTGAAGGAGGAATTTACAACCTACGGACTTCCAGACTGGTTCTTCTATCTGGTAGGTGCATTGAAGATTACCTGTGCGCTCGCTCTTCTGGCGGGAGTTTGGATCCACATCCTGGTGATCCCCGGAGCCCTCGGCTTAGCAGTGCTAATGGCGGGCGCCTTCACCATGCATTTGAAGGTCAAAGATCCTTTCACAAAGGCCTGGCCCTCCCTGGCCATGCTCGCCTTGTCTCTGCTCATCGCGGCATTGTAGCCGGTGCTAGTAGGCGAAGAAAACTAGGTAGGCATTCACCAAAAAGTATAGAACCGCCGGAGTGGTTTTGAGGAGACCGTCGCGGATTTTAATTCGCACCAGAATCCCGGCAAGCATCATCAGGGCAAGGCCGCTCGCAGAGGCCTTCCCGAGAAGAGGAGCCCACAGTCCCCCGATCAGTCCCAGAGCTCCGCAGATCTGCAGCAGACCGATCACTCCCCGCTCGGCGGAGAAGCCGAAGCGGATAAACTCTTTTTTCAGGTGCCGGGAGGTAAAGCAGCCCAAGCCGTATGCCAAAAATGA
>CAIKFI010000179.1 GCA_903826635.1 uncultured Spartobacteria bacterium | reverse complement strand
TTGTCGGCCGGGGCGATGACGACCGCCGACCCGCCCCCCCCCCCCCCCCGGCACGGCGGCGATGGAGGTGAGCGGGCCGCCCAGGCGGGGCAGGTACGTCCGGCCGCCGCCCTCTGCCGCCCAGCCCACCAGGACGCCCATCCCCTTTGCATAAGGAACGAACGGCACGCGCACGACGTTCATGCCAATACTTTCTGGCCGTTCCCGCAATCCCCCCGAACTTTTTTTTGTTCTCTCCCCCGAAATATTCATCGGGGTAGGCCGGCTCACCTTTTGACTCAATAAGCGTTTTGGTTCCGCACTGATCGCATACAAAATGAGTGAACCAGTTTCGTCGGATGCTCTTCCCCTCAACCTCCAAATCACATAGCGGACATTTTTCGATCATGGTTTTGAGGACAAATATTTGTCCGTTTTCCGCAACATGGGCTTCAAGGGCAGGCGGGCCCCAGGAGGGTACTTCATGGCCGAAGCTAACGTCTTGAAAGCGTAGTCAAAGAGCTTGGGCAGTGGAACAGATGAACTTTCCTGCTCATATTTGGCAGGGCAGGGAACTTCTGCCACCCAGAATCCATTCGCCACCGCAAACATCATGATATCACTGGCAAAGGCATGAGTGTCAGAAAAGGTATCAAGCGGTGCAGCCTCCAGAAGCCTTCGGGAATAGGCACGAAGGCCGCTGTGCCATTCTCCAAATACGGTTCCGAACCACACATTCTGTCCAAACGTCATAATCCGATTACATATATAGCGATAAAGAGGCATGCCTCCCGCAAGAGCTTCCGAACGTGATCGAATACGACTTCCCTGAATCATGTCGAAATATCCCCGAGAGACATACTCGACCATGAGATCCGTTAATGAGGGGTCATACTGAAAATCTCCATGCAGTTCAACGGCTACTTCCCCCCCTTCAGCCAGGAATCTTTTCATCAGACGCTTAAGATTTCCTCCATAATTGAAATTTTCTTCATGCCGAATGGTTCGGATCCCAAGCTGTCTGGCAATCTCATTTGTTCGGTCTTGGCTGCAATTATCCCCCACGACGACGCAGTTTTTCAGAGTGTCGGGTACAGCGTTGTAGGTTTTCTCCAAGGTCTTTTCGACATTGTAGGCCAACACCATGACCATGGTTTTTGAGTTCAAGTTCATGGGGGAAATAATTTAAAGTCAGATTTTGGAGTACGTTTGCAAACCGGATTCGATACCATGACGGGGCATCCAACCCAAGGCTTTTAGTTTACTAATATTAGCAACCACTGAGTCGGCCGGCAATGACTTTGCGATCCTTATGCTTGCCTCCCCAGCTCTCTCTAGATGCTCTATCATTCCATCGAGTTCACCCAACACTATCCCTTCACCAGTGCCTACATTGATGCTGCCATGATATCGCCTCTCGCAACACAGCAACAAGGCCGATGCAACATCCTCAACGTGGATATAATCCCTAACTCCCGTTGGATTATTAAGCTGCAGAGGGCTTCCATCACGGCGACTTTGAATCATTTGACTGATTAATCGGCGGGGGTGCTCACCGGGCCCGTATGGATAAAAAATCCGCGCCCATGCAAGAGAGGCTTCTGCGTCGGTAAAGATTTTTTTTAACTCCTGATGCAGCCTGTGCTTTTCCTTCGCATAAGAAGATTCGGGCATTTCCAAGCTTTCATCCTCCAGTAATGGAACCGAAGCCGGAGCATACTCCGCACACGTTCCCAGAACGACAAAACTGAGTGTTCCCAAATCGATCAGCCCCCTCATCAATTGAAGGCTCCAAAGGTAGTGGGATTTATTGAGGGGTGAAGTGGTGTATTCTCCAGGCGTGGCAATCCATGCCGCATGAATGCAGGCGTCGGGTTGAAAAGATTTCAAATCATTCCATGGAGGATTTTCCATGCGGCTTGGTTTTTCTAACCCCATGATCTCATGCCCGACGGCCCGAGCCTGCCTGCATATTTCACTTCCAATAAATCCCTCGTGTCCGGTGACAAAAATTTTCATCAGATGTGCGAAAGCGCCGGTAACTGAGAATCCCTTTCCGAGACCATCGGATTACTCAACGGCCACTCAATCGCCAAATCGGGATCGTCCCATCTCACCCCTCCCGTCAGGGAGGCGTCATACGCCGAAGACATCTGATAGGAAACACGGCAATCGTCACTCAGACATTGGAAGCCATGAGCAAAACCAGCGGGAATGTAGAGAGCCCTGTGATTCCTCTCAGATAATTCATAAGCCAGCCAGCGACCGAAGGTGGGTGAGTCTTTTCTGACATCAACCACGACATCTTGGATGACTCCCGTAACGCATTGTACGAGCTTAATCTCTGGGGAGGGATCTTTTTGAAAATGCATTCCCCTGAGCATTCCACGAACCGAAGTATAGCTCATATTGCACTGCGCCCAATGTGTATTGAGTGAGTGTCTGTCAAACTCCTGGGAGCAGAAGGTTCTGAGAAAGTACCCACGGGCATCAGGATGGGCCGACAACTCAACCACCCAAACGCCCTGAAGCGTTGTCTCTTGAATGATCATTACACAACCCTCGCCTTGGGTAGGGGTATAATGAATTTACCACCCCTTTTCCTGAATTCCTCCTGCTGCTTTAGGATTTCATCGGCAAAGTTCCATGTCAACAGAAGTGCGTAATCAGGCTGCTTCTCAAGTAAGTCCTCCGGAGAGACAATCGGAAGATGCCTGCCAGGCGTGTATCGCCCCTGCTTGTAGGTACTTCTGTCAGCCACAAAATCGAGCGTCTCGAGGCCTACGCCGCAAAAATTCAGTAATGTACTCCCTTTTGCTGAGGCGCCGTAAGCGGCTATGCTTGACCCGTTGCTCTTGAGGTCGGCAAGAAGTTTTACAAGCTCGTCCTTAAGCATCAGTACACTCTCAGCAAAATCGGTGTAATAATCAGCCGTTTTCACCCCCTCATCTGCCTCCTGCTCAAGGGTTACCTTCACAGAAGGATCCACGGCAAATTGCCCGGCATGAGAGGCGAAAACCCTCAGCGAACCACCATGAATGGGAAGCTTCTGAACCTTGATGATTTCCAATCCATGACGAGCAAAGAGTGGCATCAGAGGCGTCAGATTAAAGTAGAAGACATGCTCATGATAAATGGTGTCGAATTCCAGATTTCGAATCATCTCGTGGCCCCATGGAAATTCGAGGACTACTCTTCCTTGCTTTTTCAGGAGCGCCGCAATCGCTGCAACAAAGTCATTCGTGTCAGGCACATGGGCAAACACATTATTACCTAGAATAAGGTCGGCTTGGCCTTTTTCAGTCGCCAGACGATCTGCCAAATTCAGGGTGAAAAATTCTGAAACTGTTTCCACTCCCTTTTTGCGCGCCTCCTCGGCAATGTTCACAGCAGGTTCGATCCCGAGGGCAGGAATGCCGCTACGAACAAAATATTGCAACATATACCCGTCGTTACTCGCGACTTCAACCACCTGACATTCCTTTCCCAAGTCAAAATCCTTGATGTATTCGTCAGTCGCAGATTTTGCATGCTGAAGCATCGCGTCGGAAAACGAGGAAAAATAGATATACTCGGAAAAAAGTTTTGTCGGGGGAATGATTTCAGGCAACTGCATCAGGCGGCAGTCGAGACAAACCGCAAGCCGAAGCGGGTGCTTAGGCTCGCCCCCATCGGACAGATTACTTTCGAAAAGAAGATTATTGGCGAGAGGTTGTACCCCCAGATCAAGTATCAAGGCACCATTGCGTGAGCCGCAGGATTTACAGTGGAAATTGTTCATCTTTATGGGATTAGGAGATTGGCTTGAAGCGTATATTCATTGATTTGTCTGTTGCATATTCCATTAGCGCCCATGCCGGCATGAACGCCTTGGTACCATTCAACCGTCTTTTCGACCGTTGTCTCAAAACCCCAGACTGGTCGCCAGTGGAGAACCCGATCAGCTTTTTTAATTGATAGATTGAGGAACTTGGCTTCATGAAGCGCTCCAGGCTGACTTGCATCGATCCATTTCCCTTTCCGGTGCTTAAGGATCTCGGTCACTAGATCAGCGACAGTCCGATTGGAATCCTCTCTAGGACCAAAATTGAAAGACTCGGCACAGGTGGCTCCAGAGCCTAGCTTGGAAGCAAGTAGGAGATAACCGCCCA
Source organism: uncultured Spartobacteria bacterium (assembly GCA_903826635.1). Classification (GTDB taxonomy): domain Bacteria; phylum Verrucomicrobiota; class Verrucomicrobiia; order Chthoniobacterales; family UBA6821; genus UBA6821. The sequence continues at coordinate 1,287 of CAIKFI010000179.1, read as the reverse complement.
GAGGCTCCAGAACATGTTGCCAGGGGCGTACTGCAGCAGGATTTCTCACGGAAATTATCCCCGCTCCATCCAAAGCCCGCATGGCATCGGGAACAATGCGATCCTCAGCCCAATCACCCCCACCGATGACATTCCCGGCCCGAGCGCAGGCGATCCGTACAAGACCGTTTTGAAAGTAGGAATTATGGTAGGCAGCAGTTGCAATCTCAGCCATCGCTTTACTGGAGCTGTAAGGATCGCGGCCACCCAGTGGATCGGCCTCCTCGTACGCTCTTCCTGATTCAAGGTTTTCATAGACCTTGTCAGTTGTCACAACAACGGCAGAGCAGGGATGGGAAATTTCGCGAAGGGATTCCAGAACATGAATTGTCCCCATCACGTTAGTTCCGTAGGTCTCAACGGGGAACGCATATGAGCGCCTCACCAAAGGTTGAGCAGCCAGATGAAACAGATAGTCGGGACGAAATTCCTGGATCGAGGAGCGCACCAAGGCGGCATTGCGAATATCGGCCACTTCGTGGCCTATCCTGTACCTCAAGCCAAGAAGATCGAAGAGAGAAGGAGTCGTATCAGGTTCCAATGCATAGCCGTGCACGATAGCACCCATCTGCAAAAGCCACTCGGTGAGCCAGGAGCCCTTGAATCCGGTGTGACCGGAAACCCATACCCGTTTACCCCGAAACATCTCTTGGATTGGGGGCATCACCAGACCTTCCATGGAGCATTTCCTTCGGTCCAATGCTGCTCAAGCATCTGCTTTTCACGGATTGTGTCCATAGGTTGCCAAAAACCATGGTGCTTGTAGGCTTTGAGTTCTCCCTTCATGGAAAGTTGTTGGAGTGGCTCTTTCTCCCAGATCGTCGCATCTCCTTCGATTAATTCCAGAACACTTGGCTCAAGCACAAAGAACCCCCCGTTGATCCAACCACCATCACCTTCGGGCTTTTCCAAAAAACCAACGACGGAACCATCGGCAAGATCCATGGCGCCGAAACGTCCGGGTGGCTGGACTGCAGTGACCGTAGCTTTTTTCCCGGATGCATTGTGCTCCGCAATCGCAGCCGTGACATCTATATCACCGACGCCGTCGCCGTACGTCATGCAGAACCTCTCGGTTCCAAGATAATTCGCCACTCTCTTGAGTCGGCCTCCCGTCATCGTCTTGTCACCGGTGTCAACAATGGTCACTTTCCACGGCTCGGCATGCCGTTCATGCACTTCCATGGAATTATTTGCCATGTGAAATGTTACATCAGACATATGGAGAAAATAGTTAGCGAAGTATTC
>CAIKFI010000178.1 GCA_903826635.1 uncultured Spartobacteria bacterium | reverse complement strand
TCTCTCTATTCAATCAAAGACGAGCGGCCTACCCCTACCATCCCGGGGGATATGCCCTCTACCGTTTGGGGGCCGAGGATCCGGCGGTTTGGAATGTGCTTCGTGAAGATCCCGACAAGGAGCCCTCGGAGAAAGAGCTTCAGGATCTCGAGCACATCTCGCTCGAGGAGCTGATTGCTTCTACCGGTAGCGGTGACTTCATCACCGTGGGAGAGGACCCTCAGCCTGGGGAACGGACCGTCGAAATTCACTCAGATAACGGGGAACTCTTCGAGAGTTACACGAAGTTTCCGATGCCGGAGAGCATCGTGCGCCAGGGGGATCCGGACGCACATCAGGTGGCCCTCACCTTCGATGACGGTCCCGACCCCACCTGGACGCCGAAGATCCTCCAGATTCTGAAGGAAAAAAAGGTGCCTGCGGCATTCTTTGTGCTTGGAACCCAGGTTCAGCACTATCCCGATCTGCTGGAGCGTATCGCCCGTGAGGGATACGAGGTCGGCAATCACACCTATACCCATCAGAACATTGCCGAGGAAGGGGATGAGCAGATTGCGCTTCAGCTCAATGCCACAACCCGATTGATCGAGGCGGTGACCGGACACTCGACCGCGTTTTTCAGACCCCCTTTTGGCATTGATGGGACCCCGGTCCAGGCCAGTGAAGTCCGCTCCCTTAGGATTGTCAGGGATCTGGGATACCTTACCGTTGCCGAATCGATCGACCCCGATGATTGGGAGCGACCCGGAGCCGACGCCCTGGTCGAGAGGGTCAAACGCCAACGCCCCGGCGGCGGGTCCATCATTCTTCTCCATGACGGCGGCGGGGACCGCTCCCAGACCGTGGAGGCCCTGCCTCGGATCATCGATTATCTTCGGAGCAGGGGAGACACCTTTGTGGACCTTTCGGACATGATCGGCCTGCCGCGCGACACGGTGATGCCGCCTCTCCGCGAGCAGGATCAATCGATCTCCACGCGTTATGTTTACGGCGGGTTTGCGGTCATGCGTTTCATGGAGGGAGCGGCCTGGACGCTTCTGATGCTGGTGACACTGCTTGCGCTCATCAGGGTGGTTTTTTATTCCTGGTGCGCCTTTCGTCACCGCCGTCGTGAGCGAGAGCATCCGTTGCCCGTATTGCAAGTCCTTCCACCCGTAAGCGTTCTGCTTGCCGCTTACAACGAGGAGCGGGTCATCGCTTCCACGATTTCTCACTTACTGGAAGCCGATTATCCGGCCGACTTGGAGGTGTTGGTGGTGGATGACGGATCGACGGATCGCACAACCACAGTGGCCACCGCAATGGCGGCCACCGATCCGCGTGTTCGGGTGATTTCCCAACCCAACATGGGAAAGGCCGTCGCCCTGAGTCGGGCTCTTGCCGAAGCAAGGTATGCCACCATTGTGATGATTGATGCCGATACCATGGTGGCTCCCGACGGTCTGCGGAAACTCGTGACTCCTCTAGCCGATCCAGCAGTGGGAGCGGTCTCAGGGTATATCAGGGTCGGCAACACGGGGCGTTTGATCGGCAAGTTTCAGGATCTTGAATATGCGGGAGCTTTTGAAATCGACCGCCGTGCTCAGGATTTTCTGGGATGTATCGTGGTCGCCCCCGGAGCTTTGAGCGCCTTTCGCAGGGAGGCTCTTGATGGGGCGGGCCCCATCACTAGCGATACCCTTGCCGAGGACACCGACCTCACCCTGCAGATTCATAAATTAGGCTGGAAGGTTGTCTTTGCATCCGATGCTTTTGCCGATACGGAGGCGCCGGAGACGATCAAGGCCCTTCTTTCACAACGTTTTCGTTGGGCTTTCGGGACCCTTCAGTGCCTTTGGAAGCACAGCGATCTCCTCTTTGCGTCTGGTTCGGGCTGGCTTGGTTGCTTCGCCCTCCCCTCCATTTGGGTGTTTCAGATGGCGGTCGTTGCTGTCACCCCGGTGCTCGACATCATCGTCTTTTGGTCCCTTTGGTTGGGTAGGGGCGTGGCCATCTGGCCCTATTTCCTTGCCTCCCTTCTGCTTGATGTCTGTCTGGCGTTGGCCGCGCTGATCCTTGCAAGGCGCCGCCTTGGCGTCGCATGGTTTGCAATCCCCATGAGGCTTCTCTACAGGCCGTTGCTCGGCTATGTCGTCTGGAAGTGCATTTTCAAGGCGCTTGCCGGAAGTTGGGTGCGTTGGACAAAACTCGAGCGCACCGCGTCCGCCATTGTTCAGAGGGAACAGAAGGCCCAAAACCATGAGAGTCCGCCCAAACTTGCATTGCCGGAATGAAAACCTTTCATCATCCATTCTGTCTGCCCTTGATGCTGCTCTCTTTTTTAAGTTCTGTTGCGGCATGTTTCGCTTTGCCAGGGAATGACATCCAGCGCCTCGTGATCCCCGAAAAGGGTGCTTACACAGGTGCCTATTGCGATTTCGGAGAGGGTGAAGATGCCGTCACCTACGAGGCACTCGACAACTTTCAGGAACTTACTGGAAAACCGATGGCCATCGTGGCCTTCGGCTCCTTTTGGGGACGAGGGGTATTCCCCGCCGAGCAGGTCCGCATTGTCAGGTCCTACGGCGCGATCCCACTGCTCTTCTGGTCGCCTTGGGATGCTCCCTTCGAGGAAAAGCTGGGCCCCGACAAATATGCCCTGACCGAAATCCTGGCGGGCAAGTGCGACGCCTACATTGACAAATGGGCGGATGAGGCGGCCAAGGTGCCCGGACAATTTTTTGTCTCCTTTGCCTGCGAAATGAACGGCACCTGGTTCCCGTGGTCGGGATGGTTTTACGGGAAAGGGCCTCGAGATCCTGTCGCACCCAAGAAACAGGGAGCCACGAACGATGCTTTGGCAAAACTGACGGGTGCCGATGACGGTCCCGAGATCGGCTGGTTTGGCAGGGGGGACATCAAGAATCCCTCCACCTGGGAGGGACCGGAAACCTTCAAGAAGGCCTGGCGGTATGTCGTGGATCGGGTGAGGGCACGCGGCGCCACCAACATTCTCTGGGTCTTTCAACCCAACAATTATTCCGATCCGCCGGGATTCATCTCCTGGAATCAACCCGTCGCCTATTATCCCGGTTCGCACTATGTCGATTGGCTTGGACTCAGCGTCTATGGCAAGCAGACGATGAACCAGGAGGATGACAAGTGGTGTGGATTCGGGAAATTGCTGGAATGGCCCTACCAGGAGATGTGTATGATCGATCCCGACAAGCCGATCATGCTGGCCGAGTGGGGGGTCACCGAATCACACGTTCCCAACGAGGACAAGGGGGCTTGGATCACCGAGGCTCTCTCCACCATGAGTAAAAATTACCCGAGGCTGAAAGCCGCTGTTTTCTGGCATGAGCGCTGGCAGAATATTGACGGATCCTACAGCAACCTGCGCGTTAACTCTTCCAAGGGTTCCCTGAAAGCGTATCAAGAGGGGATCGCCAATCCATTCTGGATCGGCAGGCCGGTCTGGAAATCAAACTGAGGGCGCCCGTTATTCACGGGTAAAATGACGCACGGGTTTTGACCTGGCGGGGGGCAGTCGTTAGAGTGACGGGATGCGACTGATCACTTTCAAGGATCGCGGCTTTGCTCGCGTCATCTCGGAGCTTAACCGGCAGGCCGAACCCAGCGATGAAGTCCGCGCAACGGTGTCCGAAATCCTGGCTTCCGTGCGCAAAAACGGGGACTCCGCCCTCCTTGCCTACACGACGAAGTTCGGCGGACCCAAGCTTCCGGCATCAAGGATCCGGGTGACTCTCGCGGAGATCAAGAAGGCCCGATCCTCACTCACCCCCGAGGTCAAAAGGGCCCTTGATGCCTCCGTCCGGAACGTCACGGCCTTCGCTGGAAAAAGCCTGCGAAAGAACTGGTCGATGAAGAATGCCCAGGGAGCGATCGTGGGCGAGCGCTTTGATCCGCTGCCACGCGTCGGGCTCTACATTCCGGGTGGAACCGCACCCCTGGTGTCCAGTGCCATCATGACCTGCGGGTTTGCTAAGGCCGCCGGAGTTCCCGAGATCGTTGCAGTGACACCCGCAGGGCCGGATGGTCTCGTGGAACCAGCCTTGCTTGCAGCACTTGACCTCTGTGGGGCGACGGAAATTTACAGGGTGGGCGGAGCTCAGGCGATTGCGGCGCTTGCTTACGGGACAAAAGCGATCCCCGCAGTGACGAAGATTTTCGGTCCCGGCAATGCCTATGTTGTGGAGGCAAAGCGTCAGGTCTTCGGTCGTGTGGGCATCGATCTGCTCCCCGGGCCCAGCGAGGTGCTTGTGATCGCGGACGCCCAGGCAAATCCGGTCTGGGTGGCTGCCGATCTTCTGGCCCAGTCCGAGCATGGGAAGGGAAGCGTGGTGGTTCTTCTGAGTGATTCACAATCACTCATCACCTCCGTGAGGAAGGAGATTGCGCGTCAGTCCGGGCTTTCCAGCCGTCCCGAACATCTGGCCAAGGCCATGGCCAATGCGGTGCTGGTGCTTGTCCGGGACATGAAGCAGGCCGTGGAGATCGCGAATGGCTTCTCCGCAGAGCATGTCTCGCTTGCTGTTCGTGATCCTGATCGCCTTGCGGCAGACCTCAACTCGGCCGGCGGGATTTTTCTTGGTGATCTTTCACCGGTTGCGGCTGGAGATTTCCTTGCCGGGCCCAGTCACGAACTTCCCACAGGGGGTGCGGGAAAAGCCTTTGCGGGCCTCACGGCTGACCAGTTTCAGCGGCGCACTAGCATCGTGCGCTTCGATGCCCCCTCTTTAAAAAAATCCCTTCCATTCATCAACACCTTTTGTTCAATCGAAGGGTTGGACGCCCACGGACGCTCAGTAAGCCTGAGGCTTGAAGACGAAGGCGCAGGGCGTAGGGTTTAGCTTTTAACCAAGGATCCTCTCGCCTGATTTCGAAAATCGGAAGCACGTTGCAGAGCATTCAGCCTGAAAATCCTGTTCCCTGATGATTTGGAAATTCCGCAAGCGAGAAATCGACCTCACAACGCGGGGCCTCCTTGTGGGGATCATCAACGCCACGCCCGACTCCTTCTCGGATGGCGGGAAGTATCTGGATCCTGAAGCCGCCTGCGAGCATGGACTACGGCTTCTCCGGGAGGGGGCGGAAGTGCTCGATATCGGGGGGGAGTCGACCAAACCGGGCTCCTTTCCCGTGTCAGCCGAGGAGGAGTTGCTGCGTGTTGTTCCGGTCATCAAGGCGCTTCGTGCGAAGACGGACGCCCTCTTCTCCATCGACACATCCAAATCCTCTGTGGCTTCGGCGGCGTTGGAGGCCGGCGCAGATATCATCAATGACGTGACGGCCATGCGCGGGGATCCTCTTATGGGTGAGCTTGCTGCCAGGTCTGGTGCGGGAGTGATCCTGATGCACATGCAGGGAGATCCCCAAACAATGCAGAAGGCCCCATCCTATCCCGACGACGATGTGGTCGGGGCCGTGGCAAAAGATCTTTCAGAGCGAAGGGATGCGGTCATAGGCTTCGGTGTGGATGCAACCGCGATCATACTTGACCCGGGAATCGGCTTCGGGAAAACCGTCGCCCATAACATGAGCCTCCTGCGGGGCATCCCCGTGCTTGCCTCGCTCGGATCTCCGCTGATGATCGGCCACTCCAGAAAATCGTTTCTCGGCGACCTTGCGGACGGGCGGAGTTTCCGGGACTCCCGGCTTCCGGCCGCGCTCGCAGTCACCTGCATGGCCCGCCAGATGGGAGCCAGACTGTTCCGCGTCCATGAAGCGCTCCCCCATGCGGAAGCTCTCCGAATGACGGAATCCCTTCTTGAGTCATGAAAGATCTCTTCTCCCCACTCTTCGGAATGATACACGAGTATTGGACCGCAGGAATCGAGATCCTGATCGTCTCCTCGATATTGTATTACATTTACCTCTACCTGCGGGGCACGCATGGCGCCCGGATTCTGATCGGTGTCGCCCTGGTTTTTCTGACCCTGAGTTTCATTTCTCAAGTCCTCGATCTGGAAGTGCTCGGATGGTTGTTGAAAAGCTTCTCGGTTTTTCTTGCGATTGCGCTGGTGGTCATCTTCCAGCCCGAGTTGAGACGTGCGCTCAACGAACTGGGAAGCCACCGGTTCTTCACCACGGCCCTTCAACGAAGGGAGGCCGTTGAGGAGTTGACCGACGCCATGTTCGACCTCTCCAGCAAGGGGTTCGGGGCCTTGATCGCGCTCGAACGTGACGTCAGCCTGAAATCATTCTCCGAGAGCGGAATCACGCTGGATGCCGAGTTTTCCAAAGAACTTCTCCTGACAATCTTCCACCCCAAGACAGTCCTCCACGACGGCGGGGTCATCGTGCAGGGAGAGCGTGTTGTGGCCGCGGGGTGCATTTTTCCCCTGACACAGCGCGACGACCTGGACAGGACAATCGGTCTTCGACACCGCGCGGGGCTTGGCCTTTCCGAGGAGTCCGATAGCATCGTCCTCGTTGTCTCCGAGGAGAGTGGACAAGTTTCGATTTGTCACTCGGGGGTCATCGAGCGCAACCTGAACGTCGAGCGGTTCAGCAAGCGGTTATCACAGCTTCTGCTCGCCGAGGAAAATCATGCGACGGATTCTGCTACACAACTGGAAGGAGAAACTGGTTTGCCTGCTGGTGGGCACGGCTCTCTGGTATCTCATTCGCCAAAATCTGGGCCCGCATCCGGAGCTCAGGTCCCTGCGCGGAAAAAACCCTGAATCCGCAGGAAAAATTCCTCCCTCGAATCGCTCCAAGGCCCTGCCAAAAAACAGCGAATAAACCATGGGTAAGAGAATCCTTTTTGGCACGGATGGGATCAGGGGGATTGCCAACATTGACCCCGTAACGCCTGAAACAGCACTGCGACTTGGCAGAGCTGCCGGGTTTTTGCTGCGCGGCGGCAAGGCAGGTAGGCCTTGCTTCGTGGTAGGGCGGGACACCCGCCTGTCCGGCGGAATGCTGGAGGCCGCCTTGGTGGCCGGTCTCAACTCCGCTGGCGCCGACGCCCATCTTGCCGGGGTGCTACCCACTCCCGGTGTGGCTTCCCTTGTTCGTGAACTCGGTGCCGAGGGTGGGGTTGTCATCTCGGCCTCACATAATCCTGCCAAGGACAACGGGCTCAAACTTTTTGGAGGAGACGGCTACAAACTTGACGACCTGATCGAGGAGCGTCTGGAGGCCTTGATCCTGACATCGGAGATTGATGACATGCGCCCGCAGGGAGGCGATGTTGGCAGATCCCGGGTGATCGGGGATGCAGTGCAACGCTATGCGGCCTCCGTCATGGCGGGAGTTCCCGGCATGTCCCTACACGGAATGAAGATTGCCGTTGATTGCGCGAACGGAGCCTCGTTCAAAACCACTCCGGAAGTTCTCGAACACATGGGGGCATCGGTGGCGGCCTTTCATGTCATGCCCGACGGGCTCAACATCAACGAGGCCTGCGGCAGCACCCATCCCTCGGAGATCGCCAGATTGGTCCTTGAAACAGGAGCACAGATCGGAATCTCCCATGACGGGGATGCCGATCGCCTGGTGCTTGCTGATGAGTTGGGTCAGGTTCTCGACGGGGATGAGATCCTCGCCATGAGTGCCCTTGATGCCTTGAAACGGGGAACCCTGACCGGAAAGACCCTTGTCGCCACGGTGATGAGCAACTTCGGCCTCGATGAATGCCTAGCCGCTGCCGGTGGTAAGGTCCTTCGGACCGCTGTCGGCGATCGTTACGTGGTCGAGGAGATGAGAAAGGGCAATTTTTCCATCGGAGGGGAGCAGAGCGGTCATCTGATCTTCCGCGATCATGGAACAACGGGTGATGGACTTCTTGCCGCACTCCAGGTTCTCAGGATCATGAGCGAGAGCGGGAAGCCGCTTAGCGAACTCCGACATTGCCTCAAAAAATATCCGCAGGCTCAGAGAAATCTCACCGTGAAAAGCAAACCCTCCCTGGATGCGTTGCCAGAGGTTGCCCTTCTTGTTTCAGAAACGGAGAAATCACTCTCGGGGAAGGGTCGAGTCCTCCTCCGCTACTCAGGTACGGAACCCAAAGTCCGTCTTCTGATTGAGGGGCCCGACGAATCGATGATCCACGCAGCGGCCGATCGGATCGCAGAGGCTTTGCAAAAGACAATCGGGGTCTAGTTTTTCTGAAGGCCCCTTCCGGCCAAATTTCATTTGCCTTTGGAAAACAAAACGCAAAATCCCCGATGAACGAAGTCTACTCCCTTTAGTTGAGCAGTTTTGTCAGCAGAGGTGCCATGGCATCAGCCCAAATGTGAAAGCCCATGCCATTCGGATGGAGGTGATCTTCGCCGAGGCCCGTGTAGTTCGTGTCCAACGTTCCATCCGGCTTGGAGGTCGTGATCGGGGGCATCAACGGGACAAGATCAAGCCAGTAAACGGATTGATTATCAGCATAGCCTTGGATGATGGTGTTGGCGGCCATCATCCGATTGTTGATGGCGATCGCATCCTCCTCACTGGTTGCGCTGGCACGTCGGCTTGGAAGGATGCTCATGAGGATGATCTTGATCCCGGGGAATGTCTCCCGGGTTTTGGCAATCACGGCCTTGATGCCTTCGGCGATTTCCTCGGGAGTGTTTTTTCTGTTGTTCGTTCCGATCATCAGGATGCCGACCTTTGGCCTCAATCCCTTGATGTCCAGATTGTCGAGACGCCAGAGCACATTTTGAACGCTATCACCGCCGACCCCGAAATTCAGGGCATGGTGCGGCGCATAATTCTCATTCCAGATCGAAAGGCTGCCCCTCTTTTGATCGAGCCATAAATGAGTGATGGAATCACCGATAAAAATGATGTCGCAAGGTTTGTCCTTGAACGCACTCACTCTTTTCACGCAATCCTCCAGATGTTGCACACCGGTTGCTTTGCCGGGTGCCGCCTTATTGACCAAATATTTGCTTCCATCCGGCATGGAGGTCGATGGGACGGAGTTGGAAGACATTGTTTCAGCAATTCCAGAGCCGCAGGAAAAGCTTAACAGGAGCAGGCTTGTTAGGGTTGGAAGTGTCGGGAGCGTTGGGAGGTATCGCATGGGATCTGGATAGGCGAAATCCGCCGTGTTGGACACACCCAATGTTTTTATGAGGATCAAACGTCAAGGATCTCATAGCGACCAGAAACGCACCATGGGCGCGGTAACATGCCGGCCCTTTGTCTTTTGATTTAGGAATGTCCGAACCCTGCCCGGATGTTTCCGACCCATTCCAAGATCCACGCAACGGCTGATCTTGAGAACTCTAGGAACTCCACAGTGTTTTTCACAAAGTCCGCTATAAAAGAACTCAGGGAAATCTCTTTGCCCGTCACCAGCAGGAGTCCGGTGATGATGGTGAGATTGATCAGGTAGATCACCATCAGCGAAAAAAACGTTCCGCCGTAGTGCAGGTCCGGCTGACCCTTGGTGATCAGCAGAAAAGTGAAGACCAGATGGAAGGCCATGGTCAGTCCAAGCAGCAGAAAAAGAATCCATCGATAAGGACTCATGTCGGTGACCAGGCAAGCCGCTCCGTAGAGGGTGATGCTCAGCAGGCTATAAATCGGGAAAAAATAAGGGGCCAGCGCGATCCACGTGTTGACCCTATCGGTGAGGACGTGCCCTCCCTCCTCACTGACATGGAACTGATCCGCCACCCGGCCACCGAAAAGCTTGACCCAGAGGGCGTGCGTCAACTCATGGCCAAAAACATAGGGAAGCATCAGCACATTTCGGGGAATGATCAGATAGAAAACCACAAAAAGAATCATCCCTCCCGCAAAACAGCCAAAGGACTGGGAGGCCAGGAGGCCGTGATGGATGGAGGTGGTGAAGGACTGAAAAAAAGTTCGGGTCATCACCCAGGCCACCGGGAGAAGGAATACCCCGACAAGGAATTTCACCAAGGACTTGGGCACCGTCCCGTGAGCAAGGGATCGGGGAGGGGGAGCGGATTCTGTCTCTTCGGGAAGATCGGCTGGCGACGCATAATCGCCAGTTCCTGTTTTTTGGAAAAGATCATCCGTCTCCTGAGACAAGGCATCCACCCGCATTCTTTTCCTCTGACTGACAGGAAGCGAACGGAGTGAGGCCTTCCCCTTGCCGGCAAGGACTGAACGGCCGGTATTCCCTCTTTCCTTATTCGGTGAGGGGCGGGCCATCGGGGATTTGGGAGCCTTTAAGCCCGACCCATGTAGGCGCCGGTCCGGGTATCGACCTTCACAATCTCACCCTCCTTGATGAAGAGCGGGACCTGGATGACTTTGCCGGTCTCCAGGGTGGCGGTCTTCATGACATTGCTTGAGGAGTCACCCTTCACTCCCTCAGGGGATTCAGCGACCCTGATGTTTGCGGAGGCAGGGAGTTCCACGGAGACAGCACGACCCTCGACGTAGAGGATCTCAACCTGCATGTTCTCCACTAGGAAGTCCTTGGAGTCGCCGAGAAGGTCGGATTGCAGGGTAATGGTCTCGAAGGTCTCGGGATCCATGAAATTGTAACCTTCCTGATCGGCATAGCTGAAATCGAGTTTGGTGCGGTGAACGTCCACGAGGTCGACTTTTTCCGTGGAGGCGAAACGGATGTCCGCCGACTTGCCCGTTCCGATGTAGCGGACGATGAGTTGAACGAAGGCACGGAGGTTGCCGGGTGTGCGGTGGGTGACTTCAAGAACGATGGCGGCGTTGCCATTGTATTTGATAGCCATTCCCTTGCGAAGATCGTTTGCGAGTGCCATAGGTGGGTGGAGGGTTGTTAGAGAAGTTTCAGTCGGGAGAGATCCTGAGAGTCGATGACGCCGAGGGGTTTGCCTTCCTCATCCGTGACCACAAGATCATCAATGTGATGCTGTTCTAGCACCATCAGGACCTCCACGGCAAGTTTGTCGGCGTGGATCGTGATCGGATTCCGCGTCATCACCCCGCTCACAGGATGACTTCCGATCTGCGGATCGGAGGAAAAATGGCGTGCGAAATCGCCATGAGTGAAGATCCCTTCCAGTAGGCCTTGATCATCGATCACGAGGGCGGCTCCGGCATGTTTGGAAGTCAGCACTTTAAGCACCGAAATCACGGGATCCGATCCCCTGACCAAGGCCATCTGCTCGCCAGCACGCATGATGTCGCGCACCTTCAGAAGGAGCGAGCGACCCAACTGACCAGCTGGGTGGAAGCGCGCGAAGTCTTCCCTAGTGAAGCCCCGCTCCTCCAGCAACACCATCGCCAGGGCATCCCCGAGTGCCAGCATCACGGTTGTGCTTGAGGTGGGTGCAAGGTTATGGGGGCAGGCTTCCTGTGAGACCGAGACATCAAGGACCAGATCACTGGCCTTGGCCAGTGAGGATGCGGCATTTCCGGTCAGGGAGATTTTTTTGATGTCAAAACGCGCCAGCGCCGGAAGGATGCGAATCAGTTCTTCGGTCTCCCCACTGTAACTCAGGGTGAGGATCACATCCCCGTCGGAGATCACTCCCAGATCGCCATGTAGTGCGTTGAGCGAGTTCAACACGACGGCGGGCGCTCCCGTGCTGGTGAGGGTGGCTGCGATTTTCTCTCCGATATGGCCTGACTTCCCAACCCCCAGCACCACGATTTTCCCTTTGCGTTCAATGGCTTTTCGAAGCATCCCGACCGCTTGAGCAAAGCTTGCGTCGAGCCGTTCCGAAAGACAGCGAAGTTCGTCGATTTCGATTGAGAGGACGCGACGGGCGCGCTCAAGGGTGTCCATGTGGAGAGTTTGACCGGATCTGATCCTTTTGTTCAACGATGAAGGAGCGGGGGGCAGATTCTCATCAGGGTGTCCGAAGGCTTGCCCGCAGGGAACAAAGCCCCTTATCTTAAGACCTATGCAAGGCATCAGTCTCCGCTTCCGGATGGTTTACCTGTTCATCGCCTTGGCTGCGACGTCCTTCCTTCCGATGCAGGGCCTTCTTGCCCAGCAGGAGAGCTCCGATGCGGCGTTCATCGTTCCCAAGCCAAAGAAAGCCAAAGTGGAGCAAAAAACCGATGTGGGAGCCCCCAGTGCTTATAATATCCAGGGCATCGTTGCCCAGGCATTCAAGATGAAGCACCCCCTACAGATGCTCAGTCCACTGGCCCCCAAGAAGGACGGGGATGGTCATGACGATATCGCCTGGGATCCCGACAATCCCGAGAAGCCGAAGGGAATCATCTTCTTTGGTGTCCAGTGGTGAGATGATTCGGAATGTTGCTTTCGGGAAATTGATGCGAGAAACGCTCCGGTGAAGGTTGCCCTGCTCTTTGTCTCGATGCCGGTGGGCGGAGCCGAGGATTTTCTGCTCTCCGCCAGCAAGTATCTGCCCGTGGGGATCGAGCCCCGGTTTGTCTGCCTCAGAAGCCTGGGCGTCCTCGGTGAGGAAGCCCTTGCTTCCGGCTTGAAGATCGATCTGGTTCCGGTCTTCCCGAGCAAGCGGATGAATCCCCTCGGAATGCTGCGGCTTGCTCGTTGGTTCAAGGAGAACGGCATCCAAGTCGTCCATGCGCAGTCCTACCATGACCAACTCTTCGGTGTCATTGCCGCCAAGTTGGCTGGGATTGCCTCCATCGTTCACCAGCAGAAGACCTTTCTCGAGCTGAAGGGACGCAAGGGGTTCTGGATGCGTCATATTTATCGCAGGGCGGATCATGTGATCGCTCTCTCCGAGGAAACGAGGCGCGATCTGATAGCGGCCTTTCAACTTGATCCGGAGGAGGTCTCGGTCCTTCCCAACGCGATCGATCCTGCCCTCTTCAAACCAGCTGAAGAGAGAAAAGCGATCCGATCAAGTGTTGGATTGGCCCCGGAAGGCTTCCTCATCGGTTCGGTAGCCTCGCTCCACCCGACAAAAAATCATCAGGCCACGGTTGCGGCCATGGCTCTGCTTGCCAAGAAAGGCGTGGCCCTGCCGACCTTCATGCTTTTCGGAGAAGGCTCCGATAGGGCCTCCCTTGAACAAGGAATCCGGGAAAGCCATCTTGAGGAGCGTCTGATTCTTGCGGGTCGCAAGCGCCCCGTGGCCCCGTGGATCCAGTCGCTGGATCTCTTTGTGCTCGCCTCACATTGGGAGGGACAGCCACTGGCCCTGCTTCAGGCCTTGGAATGCAGGATCCCGATTCTGGCGAGCAGGATCGAGGGCAATACTGTTCTCCTGGGCGAGGATCATCCCGGACTCTTCGATCCGGGAGACCATGCCGGTTACGCTCGACTCCTGGAGAGAGCGGTCACGGAAGCCCCCTTCCGCGACGAGATCCTGAATTTTCAGAAGAACCTTCCCAGACCCTCCCTTCCTCTCCTCAGTCATCGACTGGGAGACCTCTACACCCGGTTGGCGGTCAGAACCTAAGTCCTGGTTCGTTCAGCCTAGAGCGATCGAAGAGTCCTCCGACAGGAGCGAATCCACGGCTTCCAAGACCGCTTGGACGGTGATCTCTTCCATCAACATTTCCCCCGGCAGTTGGTATCGTTCGGTCTCGATCATTCCGTCCTTGGAGCGCACGACGCGGTGAGGGGATTTCCAGGGTCTGAACTGGTAGGCGGGAGCATGTCCGAAGAGGACTACGGAGGGGCATTGCACGGCTGCGGCCAGGTGCATGGCGGCCGTATCGACCCCGACAAAAAGCCCCGCCGCACCGATCAGCCGCGCCAGTTGTGACCAGGAGAGCAATCCTCCCGTGGAGAGAACACGTCCGTCATATCCTTCACAAAGCATCGAAGCCTCGGTGACCTCATGGGGATTAGGGCCGCAACTCACGAGAATCTGGGGGAATCTATTCAGGAGTTCGGGGATCACTTGCCTCCATTTGTCCAAAGCCCATGACTTCGAGGGCCAGCGTGTGGAGGCATGAATGAGTGCGTAAGATCCTTCGGGAGGGATGGGCAACGAATGAGGAGACATTGCCTCGGATGCAAAGCGCAACGGCGGGGGATCCTCCGCTAAGCCAAGCGTTTCCCGGACGGCACGGTAATCCCGGAGGACCTGATGCACGGGACCATGACCGGTCGTGACGAGTCGGTTGAAGCGACCCTTCCAAAAAGTTGCGAGAGGATCCCCCTCGGGTCGCTCGTAGCTGTTGGTGCATCGCACGGTGGCCCCGCTTGCCAACGCGAGCATTCTCCCACGGTCGTTGTCACCGAGTTCGAAGGCGTAATCAAAAGGGGTTCTGAAGATTTCGGCGAGTGTCGCAAGATCGGCGCCCGAATCCCTCAACGTCCTTCCACCCTCTTCCGGACGGGCCGTTGTCACAATCCTGTTGATTTCGGGGCATCCGGCAAGAATTCCCCCCGTGCCGCGTCGCACGGCCACCCAGATCTCGGCACCGGGAAACTTCTGCTTCACCGAGACGATGGTCGGTGTCAGCAGGAGGTTGTCCCCGATGTGGCGGAGCTTTGTGAAGAGAATGCGCATGCTATCCCGCCCCTCCGCGCCCCGGTCCTAGTTTCCGTGAACCGGGATAACGGTGACCGGGATCGTCGATTTATGCAGGACGGAGGTGACCACGCTTCCGCTGAAGAGTTGGAACAGAGCCCCGTGACCATGAGAGCCAAGGATGATGATCGAAGCGCCGAGCAGTTTGGATTGGTTGAGGATCTCCTCGACGGGAAGGGCTGTGGAGACAAGCGTCTCGACGGTGAGGCCTTTGTTCCTGAGGGGTGCTGCGAGTTGTTCGAGTCGTTCTTTGACCAGGTTGAGATCGGGTGGCTCGACAGGCACGGGCGCGGTGATCACATCCATGGCCGCCCCGACCGGCATGTAGGAGGCGATCGGTTCCCAAACGTTCAGCAGGACAAGCTTTGCCTGCATGGCCTCGGCAAACAAGGAAGCTCCATCGACGACTTTTTGCGTGATCTGGCTAAAGTCAACTGCGGCTAGGATCGTTTTCATGAGCCCAAGCATGGAACGGGGGCGGTTGCCTTGCCAGCGAAATACACCTGCTTATAGTAAGCACATGGAGGATCTTTTTGGCCATGGACCGGGAACAGCCGAAAGCAGCGCTTTGCCGGCTGATGCCCCTCTTGCCACAAGGATGAGGCCTGCAAGCCTCGAGGAATATGTCGGTCAGGAGCATCTCCTCGGCAAGGGCAAGCTTCTCAGGAGGGCCATCGAGGCCGACCGCCTCTCCTCGGTCATCCTCTACGGTCCACCCGGCACCGGAAAGACAAGCCTTGCGCGCTTGATCGCCAGCCATACCAAGAGCCGCTTCCTAGAACTCAGCGGCGTGGAGGGATCCGTTGCCGACATCCGGAAAGCCGTCGGGATCGCCGCCATCGAATCGGCCAACGGGGGCCGCACTCTCCTTTTCATCGATGAGATCCACCGATTCAACAAAGCCCAGCAGGATTCACTCCTTCCTGATGTGGAGCGCGGCACCGTCCGGCTGATTGGGGCCACGACACAGAACCCCTTTTTCTCCATCAACAGTCCGCTGGTCTCACGCTCCCAGATTTTCCAACTCCAACCCTTGGGACTCGAGGATCTCGTCACCCTTCAATACCGAGCCGTTGCGGATGACGTGCGCGGACTCGGCCGCCTCCCCATCGACCTCGATCGTGACGCGGCCAACCATCTTGCCACCATCAGCGATGGAGATGCCCGCAAGTGCCTGAATGCGCTGGAGATCGCAGCACGCACGACACCCTACAACGGGGAGGGGCGCATCCCTATCACGCTCGAGGTTGCCTCCGAGAGCATCCAGCGGAAAGCGGTCGTTTATGACGGCACCGGAGACGACCACTACGACACGGCAAGCGCCTTCATCAAGAGCATGAGGGGAAGTGATCCCGATGCGGCCCTCTACTGGCTGGCCAAGATGCTCCATGCCGGGGAAGAACTGCGCTTCATCACACGCCGACTTGTGATTTTCGCCAGTGAGGACATTGGATTGGCCGACCCGCTCGCACTCCCGTTGGCGCTTTCCGCCCAGCAGGCGGTTGAGTTCGTCGGGCTTCCGGAGGCCCGCATCACGCTCGCCCATGCCGTGGTCTACTTGGCTGCCGCCCCGAAGAGCAACAGCGCCTATGCCGCTCTTGGCAAAGCCCGTGAAGATGTGGAAAAAGGACGCACTCTTCCGGTGCCAGCCCACCTTCGTGACTCCCACTATAAGGGAGCCAAGTCGATGGGGCACGGGATCGGCTACCAGTACCCCCACGATCACGAAGGGGGATACGTGCCCCAGGCCTATCTGCCACAAGGGGAGGGGCGTCGCTATTACACCCCGACAAGAGAAGGGGCTGAGGCACGGATCGCAGACCGGCTGGAGGTCTGGAGAAAACAGTTTGCTGATGCGGATAAGATCCGGGCCGAGCTTGCCAATCAGGGCCAGTCTCCCAAGCGGCAATCATGATACCCGTTGTCCTTACCATTGCGGGATCGGACTCCTCTTGCGGGGCCGGTGTCCAAGCCGACCTTAAGACCTTCGGAGCCTTGGGGTGTCATGGACTCAACGCCATCACCTGCATCGTGGCGGAGACTCCCGGCGAGGTGCGCTCCATTCAAGCAATGCGTCCGGAAATCGTCAGGGATCAACTGGAGGTTCTTTTGGACGCCTATCCCGTGGCCGCCATCAAAACCGGGATGCTTTTTTCCACGCCGATCATCCGGAGTGTCGCCGAGGTTCTTAGCGGACGGAAACACCTTCCTCCCCTGGTGATCGATCCGGTGATGGTGGCTTCCAGCGGAGACGCCCTCTTGCAACCCCGGGCAGTCGCCGCCTACAGGCGCCATCTCTTTCCGCTGGCGACCCTGATCACTCCCAATCTCGACGAACTCGGCGTCCTGACAGGCGAGCGTCCCTCCACTATGCCTGGAATGATCCAGGCCGGGAGACAGCTTACGGCAGAGACCGGAGCAGCCCTTCTTCTGAAAGGGGGGCATCTGAGGGGACGCATGGCCACAGACATTCTCTTGATGCCGGATTGGGATCAGCAGGAGTTCAGCGTTCCGTTTGTTCGGGGAGTCGGGACTCACGGAACAGGCTGCACCTATTCCGCCGCGATTGCTGCGGGATTGGCAAAGGGATATCCGCTCCCCAAGGCTGTGGGCGAGGCCAAGAAGTTCATCACCCGCGCCATCAAATCAGGGCACCGCTGGGGCAAGATGGATGCGCTTGATCAGGTTCAACGACCGGGACATTGAGAAAGAAGCTTGCCGAGAAGCTTGGAATCAGGGATTTTCACACTCGCCTTATTTTTTAGGGAAAAATTGCAGTCACGGCTAAGTAGCTCAGTCGGTAGAGCAGAGGACTGAAAATCCTCGTGTCGGGGGTTCGATTCCCTCCTTAGCCACACCCTCTATTTATCGGCCTCCGAAGCCGAGAGGTGTAAAAAGTTACATCAATGTTACACCATTTCAAAAACTGGAATGCCTCCCTGGTCTTATTTCCCGGCCTGATACCCAGTCGTCATTCGATGAATGGGGCCGCTGGATTCGCCGGATGTTTACGGAATAGCGCCGGGTGATATTTCCGCATGGTCTGCCACCATCCCGTTTTTCTTCTCCGGGGTTTCTGCAGTGGATAGAAGTGTCCGGACATAGTCGGTTTTTATCCCCTCGGGAGTGACGGTTACCAGGACATGCCCCGAATTTCCAAGGAAGGTGCCATCCTTATAGCCATAGTTCTGGAGATCGCGGATGCGGTCATCTCCGGTAAAACTGGGTTGGGGAACCATGAGATAAGTGATTCCGTCCAGATTCTGACGGGCATAAAAGTTGTCATGAGCACGGAAGAGCACGGTGACATGATTCTCCTGAAAAAGCTTATGCACCGGCTCGGGCCAACCCGGGCGATGATTCCGGAATCCGTCACTGCCGTCCTTGTTCTTTCCTCCCCATTCATTGAAGCCGGCGATCTCCACTCCTCCCCTAGTCGCTTGATCACCGCTGAGCATGTTATGGATGAAGACGAATTTGTAGCTGGCTTTGCTCTCACTAAGGGTCTTTTTCAGCCAGTCATACTGTGTTTTGCCAAGGGACCATCCCCAACCCTCCCTTCCGCCACCCCGTTGTGATTCCGAATAGCCGAAGGGATCCAAAACGACAAAAAGCGCATCACCCCATTCCCAGGAGTAATAGTTCTGGGATGGAACCGAGTTAGGCCGGGAGATCTGATTCCCCGAGTAGAAATCATCAGGCGTCGGATTTAAAAAATACCGTTCGCGAATGTTATTGGCCCAAGCGGCAAGGCAGTTCGTGGATCCGTCATTGTTCTTTGCTCCTTCCCCGTCATGAGTTCCGAGAACAAGGAAAAGAGGAATCGAGTGACCGATCAGACTCATGTAATAGCTTTCGGCCAAATACTGCTTTGCCATCTCTTCTCGATTCGGGTGTTTGTCGGTCATGAAGAGATTCCCAAGGTCGATGTGTAAATCGGGCTTTTCAGCCCTGATATTCTCCAGCGTCTTCAGGTAAACTTCGGGGCTGGTATGCTCATCGAGATGAGCATCGGCGGTCAGGGTAAAGCGAAAGCTCTTGCCGGGGAGCCGAGCCGTATGAAAAGAAAACACCGGACTTACTGTGAACTCTGCGGCCCCGGGCTTCCTGTAATGGAATTGATAAACATAGGAAGTATCCAGAGAGAGTTTTTCGAGCGGAACTTCCACGGGCGTCCCGTTGAGGAATGATTGCTGCACAGTTTTTACAACCGGACTCCCTTTCTCGGGCTGATAGGTCAGGAATCCTTCCAAATCTTCATAGGCCAGAATGCTCAACCCGATGCGATCTCTCTCGGGTCTATTGAGAATCAGATCATAAGAATGCTGGGGAACCTTGAGTTGGAAGGATCCCAGTGGACCATGTTGGCCGTGCTGGCCATGTTGACTTTTGGGATCATGCCCTCTCGATGGTTGGGACGGAACGCGGTCACCGCCAGAATCCGGACTGCCTCCCGCCTGTTGCCCAAAAAGCCCCGGGCAGAGTGAAACAAAGAAGAGGATCTGGAATAGGATCTGGAAGAGGCTTTTGAATTCAGGCATGGGTTGCGTTGGGTTTGACGGAGTAGCTGTGAAGAAGGTCCCCCGTCCTCTTTTGGCTGGTCTCATCTTTCGGCAGAAACGAGGCGATGTAATCCACCTTCACCTCATGCGGAGAGACGGAGACCTCAAGGTGTCCGGAATTCGGCAACCGCACCCCGGATCCGTAATGCTCGATATTCCAAGCACGATAGAACTGGTCTGCCGGCATCGGAACTTCCTGATAGATGACCCCGTCGCGTTCCTGTTTTGCAAAGAGGTGATCGTGCCCCTGAAAGAAAATGGTGACTCCGTGCTTCACCATGAGTTGATGGACAGGCAGTTCCCATCCGGGGCGATGCTCGGGGAACACCCAGTTTCCCTGTCGGTCATGGCCACCCCATTCGTAGAGATCAGAGACGTCGACTCCTCCCCGATTGGTTCCAAGAACATGATGGGCAAAAACAAATTTGAAATTTGCGGTGCTCCGCTCGAGCGTTTTTTTGAACCACTGATACTGCTCGTCGCCCATGGTGACGTCCCAGAGATCCCGGTTGCCATGACCCCCTCCTCCGTGCCCGCCATTGCCGCCACGCTCCCCGAAGCCGCTGTCCACGAGGGCCGGTGAGTGCCAATAGTTGTCCAGGATCACAAAGAGGGCATCGCCCCAAGTCCAGGCATAGTAGTCCCTGAGGGACCCGATGGATTGCAAGGGGTGTTCGTTTCCCGAATAAAACCCATCAGGTGTGGGGGTGGGGTAATAAAGGTTGCGGGCTTTTTGGGCTCCGACAGCGACCTCGTGTCGAATGTCCGTTTGATTGAAATTGAACAAGGAGGCCTGCTCGTGATTCCCGTTGAGTAGGAAGAGCGGCGCCGATCTGGCGGCCAGTCCGAGAAAGGGTCTCTGTAACGTGTAGGGCTGTTTCAGGGTTTCGTCATGGATCGTGCGAAGCTTGGCCACGCTGA
Source organism: uncultured Spartobacteria bacterium (assembly GCA_903826635.1). Taxonomy (GTDB): domain Bacteria; phylum Verrucomicrobiota; class Verrucomicrobiia; order Chthoniobacterales; family UBA6821; genus UBA6821. The sequence continues at coordinate 10,280 of CAIKFI010000178.1, read as the reverse complement.
AATCATCCCCCATGCAGACCAAAAAGTCGGGTTTCCCCGTCGAGATGTTCCGGAGAGTCCGTGCATAGAGTCCCGGGTCATGCATCTGAGGACGCTCCGGATGGGAGTCGCCTTGCACGGCAAATCTGAAGTGACTTCCGGGCGATCGCTGCGTATGAAACCGGCACTCCTCACCGTGGGAATAGTCCGTGTCACCCTTCAATCTGGAGTTGAGACGATAGAAGTATTGGGTGTCGGGTTTGAGGTCTCTTAAAACCACCTCGACCGGCGCACCGTGGGGAAGGTTGATGATTTTGGATTTGTCGGAGTAATCACCGGACGTGAGGCCATATTCAAAATATCCCTCCCGGGCCTCTTGTGAGACAGTGCTTACGGTGACGGATCGGTCGCTGATTCTCCCCAGCACCAGGGAGAGGAGCGCGTAGGATTTCAGTTCGTCGGGAAGAACATTCTCATTTTCAGAAGGATGCCCGGGTTGATCGCGGTGCGGTTGGTCCCCTCCAACGTTGCGATCTCCAGCCTTCTCATTTTGCGCAAGGAGTGACCTGAAAGGGAGGCCACTCAAGGCAATGCCTGCCGATAGCATGGCAACAAAATCACGACGTTTCACCGGATGAGTCATGGGATCTTTGGGGGGTCTTTGGGTTGGTGATTATTCTTCCTGTTGGGGCGGCTTTCTTTGGTGATCCCTTGGAGGGGGCTCCTCGGAATGATGATCCTTGTCAGTAGTCCCAAGGCGTGTGGAGACAAAAGAGAGGTCTGTCTGGGCAAGGATGTGACCGTGCAAAGCCTCCTGCAGCGAGGCTCCGGTAACGGCTTCGGGGGGCTGGATAACTGCCAACGGTTCGGCAAGGGCATAAAGAGTCACCACGTAGGTTTTTGCTCCGGGCCCTTTGGAGTGCGGGGGTGCATAACCGAGTGATCTATTGATGGTGTTGCAACCGGCAATTCCCACTCCCTTGGCATTTTTATCAAGATGGTTCAACTCGGCCGGAATATTATAGAGGGTCCAGTAGATCTTGGTTTTTCCCTCGGGGTCCAAGTGATGCATGATCAATGCATAGGCCTTGGTTCCGGAAGGAGCGCCGTGCCATGAAAGGGGGGGTGATAGGCTCTGCCCATCGCCGGTAAACTCCACAGGTAAAGGTCTGCCATTCCGAACTGCGGAACTTTCCAAGGAGAGGTGCGTGCCATCAGGTGATGATTTCTGAGTGGCCGATGCGCGGGGCATTACCGAATCACGATTCTCTTGGGGTTGAGGTTCTCTTGGTTCCCGAGCGTGATCGGTCGGTGGGGAAAACCGATTCCCGTCACCCGGTCCATGCATTTGGCGGAGAAAGGTTTTGGTGTTGGTTCCTCCGGAAACACTTTGCGACTGGAAGGAGATGGTATCGTTCGTGCTGACCGAATAGAGGAGTTCGTGTTGCTCACCGTTCCATTCGTAGGTCAGCTTGTAGCTGTTGGTTCCCGTGTGCTCAAAGGCTGTGATCGTTGTACCACGCAGGGGAGTCCCGGCTGGCCGAAAGGACTCCGCCCGTGGTTGAGGGTCGACCTGCCCTCCTTTCTCCACAACCTCGCCATGGAACCCGCCGTTCACATAGGGGTAGTTTGTCGAGGCATGGTAGTGATAGCCCAATAATGATGTGGTGTGCCCGTTGAAGGAGTCCAGTCCGGTCGGTTTCGAGCCATCAGGCTCCTCGGAGCCGTAAATGGGATACCCATCCAGGGCATAGGCGATCGGCTTCCCCTTGCCGACGACCTTTTGCAAAGAGAGCGGGGCAATGTGATAATGGTAGTCATCCGAACGACCGCCATGACCACCCCATTGGTCGAGTTCTCCGATCTCGGCGGAAATTTCCCCCCGATTGTTCTGGGGATTAAAAATCGGGATCCCGTTCACAGCGATCGCAATCGCACCGCGCAGAAAATGCCCCTTGATGGACATCGGTTCCACGGATGGAGTGGGCACCAAGGGGATGCGCCAAGCATTGGAACCCGTATAATTCTGGGGGACTGGAACCTGCTGTTGCCAGTTTGTGATGCCGACCATCATGCCGTGATCCGGCATGCTGTCACTTTCAACATAGAGAAACCGATTGTCCCAACTCACCCTGACATGGGAGGAAAAGAACTCAAACGGGATGGCTTGAATCGGCTTATGAGTCTGGGGAACGGCTTTCCCGCCATTTGCTGCTTCCGCTCCGGTTTCCACAAACCATGAGGGGATCTTGATCGCGTCCGGTGGTCTCAAAGACCAATCGTAATGAGGGTTCGCTTCCCCGGGGTTGCTGAGGTCGTGAGCCGACAAAATCGGGGCGGAACCAAGGAATGCCACCAAGGCTAATCGTGAAAGCATCGTGCTCATGGGGCAGACTCCTATGTAACACCAAAGAGAAGCCAAAGTTTCAAAAAAGGATCGTCGCTCCAAGACATCGCTTATTGATTGGGAATGGATCCATGACTTCCCGGAGGTCGTCAGCGACCGGGTTTTTTATGAATGAAAAAGCCAGGATTTGCCTCTCTCCCTTGAGGAGCTTTCGATAGCTTCACTCCGAACCATGCACTACCAGTCCTGGCTTCCTCTTTTCGCTTTTGCCTCGGTTTTGATGAGCGCCGTTTCTGCCCCGGTAGAAGATGTGGCCAGTTTAACTCCTGCCAAGGCGCCAACTTCAGGGAGGCAGCAGGCAAGCGGTTCTGGCGTGTCCTCAAAAACCTCCGGCGAGTGGGCTTATGCGACGATCCGGATTGATGGAGCCAGACCGAGGGAATTATTCCCGGACAGGACCGGATTCTTTCCGAGCGTGAAGGTTCCAGCCGATTCCATCCTGCAACTCCAGATCACCTATCCCAAGGGAATGCCCGGCGAGGTGGTCTGGATTCAGGCGGAGGAGAAAGGGAAATCCAAAACCCAACAAACAGTCTCGCAGGGCACATTGGATGGGTCCCGATCCCTCTCATTTCAAGTCGAAACAACTCAAAGCCGCCTGCACGCCCGCCACAAATGGAGCTCGAGGCCCCTGCATTTCCGACTGAGATCCTCGGCAGGCCCCAGCCTTTTCAGGATCAGTCTTCGCAAAGGAAAGGAGGTTCAATACCTCTTGTTATGGACAGACCCGTCGCAGGAGTGATTTGCGAGACACCGGGCACTTTCTCTCAAAAAAACGCCACACCTGAGGCTCGAGGCCTTGGGTGTGGCGTTCCTTAAAAGGATTGTAAGACAGGTTGATTACTTGGCCTGCTTTTCTTCGATGTATTTCACAACATCGCCGACCTTCATGAGCTTTTCAGCATCCTCGTCAGGAACTTCAACGCCGAACTCTTCCTCGAAGGCCATGACCAACTCCACTGTATCAAGTGAATCGGCTCCAAGATCCTCGATAAAGGAAGCGTTGAGGGTGACTTGTTCCGCTGTCACGCCGAGTTGCTCGACAATGATATCACGGACTTTTTCTTCGATGGTTTTTTCAGACATGGATATTGTGGTTACAGAATTAAACAGCACGAGTAAAGTGCGCAGATCGGATTGGCAATAATTTTTCTCCATCGCCAGGGCATGGTTCGGTGTGCTCCATTGCTGGAATGAAGAAGTTTTCTGTTTTTCAACGAAGCGTCCTGCTTGATGGAACGCCGGGCGAGGTCTATGCCTTTCATGAGGATCCTCGGAATATTCCGAAAATATCCCCCCCGTCGCTTAAGGTGAAGAGGGTCGAGTGTTTGGTTCCCGCGCGTGCCGGCGAAGCGTTCCGCCTGAGCGTGAGTCAATTCGGATTGCCCCTGGAATGGTTCGGTGTTTGGGAGGAAGCTTCCCCGCATTCGCGGTTGGTTGATGGAGCCAGGAAATCCCCGTTCAAGCATTGGCGGCATCAGCACCTTTTTACACCCAGTGGCGCGGGGACGCTGATGACGGACCGGGTGGAGTATTCCATGCCGTTCGGAATCGTGGGAAAACTCCTGGATGTCACCGTCATGAAGATGGTTTTTTTCCTCATGTTTCAGGCGCGCCACGCGGCGACGCGGGCCTACTTTGCCAAAAAGGATTGAGTTCCCCCCGAATATCCCGTCCTCCGGAGTTGCCTGCTGTGGATGGGGTTAAGCTCCATGGCGACCAACTTGGAAGGCCTCCAGAGGCTATCTCTCCCGGTTAGGGACGGGGTGTGATGCTGATCTGTGCCAAATACTCTTTCTGACCGGAGAGTGATGTTTCGATAGTGTAGGTGACACCGGCCTTCATTTTCGCAGTCGGCATCCTTTCCGAATAGGCCACGTATTCCGAGGGATTGACCTCCACAAATCCCTCCTTAGTTTCGAAACTGCGGTCCTCCGACCATTTGGCGATGACAGTTCCGGAAGGATCCTTGGTCAGAATCTCGAGCCGCTGATCGGAGGGATAGAGCAGTTCGATTTCGTGGCGTTTCTGATTGGAGAGTTTCAAGGAAATGCCGATCTCGGGCGTGTTGGAGAGGGAGAAATCCACAGGGTCGGCCGTCAGAACGATCGGAACCTTGCCACCCTGTTTGTTGGATTTCAGCGAGGGGAAAATGCCCGAGAAGAAGGATTTCATCTGCTGTCCGACCGGAGGGTGAGGAGGCTTCGGCACATACATTCCGAGCCCCTCCGTGCCGGCTTTTGCAAGGGCCGCCTTGGCTTCCTGCCTTTCGATGAAGAAGGGGCTGTCGGACTGGGGGCCCGTTTTGGAGATGTCGGAGACATCGGTCTTGCTGATGGTGTCCGTGCTTTGAGCTCGCAAGGAGTTGGTCAGAGGGAGGCAAATTCCAGCAAGAAAAAGTGCCGACGCTGCAAAACGGGTGATTGGAGACAAAAGCATCCCATGAGGCGTAACCCGATGGGGGCTTCGGTTGCAAATGTTATCCCAGCTACCTACAATCCCGTGGATGAACAGATGTTGGAATCTCTTTGCCATCGTTGGCCTCCTGGTCTCGATCACCCCCGAGGCCCGGAGCGCAGGATCCAATAAGAAAAAAGACATTCTCACCGTCAGAATTCACGGGGAAGCCAGTCCCGAGGATGGTGACAAATTCGCCACCCCCGTCACCCTGCTTGACGGAAGGAAAACGTCCCTGTCCATCATGCCGCTCCTCAATGAGCACGACATCAAATCGGTCTATCCGTTCAAGACGCCCGATGGATCCGGCGGGGCGTATCTCCGTTTGGATCCCCACGGAGCCAATCTCCTCGCACTCTATTCGATCGAGAAAAAGGGGCGCGGAAATGTCCTTGCCGTCATGGTCAACGGAAGGCAGGTCTCGGACCTTGTTGTTGATAAGGCCGTCAACGACGGCATTTTCGTGATCCCCTCCGGTCTGACGATGACTGAAGAGGCGCGCCTTGTGAACGCCTACCCTGTGACCGGCCAGGAGAACAACCCGGATCAAAAAAAGAAGAAACAGCCCTTTTCTCCTGTCAACATCATGTTGCCTCCCAAAGCCTCGGACCTTCCATCCTCCCCGGCGCAGTGAAGGATCTGGACGCGGCCTCCAAAAACGGACTCACCGCAGGCTGGATCCTTGTCTCCGGCTTGCTGCTCCTGTGTCTTGTCGGGACTTGGTTGACCGCGCGGAATTACAGGCAGAGGGTTTTCTCCAGCTCCCATGGCGTGGTTCTTGAGAATCAATGGCCCGAGAGCAGGATTTCGGTTCAGTTACCGGACGACGAAGTTTCGAAAGTGCTCCCCGGCCATCATGCCCTCGTGACTCCGGGAAGCACTACGCATGCTCTGCGCGGAGAGGTGGTCTCCGTCACGCCCGGGACAACTTCCTCGACCGTCATCATCAGGTTGCTGGAGAATGCAGGGGATGCGAGGAATTCAGAAAGACCTCCGGAGTCAGGTGCCTCCCAGAGCCCTCATCCCTATCTGCCTGTAGGCACCTTATGCGGTGTCACCATTGACACCACGATTCCCCCCGATGATCACGGCGCGTCGGAGGCGACTTCATCAAGCGGCTCCAAATGACCGGTGTTTCTCAAGAGATCCCTCCAAAGGGTGCGATCCCTCCAATGGGTCGGACTCAAGCCCTTCTCCGGGCGATCCCATGGGCTCTCTCCCTTCTTTCAGGGCTTTTGGTGGGGGGATGTTTCCCCCCCTTCGACACGCACGGCCTCTCCTGGTTGCCTTGGGTCGCACTGACCCCGCTCTGCTGGGCGCTCTGGATGCTTCCCGCTCCGCAGTCGGCAGGTAAGCAGGCATGGAGATCATTTCTTCTGGGCTGGCTCTGCGGAACGGTCTCCTTTCTTGTCTCGCTCTTCTGGATCACCACGGTGACTGTGCTCGGTTGGATTCTCCTTTCGCTGGTCGTGGGCCTCTATCATGGACTCTGGGGACTCTTTGCGGGATGTCTCCTGAGACCGTTGGGGGAAGGTGGAGGGATGCCTGACTCCAAGGCTTGGCTCGGGAATGGCCGCAATCTCCTTGTCTCCCTCTTGGCTTCGGCCGCATGGGTGGCTGTCGAGTGGCTCCGGGAGACCCTCTTTTCGGGTTTCGGGTGGAATCCGCTCGGCGTCGCCCTGAGGCATAATATCCCCTTGATCCAGTTGGCCGGCATCACCGGGACTGCGGGCCTCACGTTTCTCTGCGTCTTGGGATCGGCGATGATCGTCATCACGGTGGAACGACTGCGGCGTGAAATCCAAACGGGAGGAATGCGACCGCACGTCGATTTTTTCGCTTCGGTCTTTCTGGTGGTTTTGGTTTTTGGCTACGGGATGAAAAAAATCAGCTCCCCCACGGGGGCACTCACAACGCTCCGGGTTGCCGGCATCCAAGGCAATGTGCCGGTCTATGATTACTGGAATTCGAAATGTGAAGGCCGTATCATGGAGGGTTATCTGAGGCAGAGCAGGCAAGCCCTAGCGGGGAATCCGGATCTGGTCATCTGGCCCGAGGCGGCGACGCCTCGCCCCCTGTTGCTCGACGAGATCATCTACAGCCAGGTGAAGGGATTGACGGCCGGGACCGATGCGGATTTCTTGATCGGAAGCGTTCACTACACGCAGGAACCCCGGGGCGACTACAACTCCGCCATCCTCCTGAAAAAACATGCCGAGAGTGCCGAGATTTATAACAAGGTTCATCTTGTTCCCTTCGGGGAGTTTGTTCCTTTCCGGCATTCGTTTCCCCTGCTCGCGTGGATCGTGGGCAACCGGGTTTCCTACGATTTTGATCCCGGCAAAGGGCCTGCCCTGCTGGAGCTCGATACGAAGCCGGTTAAGCTCGGTCCCCTGATCTGTTTCGAGGATACCTTGGGCGATCTGACACGGCGTTCCGCACAACTCGGCGCCCAGTTGCTTGTGACGTTGACCAATGACGGTTGGTTTGAGCACTCGGTGGCGACACGACAGCATCTTGCCAACGCCCAGCTCCGGACGGTTGAGACCGGGTTGCCGATGATCCGGGTCGCCGATACCGGGGTCACCTGCGTGATCGACCCTTTTGGGAGAATCGTGCAGACCCTGCATGGTGATCACGACGACACCTTCATCGAGGGAGTCTTGCAGGCCCAGATTCGGGTGCCCGCTCATCCCGTAACAACCTTCTACACGCGTCACGGGAATCTCTTCGCCCACACCTGCCTCGGCCTCACGCTCGTGGCAGCGCTAGCAGGCTGGTTACTCTCCCGAAAGCGGAACCCCGAAGGGCTTTCACCTCGTTTTCATACCTGAGTTCTTGAGTTCCTGATGATTCCCAAGAAAGCTCTCCTCTTGGCATTCGTCGCTGATTGATCCATAGATCACCTTTTCACTTTTCCCGTTTTCCATTGTTCTCCATGAAGCATCTTCTTTCCATCGAGGCTCTCACCCCCGCTGAAATCCGAGAAATTCTCGATCTTGCCAAACAGCTCAAAGCAACCCGTGGACAGGCGGATCATAAACCCCTTGCCGGTGAGTGCTGGGGCCTGCTTTTTGCGAAATCCTCCACCAGGACACGTGTCAGCTTCGAGGTCGGGATCCGGGAACTTGGCGGCGAGGCGCTTTTTCTCTCCTCCAGCGAGATCCAGCTTGGCCGGGGCGAACCGATCGAGGATACGGCGCGGGTACTCGGGCGTATGATCCATGGAGCCGTGATCAGGACCTTCAAGCAGTCGGACATCGAGGTTTTGCCGCTCTTTCGGGCATCCCCACCATCAATGCACTCACCGACGAGGAGCACCCTTGCCAGATCCTTGCCGACCTCCTGACCATCGAGGAGCTCAGGGGATCGCTGGACGGGCTCAAGATCGCCTTCATCGGTGATGCCGACTGCAACATGGGACGCTCCTGGATCTGGGGCGCGGCCCGACTCGGCTTCGAGCTCAGCCTGGCCTGCCCCGAGCTTTACCGACCCCCTGCGGAACTCATCGCCCGCGCCCAAGCGGCGGGGGCTGCCCTCACGATCACCGAAAGCCCGGAAGAGGCTGCTCATCGCGCCGACATTCTTTACACCGACGTCTGGGTCAGCATGGGCAAGGAGGAAGAGGCGGAGCATCGGGCCGCGCAATTCGCCCCATTCCAGATCAACGATCGCGTGGTGTCCGCCGCATTACCCAAGGCCCATGTCCTCCACTGCCTGCCTGCCTACCGTGGCAAGGAGATCACGGCCGAGGTCTTTGAGCGTCATGCCGACGCCATCTTCCAGCAGGCCGAGAACCGCCTCCATGCCCAGAAGGCCGTGATGACCCTGCTGAAAAGTTAGGTAACTTTTAGAAATTATTGCGCTGAGGCGCAGGGGCGCAGAGAATTTCAAAAAGAAAAGATATGAATCATAAGGATGCTCTCAGTGCCTCAGCGCCTCTCCGGGATAATCATCTTTCTCTCAAGGCCGTTGCTCCCTTCGGGAACGAACTTGCCCTCTCCTGGTCGGATGATTTGGAGCAGTTTCTGGCCTTGGAGATGCTCCGCCGTGTCTGCCCCTGTGCCGTCTGTTGCGGTGAACCCGATGTCATGGGGCGAGGTGATCTGCCAGCCAAGAACTACAAGGCCAATAGCTTTGAGCTCAAGGGTTATGACTTCGTCGGCGGATATGGACTATCCCTCAAGTGGGCGGATGGGCACGCGACGGGTATTTACTCTTATCGACTGCTACGAGGACTGAAAGCCGAGTAGGCCCTCTTGTGGTAAAAATCCCTTCTGAAGTTTTAGCCACAGCAGCCTCCGCCCTGCACATGCTGGCCACGGGAAAACTCCGCCTCGCCGTGGTCACGGGAGGTTAGAAGAACGCCAGCGGGGAGCCTGTTTCTGCCTTTCCCACGGACTTGGTTGACGGCATCCGCTTCCCGGCAGACGGTGCCGCCCTTTCAGGGCTACCTTCGGCAATACAGGAACATGGGAATGTTCGGTATAGCCTACGCAAAGCGTAGCCCGAAGGGAGCTACTCGCTGGAGCGGGAGTTGCAATCTTTCGCTCCTCTTCACAGGGGCTTGGTTTTGCGGGAGATATCAGCCTACTGTTTTTCAGGCCCTCGATGCTCGTCTCTCAGCCCTCGACTTGGTCTGACGGGACTCGGGAAGTTGGACCACGGATCTCAGGAGAGGTCTTTTAAACTTCCACTTGAGTATTGATTATTCGTTAGAAGCATGATTATTGCATAGAAATCTTAATGTCATGAATCAGCTATCCATCAAAAAAACATCCCCCGACAAGACCACAAAAATCCTCACTGGCTTTCGCTTGGATAGGCAGCTCAAGACTAAGGCCAATATTGCCGCAGCTCATGAGCATCGATCCCTCTCCAACTACATCGAGACACTGATCGATCGGGATGTTGTTCTTAAGAAGTTGAAGTAGGGGGGAGGCTGGGTCTGATTGAGAGACAGAATTTTCTTGGCGCTCTCATGCTGGAATTGCCTTGTTATTCTATTTTCCTCCCGATTCGTCAGCGCTTTTTCCCGACTCGTTATAAAAGCCTTGGGGTCTTATGTAGTTGATGGGGTGCTGATGGGTATAACCCCCTGATCAGCAATGAAGAACAGACATTCAAAAGGTGCGCATGCCACTTCATCCTTCACTCTTTAGATTTGATGTCATCCACCTCCCGGCGGACGGAGACCTCCCGGGTCATGCTTCCGTTGTTGTCTTCCCCTTAGTGCCAAGTGACTAGATGACTAGAAGCGAATTTTCCGGAGCCGTAGTGAGTTCGCGATCACCGAGACGGAGCTGAGGCTCATGGCAGCGGCGGCGATCATGGGGCTTAGTAGGATACCAAAGAAGGGATAGAGAACTCCGGCCGCAATTGGGATGCCGAGGATGTTGTAAGCAAAGGCGAAGAAGAGATTCTGCCTGATAACTTT
>CAIKFI010000177.1 GCA_903826635.1 uncultured Spartobacteria bacterium | reverse complement strand
CTCCTGCTGACGGTGACCGCAGAGGTTCCCACGGCCGATCCCCCCGTGTTGTTAGCCATCAAGGTTCCCGCGTTCACCGTGGTGGTTCCAGAGTAGGTGTTGGAGGCGGTGAGGGTCAGTGTCCCTGTCCCTGTCTTGGTAAGTGATCCCGAACCACCGAGCGCTCCCGAATAGGTGGTGCTGGAGTTGTTGGCCCCAACGGTGATACCCACTGATGCTCCGCTGGAGTTGGTGAGTCCTAGGTTCTGGTTACCCTGAAGTCCGCCGAAATTGGCCCCTCCAAGTGTGCCGAGGGAGAACAACCCGGACGTGAAGTTGAGCGTGCTGCCACTCAAGGCATTGGTGTTGCCGAGAGTGAGTTGACCGCCAGTGATGGTGGTAAGCCCTGTAAAGCTGTTGCTTCTGGTGAGCGTCGTCGTGCCTGCTCCGCTCTGGGTGAAGCTACCCGTTCCACTGATGACGTTCGTGATGCTCACAGCGTCGCTTCGGTTCACCGCGAGCGAGCCGTTGTTGGTGACTGCACCGCTGCCGAGGCTTCCTGTCGTGCCGCCGTTGCCTACTTGAAGAGTGCCCGCGCTGATCGTTGTCGCTCCTGTGTAGGTGTTGGAGGCGGTCAGAGTGGTCGTTCCAGCACCCGCCTTGGTCAGGCTGCCCGCTCCCGAGATCACTCCGGAATTGGTCAGGGTGAAGGCCCCGGAATCGATGGCCCCGTTGGTGGTGAGGGCGATGTTGTTGGTGAGCGTCAGGTTGACCAGCGCAAGGAGCGTCGTGCTGTTGCTTGCGAAGGTCAACGTCCCGGTTCCGAGTGCGTAGCTGTTGCTGAGGGCCAAGGCTCCCGCGTTGAGGGTCGTGCCGCCGCTGTACGTATTGCTTGATGTCAGAACAACTGTTCCAGCTCCGCTCTGGGTGAAGCTACCCGTTCCGCTGATCGTGTTGGCGAGGGTGACCGCGTCGCTGCGGTTCACCACGAGCGAGCTATTGTTGGTGACGGCTCCGCTTCCGAGGGTGCCGGTCGTTCCGCCATTGCCGATCTGGAGTGTGCCTGTGCTGATCACGGTCACTCCCGTGTAGCTGTTGGATCCGGAGAGTGTGTTAGTTCCGCTTCCGGAGCTGTTGGTGAGACCTCCCGCCCCGGCAAGGGTGGCCCCGATCACGGCATTGCTTCCGCTGAGCACCACGCCGGTGTTGGTGAGCACACCATTGGTGATCACGCCAGCGTTGGTGACGCTCACCAAGCCGACCGAGTTTGTGAACCCACCAAGGTTCAGGGTCGCTGCGCCCACATTGAGGTTGTTGGTACCCAGGGCCCTGTTGGCTCCTATGTTGAGTTGTCCGGTGCTCAGAGCCGTGACGCCCGTGTAGCTGTTGGAGGCCTTCAGGGTCGTGGTACCCGCTCCGTTCTGGCTGAATCCTCCGCTGCCTGCGAGGGAGGCGCTGATCTGGGCGGCTCCCGTGTTGGTAGCCGTGTAGCCTGTTCCAGTCAGCGTGCCACTTCCGGTGATGGATCCGTTGCCGAGGCTGACCGTCGTGGCGAAGAGGTTATTGGATAGACTCAATACGCCTCCATTCACGCTCACCGCGTTACTGGCCAGCGCATAGGCGTTGCTCACAACAAGGGTTCCTCCCGTAACGAAGGTCCCACCCGTGTAGCTGTTGGAGCCGGTGAGAACGGTGGTTCCAGCTCCGTTCTGAGTGAGTGTTCCGGTTCCAGCAATATTGGCCGCGATGGTTCCGCTCTGGGCTGCGATGGTGTTCACGTTGGTGAAGGCGCCGTTGGTGATCACGCCGCTTGCCAGGGTGATGGCTCCGAGGCCGTTAGTGAAGTTACCCAGGTCGAGGACCGCCCCGTTGGTAATGGTCACCGCTCCGTTGGTAAGGAGACTGTTGGATGATGCAAACCTGAGGGTGCCTCCCGCGATGGTGGTGCCGCCTGAGAATGTGTTGGCCGCATTGAAAACCGTCGTACCGCTACCCATGACCACTAAGGCACCCGTGTTGGTCATGATGCTCGAGTTGGTAAAGAGGAAGCCTCCGTTGTCGTAGGTGGCTGTCTGGCTTCCGGCGATGGATACCGCGTTGGTCAGGTTGAGGTTGTTCGCCAAGGCAGCTATGGTGCTGTTGCTGGCGAAGGTGACGGTGCCGCTGCCAAGGGCGAAGCTGTTGCTGAGCGCGATCGTTCCCTGGTTGTTTGTGATGCCTCCGGTGAAGGCGTTGGAGCTTGTCAGGATCAGTGTCCCTGTCCCTGTCTTGGTGATCGTTCCAGCCCCGGATATCGTGCCGCTGTTGGTACCATTGGTACCTATGAGCAGGTTGCCGCTGGCGGTATTCATGGTCGAAGCACCTTGGAGGATCAACGAGACGTAGAAGCTCTGCAGGCTGGTGGAGAGGTTGGTGATGCCTCCACCGTTCATGTTGGTGAGGCTGTTACCACTGATCTGGTACGCTCCCGCGCCGACACCGAAAGTGAAGTTGGTGAATCCCATTCCGGTGCGGTCGTTCGTGGACAAACCGCCCCCAGCCAGACTGAAAATATAATTATTGGTTGTGCTGTTAATGGCAGGAGCAACTCCGTTAGACCACGTGGCATTCGAACTCCAGTTCCCTGCCGCGGCATTTGTAAAGATAGCGGCCTCAGCCCCCGGAATCATTGCAACGAGAGCGAGAAGGGCAAACGCAGCGCCCCATGTGCTGGAAGTTGCCCGGAATAACTCCGATAAGAGATTCCAGCGCGTATCGTTGGGCTTGGTTTTCATGGGCGAATATTGGGCGGGGGTGAATTGGTTTCTCCCCGCAGGCCGGAAATCCCATAAAGCCAGAAATTTGTAAAAAATTTACCCCCCCGACTTCAAGCCGAAAATTAAGCAAAACCAACTGGATAAGACCCATGACGAGGCCTAAAAGAAAGTCATTTACCTCTCGATCTCACCCCATCTAAAATCCTTTCGCATCACACGGACCCGCTCAGCGGATGTCCCGCCGCCAGGTCAAAGTCCGACCAACGCCCCCCCACTTTCCTCTCTGATCACCTGGATCAAATACTGCCAGTAAGGCTCCTGTTCCACGGTCTGGGCCGCCGTGGCCACGGGAAGGAATCGCCTCATCTCGTTGATGAAGTCCTTCCTCAAGACCTCGCTCTTTCCCAACTCCTCCACCCTCTCCCGCAGGAGTGATCGAAACTCTTCCTTGGAACGGCGGTGGTCATGGATCTTGAGAGGAATGAGGGAAGCGGGGAGTTCCACCCCCTGTTGGCGGAGCCATGCAATGTCCCAGAGATCGCGGTTCTTGATGCGGCCCCCTCGGAAGGCCAGGGCGATGACTTTATCAGCAAGGATCTCCTCCCGACTCTGGGCCTGCAGGATGAGTCCGGAAGTCCCCATGTCGACGCCGTAGAGGGTGCGCAACATCATGGGGCGCGGGTCGTGGCTGGGAATGGAGCAGATATCGAGATGGATGCGCTGGGCCGGCAGATCCTTACGGCCGGGTCGGGTCTCCACAATCATCTTCCAGGTGCTGACTTTTCCCTGCTCCCTGACGGGATCGCTCACACTGACTTTCAGTCCGTAGCGGGTGCCGAGTGTTTCCTTGAGCACCCTCCCAAGCTCCGTGAGGTCGGAGCGCTTGAAGTCGCTCCCTCCCGTGAAATCAAGATCCTCGCTGAGGCGCGGCGAGCCGTAGCAGGCTCTCAGGCAGGTGCCGCCGATGAAGGTGAGTCCGGAGAGTAGTCCCGCGCTGCTCATCTCACGGAGGATATCGTGATGAAGCAACTCCTTCTCCACCACAGGACGCAGGAGAGAAAGATCCGTGCGCGACTTGAGTGCCTCGTCGACGAGGGAATCAAAGAGGGTCGCCGGACTCATGCGGCCTCCTTCCCGATACTGACGAGATCCATGCTTCGCCGGGTCATCTTCATGTCGCGCAGGGCCTGCTTCCGGGAGGCTCGCCAGAGATGTCGTGCGTCATCGTAGATTAGCTCCGCGGCGATCTCCTCGGGGCGTTGCTCCGTGTGGACGAACTCGATGTGGCCGTACTCACCGCAATCGACGACATGACTTCTGCCCGAGGACATGATGGTGATCCAGTTCATGGGAATTTGGGAAATCAGTCCCGCATCGCTCAAGGCTGTCTCCAGGCTGATGTAGTTGAACTCGGCGGCCCTTAAACGGGCCGCCGCATGGAAAAGAAGTTCGCCCATGGGATAGTCTGCCTTCGGATAGAGGTAGATGCCACGGCAGACTCTCTTAAGGAGACCCGCCTTGACCGCTCGTGAGAGCAGGACAGGAAGCTGGTCGTAATCACCAAAGGCCGCAGCCAGATCGCAAGGGGCAAAGAGAAAGTGCTCCCTATCTGCCAGGGAATCCAAAGTCAGGGCCAGCTTCTTGAGGGGCTGCATCTTGAATAGACTCTACAATACATTGCATTTATTGCAATCTTTTGTAGATCTTTATCAAGCCCGTCGAGGAGACGGCTGCCAAAACCTGTGTGGAAACGGTGAGGCACGCCCTGCGGGCGCTGGCGAGGTGTGTCGAGGGAATAGGAGTGGGACGGAGGGACTAGCGGGACGGGAATAATGAAACGGAACAAGTGGGTGGCAGGCGGTCGGGGAAGTAGGTCGGGGAAGGAGTGGGAGGAATAGAAGAAACTTGGGAGTGATTTGATTTTCCCCCGCAGGCCGGAAATCCCAGAAAACCAATAATTTGTAAGATATTCCCCCCACCGCCTTCAACCCCAAATTCAGGCTAATAACGAGGACCCCGGAGGGTAAGATTCCTCCCGTTTTCACCCCGTATAACATCCTTTCACAACATACTGATCATGGCTACGAATGCCCCTACAAATTGACCCCCGAAAAATGGCCGGGCATCGACCCAAGAAAATCAATGCCTCACTTCTCGAATGGGCCGCAGGGAACGGGTGCTGAGCACGCTGTCTCGGCGGAACTCGCCACCTTGCCAAATCAGGGTTAAGGGAATAGGGTAAGGCCATGTCCGAAACCGAGTTGCTGGCACGTATCACGACTGATCCCGCGATCTGTCATGGCAAGCCGTGCGTGCGCGGCCTCCGCTATCCCGTAGAATTCATCCTCGAGATGCTGAGCGGCCCGACCACGGTTGAGCAGTTCCTGACCGACTATCCCGATCTGGAAGCTGAAGACCTCAAGGCCGCCTTTGCCTATGCCGCCCGGATGAGCCGCATCAAACGGCTTGAGCCGGTGGCCGCCTGAGGAATTTGGCGTGAGGTTTCTTCTGGATGCCCAGTTACCCAGGGCACTCGGTTCGGCGCTGCGAAAAGCCGGGCACGAGGCACTCCATACGCTGGATCTTCCCGGAGGAAACCGGACGCCGGACCAAACCATCTCCCTGCTGGCTGATCAGGAAGGCTACATCGTTGTTAGCAAAGACTCCGACTTTGTCGTTTCCCTGCTGCTCAAAGAATCCCCGAAGCAGCTCCTCCAGATCTCCACGGGCAATATCACGAATCCCGAACTCGATGCCCTGCTTCTTGGCAATCTCGGGGCGATTCAAGAAGCCTTCCGCTCAGGATCCCATGTGGAGATCAACCGTACGACCCTGATCATTCATGGATAGGCAACCAGCTTGGCAGGATTGAAGGCGCGAAACTCTTCCCTAGATGAGGAGGAAGCCTGATACTTCCCTGTGGCACCCCGATTCATGACGAGGAACCTTTAATAAGGGCATTCCTTATTAAAGGGATGGGGCTTTTCCTTAAAGAAGGAGTCCCGGCTCTAAAGCATCTTATTCCTCCGCCTGTTTTAGCCTCTTGGCGGCTAAAGCGGCCTCCACCTTTCCCAGCGGGAGGCAGTTCACGACATCGGTCTTTGTCAGCCACCCCTTCCGGGCGATGCCGACCCCGTAGATGAGATCCTGAAGGCCGAAGACCGTATGGGCGTCGGGGTTGATCGAGCACTTCACCCCCTTCTCCTTGGCAAGCGGCCACCAGCGCCAGTCCATGTCGAGACGCCATGGGCTGGCATTGATCTCGATGATGGTGCCGGTCTCGGCGGCCGCCTCGATCACCGCGGGGATATTGACCGGATAGGCCTCACGGGATAGGAGGAGTCGGCCAGTCAGGTGCCCCATCATGGTGACATGGGGATTGCGGATGGCGCGGATGATTCGCTCGGTCATGGTCTTCTCGTCGGCCGTAAAACCGGAGTGAGCGGAGGCGACGACGTAGTCGAGCGTGGCCAAGACTTCATCAGTAAAGTCGAGATCACCCTCTTTCAGGATGTCGCACTCGGTCCCGGCAAAGAGCCGGAAGCCGGCCTCTTGGAATTCCTTGGAGGTATTGAGTTCCCGGATCTCAGCTACCTGCTCGGCGAGCCTTGAGGCATCAAGGCCCCGCGCCTGGAAGGAGCTTTTGCTGTGATCGGCGATGCCCAGATACTCGAGCCCGAGATCGATCGCGGCCCGCGCCATCTCGATCAGCGAGTTCTTCCCGTCGCTGGCCGTGGTGTGGCAGTGAAAGGTGCCGCGCAGATTGCTCCACTCAATAAGATCAGGAAGTGTCCCCGCTTCAGCAGCGGCGATCTCCCCCTTGTCCTCACGGAGTTCGGGTGGGATGAAGTCCAGACCGAGTGACTTGTAGAGCTCCTTCTCGTCATGGATCACCGGTGGTTGCTGCGCCCCCTCGGCATCACCAACCACGGTGAAGCGATACTCGTTGAGTGACCATCCACGATCCAGCGCGCGACTCCGGAGGCGAATGTTGTGTTCCTTGCTCCCCGTGAAATAGACTAGGGCGAAGGGGAACTCCTCCGGCTTCACTACACGTAGGTCGCACTGGACCCCATCCTTGAGGCGGACACTCGATTTGGTCGGACCACTGACGATCACCTCTTCCACCAATGGGTGGTGAACGAAGAAGGTCGTGACCTCCTCCGGATCCTTGGAGGAGACGAGGATGTCGAGATCTCCGATCGTCTCCTTGCGGCGCCGAAAACTCCCCCCCTCGCTGATCTGACCCACCGCTTCGTGAGCTCTCAAGTCTGAGAGAAGTTGGTCTGCCAGCACGGCCACGACATTAATCCGGAAGCGCCCCGCATGCTTCCGGTGATCCTCGATGGCCTTCAGCAACTTGACCTGCGTCTTTTCGCCGAACCCGGCGAGTTCAGCCGCCTTACCCTCCTTGCAGACACGCTCCAGGTCCTCCACGGAGGAAACCCCAAGTTGATCGTGGAGCGCCTTGATCTTCTTGGCCCCCAGTCCCTGGAGTTCAAAGAGCTCGAAGATCCCGTCGGGGAAAGAGGCTTTTAATTCCTCATAGTAGGGCAGCTTTCCAGTCGTCACGAGTTCGGTAACCTTCTCGGTGATCGCCTTGCCGATCCCCTCGATCGAGCCGAGGCGCCCCTCGTTGACAATTGTCTCGATCGGCTCGCTCAAGGATTCCAATGCCCGCGCGGCATTCGTATAAGCACGGATTTTGAACGGATTCTCCCCTTTGAGCTCAAGCAACTGGGCGATGTGCTCCAGGATCTCACCGACATGAGTTGGTGTTTCGGACATGATTTCACTAATTTACCCCAGCAGGCTTCCCCATGCCATCAGGAACCACGGCCCCGGTCAAAAGCGACTTTACCTGATCGCCCATCCCAGAGATCATGAGGGGCTATTTATGAAGACGATCGGCATTGGATTGGCAGGCTTCGGCACCGTGGGTGCGGGGGTCTACGAGAATCTGGAACGCCACCGCGACCTGATTGCGGAGCGATCCGGATACTCGTTTGATGTCCGCCGCATCGTCGTCCGCGATCCGCTCAAAAAACGCGATGTTCAGGCAACCTCCGGTCTCTTTTCCAAGCGGTGGCAGGATCTTCTGGAGGATCCTGAAATCAGGGTGGTCGTGGAGCTCATGGGAGGAACCACGGAAGCCTATGATCTGACCGTTGCCGCGATCCAATCCGGCCGCATCGTTGTCACTGGCAACAAGGCACTCCTTGCGGAGCGTGGCGCCGAGATCTTTGCCCTCGCCTGCGAGCATAAGGTTCCCGTCTTCTTCGAGGCCGCGGTGGCCGGAGGGATCCCAATCATCCAATCCCTGCGCGACGCCTTCGTCGGCAACCGCATCGAGTCGGTCCACGGCATCCTCAACGGGACGAGTAATTATATCCTGACCCGGATGCAGGAGGCGGGTATGGATTACCCAGAGGCTCTTGCGGAGGCCGTGCAGTTGGGATATGCCGAGGCTGACCCCACACTCGATGTCAACGGCTGGGACGCCGCTCACAAGGCCATTATTCTGGCCGCCCTTGCCTACGGTTTCTGGGTTGATCCCTCCACCGTGCGCGTCGAGGGCATCGACCGCGTGAGTGCAGCGGACATCCATTTTGCAAAGGGTCTGGGCTACGCCATCAAGATGCTAGGATCGGTGCGCGTCATCGACAGTCTCGTGGAGGTGGGAGTTGCTCCCACTCTCATCCCTCAATCCAATGTGCTTGCCTCGGTGAATGGTGTCTTCAATGCCATCGCGGTCCGGGGTGATCTGGTCGGCGACAGCCTCTTCTACGGAAGGGGAGCCGGGCGCGGACCGACATCCACCTCCGTGATCGGGGATCTCGTCGAGGCCGCCCATATCCTGGATGCCCCGCGCGGCACCTATGGATTCTCCTCTCACGGACTTTACGGCAACAATCGTCCCTCCGACGAGATTATCGGATCCTATTACCTACGCCTTTCCGTGGATGACAAGCCGGGGGTCCTTGCAAGGATCGCCGGCCTGCTCGGAGAGGCCGGGATCGGTATCTCCTCCGTGGTTCAGCCCGAATCAATCGCCGGTGTCGAGACCCCGCTTGTCCTGATGATCCACGAAGCACGCTACGGGAAAATGAGGGAGACCTTGGCCAAAATCATATCACTCGACTGCGTCAAGGGGAGCCCGGTGCTCTTCAACGTGGAGTCCCTCACCTGACCTGTCTCCTCAAACCGATCCTGATGAACAAGCCTTTCAACGACTGCGGCGTTATCTCTCGATACCGCGAATTCCTTCCCGTAAGCGATGCGACACCCGTCATTTCGTTAAGCGAAGGGTCAACCCCCCTGATCCACTCCCCCAAACTGAGCGCGATCACAGGCGGCGAAGTCTATCTCAAATACGAGGGACTGAATCCCACTGGTTCCTTCAAGGACCGTGGGATGACCATGGCCATCTCCAAGGCCGCCGAGGAGGGGGCGCATACCGTTCTCTGCGCCTCCACGGGCAACACCTCCGCCGCTGCGGCCGCCTACGCTGCGCGGGCCGGGATGAAGTGTGCGGTCCTCCTTCCAGCGGGTCGTATCGCAGGGGGTAAAATGGTGCAGGCCTACATCTATGGAGCTTCTGTGATTGCGATCCGCGGCAATTTCGATGATGCCCTAAGACTGGTCCGTGAACTCGGGGAGACGGGGGAATACGCCATCGTCAATTCGATCAACCCTTACCGCATTGAAGGTCAGAAGACCGCCGCTTTCGAAATTATCGAGGAACTTGGAGATGCCCCTGATATCCACATCCTGCCGGTCGGTAACGCTGGCAATGTCACCGCCTATTGGAAGGGATACAAAGAGTTCAAGAATCTTGGCCGCAGTTCCAAACTTCCAAAGATGCTCGGCGTCCAGGCAGCTGGTTCCGCACCCCTGTATCACGGCGCTCCGATGGAGAACCCCGAGACCGTGGCGACCGCTATCCGAATCGGCCGGCCTGCGAGCTGGGACGGAGCCATCAATGCCATCTCGGAATCGGGAGGATGTTTCGAAATCGTCGAGGACTCCGAGATTCTGGCAGCCCAGAAGTGGCTGGCCTCCCACGAGGGAATCTTTGCCGAGCCTGCCAGCGCAGCACCCGTGGCGGCGCTCTTCAAGTGCCATAACCAAGCTGGTAAAACCACCCGGTGCACGACCTGCCCCTTCGGGCAGACAACGCAGGGGGCGAAGGTTGTCCTTACAGTGACCGGTCATGGACTGAAGGATCCCGACACGGCGAAGCATGCGGTCACAGAACCAATCGAGACCGACGCCACCGCAGAGGCCGTCCGCAACGCCCTTTCGCGTCTCAATTCTTAACTTCAAGCCTTTCTCCTAGAGCCCCGATCCTTTTTCCAATGCCCCTCATCGTTCAGAAATACGGCGGAACATCGGTCGGCAACCCCGAGCGAATCACCAATGTCGCCAGACGTCTGCTTGAGACCCAGCGGGAAGGAAATTCCGTTGTTGCCGTCGTTTCGGCGATGTCGGGGGTGACCGATTCCCTGATCAGGCTGGCCAAGGAAGTCTCCCGCAACCCGACCGAACGTGAGATGGATGTGCTTCTCTCAACGGGTGAGCAGACCACGATGGCACTCACCGCCATGGCGATCCAGAGCATGGGTGGCAAAGCCGTCTCCCTGACCGGTGCCCAGGCGGGGATCGTCACCAACGGCGTCCACACGAAGGCCAAGATCAGCAACGTCACCCCGGATCAGATTAAAAAGCACCTCGACCAAGGTGAGATCGTGATCGTGGCGGGTTTTCAAGGGGAAACAAGCGATGGAGCCATCACCACACTTGGACGCGGCGGCTCCGACCTGACCGCGATTGCCCTCGCCTCCGCCGTCGAGGCAGATGCCTGCCAGATCTTCACCGACGTGGACGGAGTCTATACCTGCGATCCACGTATCGTGCCGAAAGCACAAAAAATCACCGCGATCTCCTACGACGAGATGCTTGAGATGGCCAGCAGCGGCTCCAAGGTCATGCAGTCACGCTCCGTGGAGTTTGCCAAGAAATTCGGAGTGACCTTCGAGGTCCGCAGCAGTTTTAACAACAACCCAGGAACCATCGTGAAAGAAGAATCCGCAGGAATGGAGCAGGTCGTCGTCAGGGGCGTCAGCGTCGAACGCAATCAGGCCAAGGTCACCGTCGCCCGAGTCCCCGACAAACCGGGATGCGCGGCCCGCCTCTTCACCGCTCTTGCCGACGCGCACCTCATGATCGATGTCATCGTTCAGAATGTCTCGGCAAGTGGCACGACGGACATTTCCTTCACCATGAACCGCGATGAACTCGAGAAGATCGGCGACCTCGTGGATCGTGTCGCCGCCGAAATCGGGGCGGGTGATGTCAGCAAGCAGGATGGAATTGCAAAGTTAAGTGTCGTCGGGATCGGCATGCGCACCCACTCTGGAGTGGCCGCCAAACTCTTCGAGGCCCTCGCCAAGGGGGGGATCAACATCCAGATGATCTCCACTTCGGAAATCAAGATCGCAGTCATCCTCGATGAGGACAAGATTGCCGACGCGGCCAAACTGGCCCACACAGCCTTCGGCCTCGACGCGGAATAAGATTCAGATTCCTGCCCAGAGGTACTGAGACACGTTGCTCTTGGAACCCAGGATCCCATGAAAAAAGCCCCGGATTTCTCCGGGGCTTTTCGTTGATTGGTTGAAGCGGAGTTTTATTCCTCGCTCTTCTCTTCCTTAGCCTTCTTGGGAGCGGCCTTCTTTTTAGGAGCTTCCCCTTCGGGTTTTTCAGCCTTCGGTGCCTTCGGTGCTTTAACGGCCTTGGCCTTTGCTGGCTTTTGCTTGGTGGAATTTTCAGCTGCCTCGGTTGCAGGCTCCTCACTCTTTGCCTCCACGGCGTAATCGACCCACTCGAGGTAGGCCATCGGCGCACTGTCGCTCAGGCGGGCACCCAGCTTGGTGATCCTAGTGTAGCCACCCTTGCGGTCCGCCGATGCTGGGGCGATCTCCGTGAAGAGTTTCTTCACGATGTCCTTGTGCTTGAGGTAGGAGATTGCGATACGGCGGGAATGAAGATCACCCTTTTTGCCAAGCGTCACCATGCGTTCGGCGAGGGGTTTGGTGGCCTTGGCTTTGGCCAAGGTGGTCTTGATTCGGCGGTGCTCGATCAGGCTGCAGACCTGATTGGCGAGCAGCGAGTCACGGTGTGACTGACTGCGGCCGAGCTTGACTGTTTTTTTTCGATGACGCATGTCGTTTTATTCCTTGGTTCTTATTCAGCGGACTCGGTCAATGAGGAATCGATGAGCCCCGGCTCGAACTTCATTCCCAAACCCAATCCCAACTGAACAAGCTTATCCTTGATCTCGTTGAGGGACTTCTTGCCGAAGTTGCGGTATTTGAGCATCTCCGCCTCGCTCTTGAGGGCAAGCTGGCCGACGCTGGTAATGTTGGCGTTGTTGAGGCAGTTCGCCGCACGAACCGAGAGTTCAATCTCGTTCACACTCATGGCAAGCAGCTTCTTGAGACGGTTGTTCTCCTGGCTGACCTCGACGGGTGTCTCGTCGAATTCCACCTGTGTGTCATCGAAGTTGACGAAGACATCGAGGTGGTGGCGGAGGATCGCCGCCGACTGAAGCAGAGCCTCATCCGGGGTGAGACGACCGTCCGTCCAAATCTCGAGGATCAGCTTGTCGTAATCGGTACGCTGGCCGACGCGGGTCTGCTCGACGGCATACTTGACTTTCGTGACAGGAGAGAAGATCGAGTCGATCGCGATGACGCCGATCGGTTTGTCCGGGCTCTTGTTCTCGTCACCCGTTGCGAATCCACGGCCAACCTTGACCTCGAACTCTGCTTCGAACTTCATTTTCTTGTCGAGCGTGCAGATGTGCTGGTCGGGGTTGAGCACCTCGCACTGGGCGGTGGACTGGATGTCACCGGCGGTGACCACACCCTGCTTGTTCACGGAGAGCGTCAGGTTGCGGGGTTCGTGGTCGTGGGCCTTGAACTTGACCTGCTTGAGGTTGAGGATGATCTCAACCACGTCCTCGACGATACCGGGGATGCTGGTGAACTCATGAGGAGCTCCCTCGATGCGGACCGAAGTGATGGCGGCACCCTCGAGTGAGGAGAGGAGCGTGCGGCGAAGGGAATTCCCGATCGTGTGGCCGTAACCGGCTTCAAAGGGTTCGGCTACGAATTTCGCGTAGGTTTCTGTTGAGGATTTGTCGTCCTTGACGAGGGTCTTCGGCATTTCGAAGCGACCGAGGCGGATAGGCATGGTGTCTGATTGTTTTTGTTGCCGGGTTTCCCTTGTCGCGTGGCGGTGACCGGCAAGTGCAGATCACCCAAGGACCAACGGCAAAATTTTTTTGAGCGAGGTTGAGTAGACTATCAAGGGATGACTCTGTTGCAAGTAAGAATTATTAAGGAGGGGGGATCAAAATGAGGGGACCGTTACAGGTCTGCCTCCTTCAGGCCTCTTCATCATTCCGACGTGATCCTTTCCCTCCAAAAGAAAAACCGCCACCCCTTTTAGGATGGCGGTTTTCTGAAGGATGCCGATCGTTGCGATTACTTAATAGGAACCGACTTGATTGTCTGAAGGACGCGGCTTGCGATCTTATACGGATCCCCTTGGGAATTCGGACGGCGATCCTCAAGGTAGCCCTTGTATTCGTTGTTCACGAAGCTGTGAGGGACGCGGATGGAGGCGCCGCGGTCGGCGACACCGTAGCTGAACTTGTCGATGGACTGGGTCTCGTGGAGACCGGTCAGACGGAAGTGGTTGTCCGGGCCATAGACAGAGATGTGCTCGTCCTTATACTTGTCGAAGGCTGCCATGAGCTTCTCGAAATACTTCTTGCCGCCCCTCTCACGCATGAACTTGGTCGAGAAGTTGCAGTGCATGCCGGAACCATTCCAATCGACATCCTTACCGAGCGGCTTGCAATGGAACTCGACGTCGACGCTGTATTTTTCACAGACGCGCATCAGGACGTAGCGGGCAAGCCAGATTTCGTCGGCCGCTTTCTTGGAGCCTTTGCCGAAGATTTGGAACTCCCACTGGCCCTTGGCTACCTCGGCGTTGATGCCCTCGTGGTTGATACCCATTTCAAGGCAGATGTCTAGGTGCTCCTCAACGATGTCGCGGGCAATGTCACCAACGGAGTTGAATCCAACCCCGCAGTAGAACCGGCCCTGACCTTCTGTTGGGAAGCCGCCTCTCGGGAAGCCTAAGGGAGCGCCATCCTTGTAGAGGAAGTATTCCTGCTCGAAACCGAACCAGGTATCAGGGTCGTCATGAATGGTGGCGCGTGCGTTGGAGGGATGGGGCTTGCCGTTAGGAAGCATAACCTCGGCCATTACGAGATAACCATTTTCGCGGGTTGGATCGGGGTAGAGAGCCACCGGCTTGAGCAGACAATCAGAGCTTCTCCCTTCGGCTTGACGCGTCGAGCTACCGTCGAAACCCCATTCCGGAAGGTCTTTCAGTGTGGGAGGCTTGGTGAACTCCTTGATGGTGGTCTTGCTGCGGAGGTTGGGGACGGGTTCGTAACCGTCGAGCCAGATGTATTCGAGTTTGTACTTGGCCATATAATGGTTGGTTGTGGTGTCTTCTGTCTTTATTTGTTCAGTTCTCACCGAGCGGTGTGCCTGGGGATCTGAATCTCCCGACTTTAAGATCGGTTACAATAGGATCAAGCAACTTCAATGCCAAAGTAACAAAATCTCCTTATTCGAAGATTTTTGAGTTGTGAGCGGCCTAGACTGCAGACTCTTAGTCAAAGACAAAAAACATCTGAAATAGGCCTCTTGTCTCTTAGGAATGTCTTCCGCATTCTTATCGTGGCCGACGACGCAAAATCCTTCAGCCCCAATCCTTCCGTCTTTCCCCATGATCACCGTCAAGGACACCCAACGCGCCATTGTCCAGGTCTGCTTCGATGGAAGTGTCCGGAAGGTTTTTCGGGGACCAAAGGCTATGGAACGCTTCACCAACGAAGTCCGGATCCTACGTCATCTAGAGCGGGCAGGGTGTGATTTTGTTCCGCGCGTCCTCTCGGCGGATCCCGAGAAGCTTCTTTTGATCACGACCAATTGCGGATCACGCGTCGATCGCCTGGATCCTAAACGCTGCTGCGAACTCTTCGCGGAACTCGAGGCTTATGGCGTCCGCCATGATGACCCGGAAATGAGGAACGTCACCTACCGTCAACAGGACGGGCGTTTCTGTCTCATCGATTTTGAGTTTGCCTCCCTACTCACGGAGACAAAGGAGGGGACTCAACCGGCGGAGACCATGCAGAAGCCGACACCTATGTTTCGGATCGACTGGTGGGGTTGCAGTGACAAGGGGCCGTTTCGCACAAACAACGAAGATTCCTACCTTGGTCTCTTCATCGATCCTGCGGGAGTTAGCCTTCTCGGACGGACAGGGTCGGCGACGATGGACGGGAGAGATCTCCTCTTCGCCGTCAGTGACGGCATGGGAGGAGCCAAGGCCGGTGAGTTCGCAAGCAAGATTAGCGTCGATAAGATCACTCGCAGATTTCCTCCGCTGATCGGAAGCAGGGGTAAGGGGCATCCCATCGGATACCGCACCGCATTCGAGGCCCTTTTCGAGGAAATCAACAAGGCCCTAAGGCACCTCGGCGAAAGCTACGAAGAGTGCCAGGGAATGGGAGCGACTCTCAGCCTCTGCTGGTTCACCGGACAGATCCTGCACTTCGCCCACATCGGGGACAGCAGGATCTACCGTCTACCCTCCCTTGGAAGCTTTAAAAACCATGGGAATGAGGGCCAAATCCGGCAACTGACCGAGGATGACACCCATGTGGCCTGGCTTCTGAAAACAAACCGCATCAGCGCCTCGGAAGCTAAGGTACACCCCGCCAAGAATCGCCTTCAAAAAGCACTCGGCGCGGGAAACCAGTTTGTGAATCCCCAAGTCGGCGAGATCATCTGCCATTCCGGCGACCGATTCCTCATCTGTACGGATGGAATCACCGACGGGCTTTCCGATCAGGCGATTGCCGAGGCACTGGAGCAGTGTCCGAAGAGTCTCTCCCCGGCAGAGCACCTCGTTCGCGAAGCCGTCAGAAATTCAGGCAAGGACAATGCAACCGCCGTGATCGTGTCCATATCCTAGCCACGGGCTGAAGCGGTTTCGTCTCAAGGCTGTAAGGTTATTCCGCGACAGGCGTCTCGTTGGGCCTGAAATGAATCCTAAAAGCACTCTCGTGTTAGGCGCCGTAGTCTTGGAAGTTTTAGGCCGCACTAAAGCGGCAACAACGCAGAGCGCAAAACCTCTAGCCTCTATTGCATTGGCAACCCAGCTTCATAGAGCGCCAGCTCCTCTATCCTCCTCACATGGCGCCCCCCTTCAAAAGGGGTTGAGAGCCAGAGGTCGACAAGTCGTTTAGCTGCCTCCAGCGAGACCATCCGCTCACCGATTGAGAGAACGTTTGCATTATTGTGCTGACTGGCGAGGCGAGCCGTCTCCTCACTCCATGCAATGGAGCAGCGGATCCCCTTCACTTTGTTGGCGGCGATGGCTTCTCCGTTGCCGGAACCCCCGATGACAATCCCTTTCTCCACCTCTCCGTTGGCCACCTTCTCGGCGGTGGGAATGCACCAGAGTGGATAGTCGGTCGAGTCGGCGGAGTGTGTGCCACAATCGATCACCAGATGTCCTTGGGAACGAAGCATCTCGGCAAGAGCCTGCTTATATTCAAATCCTGCGTGGTCACTTCCGATTGAGATTTTCATGCTTTTTAAGTATCTTTTCTCGATCCGTTAGGGAAGTCGGAAAGGAAGTTGGAAAGGACCCCTCTCTTGGAATGAAGGAATAGAAGTAGAAGACCCGTTCCTAGGAGCAGAATCGAGTCCGGTTCGGGCACCTCCGTAACGGACCAAGCGATCCCGTAATCTTGGGAGGCATAGCTTCCAGAGAAGTCGAAGAGGTTCTTCGAATACCCGACCTCAATCATATAGGAACCCGAATTTGGTACGATAAAGCAGAGTTCCTGCGTTGTGGATACGGGACTAATGCTCTCGGCAACAAGTTGGTCGGATCCTCCACCCAGGACCTGAAAAACCATGAGATCCAGTTCAGCCTGAGCAATGTCGGTGTAATCACTCGTTGCATTATTCCATAACAGGCTCCTCATCCAATCCAGCGTCACCGCCATTTTTTGGCCGGCAAAGAGATCATTAGTCAGTGCGTAATTATTCGCACCTCCCTTGATCGCGGTTCCGTAACCCCATCCGGTGTTTTGAACCGGCGTATTGAATCCCGAGAAGGAAATCCCGGCGGAGGTCGTCACCGCCGCACTCGTCGTATACTGCGTGAAAGCCTCGTTAAGATTCATCCTCCCTGCTCCCAAGGCGTAATCCAGAGCCTGCGTTGTCGTGATGACCCCATTCTGGATCTGCTGACCGTTGTCCCATCCGGAGAGTTTGTCGGCCGAATTCATGAGGACGGCTTTCACGACCACACTCTGGGTGGCGGCATTCGTGATGGAATTGGGAAAGGCTGTCTTCGCCGTGCTGTCCAGAAGCGCCGCTCCGCCAGCCACCAGGGGAGTGGAAAAACTTGTTCCGGCTATCAGATAGCCTGAAGCCGAAAGACCCGTTCCAACCACGGTCATATTGGTCGGCATGAAGATCGATGTGCCCGGGGCCACCAGATCAACTCCCGGACGGGAGGGAGCTCCCTTGTTGTAATAATAGACCGTGCTCCCGTTATACCATGCGGTGGGCTGAGGGCCACGGGAGGAGAAGTCAGCGATGGAGTCGAAGTTATTGGCATCGCCGAGAGCCCCAACCGAGATCGTGTTGTATCCCGAAGCGGGACCTCCGACCGTTCCCGGGCCCGGGCCCGAATTTCCGGCCGCCGCCACCATGGTGGTGTTGCGATTGCTGAGAGCCAGAGAATCGAGCAGACCGCTCAACTGTCCCACTCCCGCGTTGTCCGACGAGTCGCCGACACTGGTGGAGAGGACATCCCCATGGGAAGCCGCGTAGATGTAGGAGGCCAGTGAATTGGTTCTTGAGGAGCCCTCCGTATTGAGATCAAACGTTCCATCCGCATTGGCGGCCGTGGCGAGAGCCGCCGAACCGAGCTTCGTCCCGTAAGCGATCCCGGTATTAAGGTAGTATCCGGAACCGGTATTCCCACCCAAGAGGGCGGCACACCAAGTGGCGTGATCCCCCGGATCTGATAGCACCCCAGCGGGACGATACGTGGAGGTAACATTGGTGAAGTGTTCCGCCTGATAAAGATTTGTCCCAACAAGCTGGGCATCCACAACCCAGGAGGTGGTATTCTGACCGATGATGCCATTATTGTAAAATGTCGTGGCACCGATGGTTGTTGCCAGATTGGCAAGGTTGGAGCCGCTGTCCACACTGTAGAAATAGGGACTCATAGACCCTTGGGCTTGGAGTTGAGCGGGTGACCATCCCAAGCAGGCCCCCGTCAAAGCCAAAGAGAGACGAAGGAAAAGGGCTCTCGTCCTTGTTGTTGAAGACTCGCTCAACGGAAATCCAAAGAGGTTGGGGGGAGTCCTCATTCCAGCGATCCTAGCCTATCCTGGACACGATTCAATCCCATGAAGCTCCTCCGTCCATTTGGGACGATTCACTTTTGGGGGGTTCGAAAGAAACTACCCCTCGATCGTATTGATCTCGACGGGTTCCACCTTCACGCCGATCTCCTCGAGCCAGGAGATGGAGCGCTTGATCTCCTCACGCTCGCCGCTAATCTCAAGACAGACCAAGCCGATCTCGTCGGTCACGCTTGCCTGTCGGACATTCGTGGTCACCTTGAAATCATGGCCGAGCTCATACACGATGGGTCGCGTGATAAGCTTCGCCGGATACATGAGCCAGAGTCGGGTTGTTTCCATGGGATCGATGGTCGGTGTTTTGGAGGATTCCGTCCAGAGGACTTCTAGCCACCTGCTATGGCGGGGACAATGGAGACCTCGTCACTCTCCTTGAGCGGAGTCTCCTTCTCCTGAAGGAAACGCACATCCTCGTCATTGACGAAGATGTTCACGAAGCGGCGGATCACCCCGTTTTCATCAAGGATCCGTTCACCAAGGCCCGGATAGGTCGTGTTGAGCTCTTCGAGTACGGCTCCGATCGTCGTGCCGGTGGAGGTGACGACCTCCTCGTTATTGGTTAGTTTTCGGAGCGGGGTGGGGATGCGGATGGTGGGCATAATGGGAAAGGTTGAAGTAGGAATGATGAAGTTTCGGAATCGGTACTGGAGATTTTAGGAAGTAGGGTTTGGGTGATGAATCATGGTTAGGCTGTCAGGATTTCAGAGTGACTTCGTCGGCGACGAGCGCCTCGAATTCTCGGAGGCTGGCTCCAATAATGCGAGGTTCTCCGACCTTTCCGATGATGGCCTCCTGGGTCTTGAGGCCGTGTCCCGTGATGCAGAGGACGGCGCTCTCATCACGCGGGATCTTGCCCGACTCAATGAGCTTGCGGGTACAGGCCACGGTGACACCGCCGGCTGTCTCGGCAAAAATGCCCGTGGTTTCCGCAAGGAGCTTGATCCCATCGACCACCTCGTCGTCCGTGCAGTCCTCGGCGCTTCCCCCGGTCTCCCTCATGCTGTGGATGGCATAATAGCCGTCGGCAGGGGTGCCGATGGCCAGCGACTTGACGATCGTCTGGGGATCCTGAACGGGCTTCACCATGTCGGTCCCGCGCTTGAAGGCGGTGCTGATCGGCGAGCACCCCGAAGCCTGGGCCCCATGGATCGTGAACTCGGATTTCTCCACGAGTCCAAGGTTGATGAATTCCTTGTAGGCCTTGTGGATCTTGGTGAGCAGGGATCCGGAGGCCATGCAGACGACCGTATGGCGAGGAAGCTTCCAGCCGAGCTGCTCGGCGATCTCGAAGCCCATCGTCTTAGATCCCTCCGCATAGTAGGGACGGAGATTCACATTCACGAATCCCCAGCCATACTTCCCGGCGATTTCCGAGCAGAGGCGATTCACCTGATCATACGGTCCCTTGATGCCGATGACATTGGTGCCATAGACGAGTGACCCGAGGACTTTCCCCTGCTCCAGATTGGAAGGGATCAGCACGTAGCTCTTGAGACCGGCATTGGCAGCATTGGCGGCAACGGAGTTCGCCAGATTGCCCGTGGAGGCGCAGGCCACCACCTCGAATCCCAGCTCCCTAGCACGGCTCAGCGCGACCGAGACCACGCGGTCCTTGAAGGAGAGCGTCGGGTAGTTGACCGTGTCGTTCTTGATCCAGAGCTCACGGATCCCGAGAGCCTTGGCGAGGCGATCGGCCTTGACCAGGGGAGTGAAGCCCACCTGCGCGCCGACCGTCGGCTCCCCGTCGATCGGGAGGAGTTCGCGGTAGCGCCACATCGTCTGTGGGCGGGACTCGATCAACTTGCGGGTCAATACTTCCCGGATCGCATCGTAGTCGTAAGCGGCCTCAAGCGGGCCGAAGTCGAATTCGCAGATATGGATCGCCTCCTTCTCATAGAGGCGCCCGCACTCGCGGCATTTCAGATTGCTGAAGTAAGTTTTTTTGGACATGGGATCTCGTCGTTGTTTCCGCTCAAGAGTGACGAAGAGACCTGATTCTTGGATCGAGGGAGTGCCTGCGACCGAACCGGGTAGTCTCATCTTTTCCCCACTGTAGCGGGGCTGGATTTGGCACCTGGTCCTACGAATTGCTCCGCAGCGGTTGCCGTGACATCATCGGGCCAGTCCCTCCGTCACTCTTGATAAGATTGATTGCTTAGTGTTGCCCCGACCGCAGGCCGGGTCAAGTGAAGTTTTTTTTGACTCGGTTTGACCGGAGAGACGTTCTCCGCTTTAGTTTTCTGTCCAT
>CAIKFI010000176.1 GCA_903826635.1 uncultured Spartobacteria bacterium | reverse complement strand
GTTGCGGGTCTCTCCTTCATGGTCGGGAACTCATCCTACCCTTTGCCGTCAGTGACCGGGCCTCCGCCGTGGTCAGCGTCCCGTTGGATCATCTGATCGCGTCGCTGAAGTCCGGCGAGTGAAATTCCGAGACGCTTCTTGCACAAGTCTCGTCATTGGGGGTAAAGTTACAGACCTCCGGGGCGTAGCTCAGCTTGGTAGAGCGCTTGGTTTGGGACCAAGAAGTCGCAGGTTCGAATCCTGTCGCCCCGATTTTCACCCCATTACACTCTGTTCAAGCCACCTGAGGGTGCATGAAAGCATTTACACGACTCCTGATTCCTGCGATTTTTTTTAACCAGTAAGCAATGGCCAGAGACCTCTTCCAGAAATGCCGAGAGTATAGCGATTCGGCTGATGCCCGAGCCCAGGGATTCTATCCCTATTTCCGGTGTATCGAGCAGAGCTACGGAAACCATGTGGTCTCCGGGGGCCAGGAGAAGATCATGATCGGGTCGAACAACTACCTTGGCCTGGCACAGGATCCCCGCATCGTCGAGGCCGCCTGCGAGGCGACCCGGAAGTTCGGCGCCGGATGCACCGGCTCCCGATTGCTCAACGGCACGATTTCCCTCCACAATGAGTTGGAGGAGGCGTTGGCGGCGTTTCTTGGTCGTGAGAGCGCCCTGCTCTTTTCCACCGGATTCTTCGCCAACCAAGGAGCCTTGGCCTCCTTGACCGAGGCGGACGATTTCATTCTCTGCGACCGGGAGAATCACGCCTCCATCATCGAGGGGTGCCAGGTGGCTCCGGCCAAGTTGGTGCCTTACCGGCACAATTCTGTGGAGGCCCTCCGCAACCGTCTGAAGCGCATTCCCGAGGAATCAGGCCGTCTCATCATCATGGACGGGGTCTTCAGCATGTCAGGCGACATGGCGGATCTTCCTCCCATGGTGAAAGCGGCCAAGGAATACGGTGCTGTGATGTATGTTGACGAAGCCCATTCCCTTGGAGTGGTCGGCCCGCAGGGAAGGGGTGTTGTCCATCATTACGGGGTCAATGACGACGTTGAGATCGTCATGGGGACCTTTTCGAAATCCTTCGGTTCGATGGGAGGATTCATCTCCGGATCCCAAGAGATGATCGAATTTGTTAAGCACAAAGCCCGGTGCTTCATCTTCACCGCTTCGCTCGCACCGGCAGTGGTCGGCGGCGTCCTCAAGGCCTTGGAGATCATGCAGTCGGAGCCCGAGCGCATCGAGATGCTCTGGCGGAACACCCGCAAGATGCACGAGGGGTTCAAGTCGATCGGGTTCAAGATCGGATCAACCCAGAGCCCGATCGTTCCGATCCTGATCGGCAGCGAGGCCAAGGCCTTTGCCTTTGCCCAGCGACTCTTCGAGGAAGGAGTCTTCGCTATCCCCGCCATCTATCCCGCCGTCCGTTACGGCGAGGCGATCGTGCGCACCAGTTTCATGTCGTCCCATACCGAGCAGGATCTTGACAGGGTACTCGACATCTTTGCCAAGATTGCTAAAGAACTAGGAACTTTCGATGACCCAGCATACAAAGAACCAGGACGCCGCCGGAATGTATTCGATTTTGCCCTGCCGCAGCGCGGCGGAGTTGAAGAAGTTCGAGTCGATACCGGAGTTGCTTCACGGAACGGATCCGAACTTCACGCCGCCGTTTCCCGGTAGCGTTGTCGGGCTAATCGGTCCGAAGTCGGTCTTTCTCAAGAAGCACGGAGAGATCACCCCGCTGATCGCCTACCGCGATGGGAAGCCCGTGGGGCGCATCGCGGCCATCATCAACCGATCACACAACAATTATAACAAGGATACGGTCGGCTTCTTTGGATTCTTCGATTTCATCAATGATCCGACCGTTGCAAAGGTACTCGTCGAGGCCGCTGCCAAGATCCTGAAAGAGAAGGGGCTTACCATCATGCGGGGACCTTACAATCCCTCCATTAACGATGATTGCGGTGTGCTCACGCAGGGCAATGACCGCCCCACCTTCATCTCCATGCCTTGGAATCCCCCTTATTATGCCGAGGTCTACAAAACGGCAGGAATGGGCCAGATCAGGACTCTTTATGCCTGGGATGTTCCGCTTCATACGGATCCCCCCGCCCGCGTCACCAAGATCGTTAATTGGCTCAAGAAAAGGAACAACGTCTCGATCCGCACGATCGATATGAAGAACCTGACCAAGGAACTGGAGACGATCCACCGACTCTACAACCAGTGCCTCGACCGCAACTGGGGGTTCTACCCGATCGCCCTTGACGATCTCCTCCACGCGGCGGACGATCTGAAGGCGATCGCCGACCCCAGCATCATTGTCTTTGTCTGCATCGACGGCCGTGATGTCGGATTCTCACTGGCCCTTCCGAATGTGAACGAAGTCTTCCATGCCTCGCGCGGTCGCAAGGGGATCTTCCGCTTCCTCGAGATGGCCCTGCGACTCCAGGTCCAGAAGATCAAGACCGATCGCCTCACTGTGCTGGGGGTCGAGCCTGCTTATCGTGACAAGGGCCTTAGCGCTCTCCTCTTCTTCGAGAGCTTCCGGATTGCCAAGGCCAAGTATGACCTCTCCGAGGTCTCCTGGGTCGAGGCCAACAACGTCGAGATCCTCGAGGCTGCAGAGTTGATGGGTGGGCACCACTCCCGCACCTACGAACTCTACGAGAAGGTGGTCTGATCACTCCTTCCCTCCTGAGTCCGGGCTGAGTATGACATCAGGGAATCTTATGGAACTCCTTCTGACCGGTTCCACCGGATTCGTCGGCAGGAATCTCCTGATCCGACTCCATCACGACCCTCGCTGGAGCCGGATCATCCTTCCTGTTCGCGATCCCGAGAAGCTGCAGAGTCAGCTCCAGGGGGAGGGGATCTCCGACGAGCGATTCCTCCCCTGCCGTGTCACTGGGAACTTTTGGGAACTCCCCCCGGGCGTGGCTCCTGATCTGGTGATTCATGCGGCAGGACTTCTCTTTGCACGGGGTCGGGAGGAGTATTTTGAAACCAATGTGGAGGGAACCCTTCGGCTGATTGCGCAGATCCCCCGAACGGCGCGGGTCATCGTCCTCTCCTCACTGGCGGCTGGAGGACCCACCCCGCATGGGAGGCAGGTCCGGTCGATGGATGACGAGGACCGACCCATCTCGCTCTACGGAGCCTCGAAGCTCACGATGGAGAGGGAACTGCGGAACCGCCTCGGTCGGCGCCTCCTCATCCTGCGTCCCCCGATGGTGCTCGGCCCGCGTGATGCCGCCACCCTTCCCCTCTTCAAGATGGCACGGGGCCTCGTCCGGGTAAAACCTGGCTTCTCACCGAAGACTTACAGTTGGGTCGATGTCGGCGACCTCTGCGACGCGATCCTGAAGGCTGCCTTGGTTGCACCGGCAGATTGGGAAAGCCACGGCCCTTTCTATCTTGGCTCCGGGACGACGATCACCGACTCGGAGTTGATGGCGACGGCGGCCCGGGTGATCGAGGCACGCGGCATCACCCTCTCCGTGCCCCAAGCGGTGATCCAGCTCACCTCGTTGGTCCTTGATGCCATTCCTGCTTGGCGCGCCGCCCTACCCAGCCTGGGTCGCGATAGGGTCCGGGAGATTTTGCCCGATCGCTGGGTCTGTGAAGGAAAGCTCTTTGACGAACAGTTCGGCTGGAAGCCCAGTTCAGCAGGCAACCTGGAGACCACCCTGCGCTCCACAGCGGAGTGGCTGAAAAAGCAGGGGAAGATCTGAATCAGAAAAACCTGAAAGCGGAAACTTGAAACCCGTGTGGGTAACAGGGATCTCGTTTCTTCACTTCAGTTTCCAGGTCTC
>CAIKFI010000175.1 GCA_903826635.1 uncultured Spartobacteria bacterium | reverse complement strand
CGTAGGCGTAGGCGTAGGCGTAGGCGTAGGCGTAGGCGTAGGCCATGGTTTTTCAAGCGATGTCCACTCGTGCCACTCGACCTGATCACTCCCCCCGAATTCCTTCCAAAGAGAATGGCAACGATCCGACCAGTGTTGGTAATCAGGGGCAACAAACGGCTTTTCGGCACTTCCAGGGAAAACCAAGTAAACGATTCCCGGACTGCTGGCCGGTCGGTGCTCCTCTCCGGATCGGCCGTCGATTTCCCGACAGATCCGGAGGGAAGCCTCACCAATCTTGGAATTTGGCCCCAAATCTCCGAGAACAGCCGGATAAATCTTATCCCCGGCCAGAATAACCGCATAATCGCCAATTCCAGGTTGCCCGGGCTTCTTCCCCGCCATGAAGGATGGAAGGACAATAAAGGGATCTGCCGTCCCTACAAGGAAGCTCCAGCGCTTGAGTTCCAAGATGGTCGCTTTGCACGAGGCAATTTCATGTTCCAGATGAATTTTTTGCTCTTCCGTCAATGCCTCGTTATCAAGTTTTTGCGAGGTTGCCGCCAGTTGATCCTCAAAAGTCTTGAGGCAGCTGTTTGGATGTTCTGATTTCTTGGGCCACCTGTAATTTGTCTGCGGTTGGAATGTTTGAGAGAGCTTTTCGATATCCAGATTCCGATCACCGTCGGAACCATCCGCATTCACATTCATGATCGCCTGAACCAACAGGGCCCTTCTGGACGAAATTGGATTTTTCAAATCCAGGATTGTCTGACAATCAAAGAGGGAGTCCTTGTAGGGGAGTTTTTGCAGTGCGGTCAGATTTGCTTTAAGGGAAGCCTCCTTATGAGACAAAAGGATTGCATAATCAGGTGAGGGAGTGACTCCGGAGATCATTGCAGGGAGGCTTGGCAGAACCGAGGAGAGACCGGGGGTTGCCTTTTCCAAATCATCCAGCGTGACAGCCGCAGAGGGCCATTCGACATGGAGTTCCAGGTTCAACCGATAAGATTCGGGAAGTTTTACCGTCGAGAGAGCCGTGTTCGTTCCCTTACTGGTGAGCACGGACCCTTTCAGGAAGATTCCATTAAAGAGCCTGGCCGTGTCGTAATTTTTTCTCGGAAGAACCGGCGGCGTTGCCGGAGACTGAGTCGTGATCGGAGGTGGATTTCTTTTGCCGCACCCAGTCCAGAGAAGCAGAAGGATTGAAAAGAGGAGTAAGCGGAGAAAGCCAAGGATCCGGCGGGTTCCTCCGGCATGTTCCATCTCAGGCGTAAGCAATGAATGCATTGACCACGTCCTGAGGGATATCCAGCATTTTATAATCGAATGAGGAGACGAAAAGCAGGCTCTGACTTCCTTTCCCAAGAAGACTTCCTGAGGAGTCGTAGATCTCGTGTTCCAGCGTTGCGAACTTACGGTTATGGGAAGCCACCCGGATCTTGACGCTCACTGTTTCAAACTCCTTTGTCTCCCGGACAAACTTATGTTCGAACGACCTGGTCAGAATGTAAAACGGGGTCTCTTTCAGGTTGAATTTGGGCATGAGACGGTTGAAAAAAAGTTCCCTCGTCTTGCCCACCCACATGGCATACATGCCGAAATAGACATTCCCCACGGAATTCGTGTCGGCATAGGTTGCGATGAAGGTGTGGACAAACCACTTGTCCTCGAAGTGTCCGGAGATGTCATGAGTGCCGGTCGATGCAGTGGTCAGGATCGTTCCGACTGGATTCAGCGAGACGACGGAGGCCACCGAAGGTTCTTCTAACTCCTCGTTATCCGTCGTGAAATCCTCTCCCACAAAGGGCTTCAGCATGAGCCAGATCACATACCCGAGAGGCAGGAGTGAAGCGAGGATCTGGAAAGCTGGTTGATGCAGGAAGTAGCCGTAGGAAAAGATGACGACGGCGAGTGAGCCGATGCAGAACATCTTTACCTGAGGGATCACGTTCACCGGACCATTCACAAAGGCCCGACTGATTGCCAATGCAGAGTAGCCGACGAAAAATGTCGCAAAGAAGATCATGAAATACTCGAGTTCGATCCCGATTGCTGCACCCGTCACGGCGATGATGGAGCACAGGATGAATGCTGGAATGGGCGAGGTGAGAAGGCGCTCGGGAAGAATGGAGAAAACAATACTTTTGCTCTTGGTGGCGTTGCTTTTGAAAAACCACTTGAGCGCAATGTAACCGCTATCGAGTGTCGTCAGGATACAGCCCGAAAGAAAGGTAAGGTAGGCTCCGAGAAGCCATGGATTTGCGGGGGAAGCACTGAATACCCGTGTCAGGAGTGACTCAGCATACGGGTAACCAGCCAGGCCTGTCTGGATATGATTATTCGTAAAACCCTTCATCGCCCACAGTGCCAGGACACCGTGAAACAGGAGAATCGCCCCGAAAAGAACGGCCCCGAACGCATAGGATGCAGTGATGGAAGTTTTTTCTCGATGCATCTGGATGGCCCGTTGCCACTGCTGGAGATCAAGCCAGGGACCGACCAGAAATCCGATGCAGATCGGGATGACATAACCCCAGAAATTCAG
Organism: uncultured Spartobacteria bacterium; assembly: GCA_903826635.1. Lineage (GTDB taxonomy): Bacteria > Verrucomicrobiota > Verrucomicrobiia > Chthoniobacterales > UBA6821 > UBA6821. The sequence goes on along the minus strand of CAIKFI010000175.1, from coordinate 3,247 downwards.
GTCATGAGTCGTCAGGATGCCATGGCAATGGATGCCCCGCAGGTAAGGGGAACCGAGTTCTGCAAGGATGACCGACGCGCAGCAGATGATCAGGGCTAGGAACCCTGCGTGACTGTATTTGATCCGCCGGATCGAGAATTCCTCACCAAAGAGGATGCCAGCAGCGAGGATGATCAGTGCGGTTAGAGGAAGATAGAGTGAGTCGGGGCGGAGTCCGAGAGGCTGCCAACCATACCTGATCAGGGCGAAGAACGTGAGCGATAAGGCGATGATCTGGTAGAGGAAAAACACCAGACGGAAGGGGCGTGACCAATTGGTAAAGAAGATGGCGAGGGATTCCGACCCGCTTTGCCTGCGGGCGATGCGATCACAGACCGCACCGAATATAAAAAGCCCCAGACAGTTTGGTATCAGAAAGGCCAGCAATCCTGTCATTCCGAACTCGACTGTGAATTGAACGGAAAAGAAAAGCCCCAGACCCCATACCCAGGAGAGCGCGACGGTGTTTCCCCAGAGCAGGATGTTCAGGAAGCGGAATCTGGTGGCGGTTACAGTTTGATTTTCCATTCCGGTTCACCTTAGCGGTGTCACGCCTCATCTTCAACCGCAATGGAAGCACCCGCCTTTGTTCCGTTTTCGCTCACGTTCTTGCATTCGAGCGTCGTCGGGGGCAATCTTTTCAGTCTCTTTGGAGTTTTTTAATGTTTCCTGAATTGTTTTGATCATTTTGAAGATTCTCGACCGATATTTCCTGACCGCACTCTGCGTTGCGACCGCCATGGGGGTTGCTTTGTTGAGTCTGGTGCTTGTTCTTGGAAATGTCTTCAAGGAGATGCTGGATCTTTTGATCAACCATAACGTGCCCCTAGAGACGGTCTTTTCGTTTGTTGCATTCGTGATTCCTTTTTCAATGACCTTCACCATTCCGTGGGGTTTTCTCACCGCTGTGCTGCTCGTGTTCGGTCGTCTCTCGGCCGATAATGAAATCATTGCTCTTCGGGCTAACGGGGTGAGTTTTCAAAGGATGTTCATGCCGGTGTTTGCAGTCGCACTCCTCCTTGTTGGACTCTGCTTCTGGATCAATAGCGACGTCGCTCCGCGGGCCCAATGGTCGATGTTCAGCGCTCTCTTCCGTATCGCGACCCATGATCCGACCTCGATGTTTCAGGCTGACGAGGTGGTGGATCAGTTTCCCGATCGGCGGATCTATGTCGGTGGAAGGGAGGGGGATCGCCTGAAAAACCTCATCGTTTTTGAAATCGATGACAAGGGGGTGCCTTCCAAGGTTGTTTTTGCCAAAACGGGATCCCTTACTCCGGACAATGAACATAGTCGTCTTCTTCTCCGGGTGCAGGATGCAAAATTTGAGCAGAGAGATGAGCGACAGCCTGAAAACGTAGCCATGATCCGGCAGGGTATCAGCATGAAAGAGGGGGTGTTTCCCATGTCACTGCAGAGGCTTTTGGATAGTAAGAAGCGCGGCAAGCCCCTTAGCTCTCATACGCTGGATGAACTTCGTTCCGAGTTGGCGAAACCCGATTGCTCACGACGTCTTGCGTATCAGGTCGAGATCAGCAAGCGTTTCTCCATGTCTCTTGCCGCCCTCACCTTTGCTCTCATCGCCGTCCCGTTGGGTATCACGACGCACCGTAAGGAGACTTCGGTCGGTTTTGCGCTCAGTCTGGTGATTGCCTTCAGCTATTTCTTTTTCATTATCATCGCTGATACGTTTCATGAGAATGCGAAGGCCATGCCGATCATGATGATTTGGCTTCCTAATATCTTTTTCACGGGATTGGGCCTTTGGCTCTCAAGTCGCCTGATACGAAGCTAAGACCCTGCAGATCATGCCCTCCAAAGAATCACCCGAAACTAGGGACGAAACCCTCAAAAAAATCGTCAATGGTTTGGCGACAGGTCGATCAGCTCACTTTTTAAACGACATCATGGAGACTGCTGTGCGACTCGGTGAGGACCATGCATCAATCGCCGATCTCAAACTTATCAGCCGATCGATGCGTGAAATGCGCTATGCAGCCTCGGTCTTTGAAAAATACAGCGGGGTGCGCAAGGTGGCTGTTTTCGGATCCGCCAGGACTCGCGCCGAGGATCCTGACTTTCAGCTTGCCAGGGAGTTTGCGCGACGAATTGTGGCGGAGAACTTCATGCTCATTACCGGTGGCGGTGACGGAATTATGGGCGCAGCCCAACAGGGAGCCGGTGCGGAGAAAAGTTTCGGCCTCAATATCAGGCTTCCCTTTGAGCAGAGTGCAAACCCTGTCATCTCGGGTGACCCGAAGCTTATTAATTTCAACTACTTCTTTGCGCGCAAACTGAGCTTTGTGAAGGAGACGAGCGCCTTTGTGCTGTTTCCCGGCGGGTTTGGAACACTGGACGAGGGATTCGAGGTGCTGACTCTTCTACAGACCGGAAAGACCTCGATCGTGCCCATCATCCTCATGGACCGTCCCAATGGATTTTATTGGGAGACTTGGCGGAGGTTTTTAAATAACGACATCCTTGAGTTGGGGCTGATTTCAAGATCTGACTTCCATCTCTTTACAATCACCCATGATGTCGATCGGGCCGTTGATGAGATCAAACATTTCTACAAAGTCTTCCACTCCTACCGATGGGTTCGGGACGAAATGGTGATACGTCTGAACAAAAAAATCACGCCCCGTGCGCTTGAGAATCTGAATCAGCAATTCGATCATTTGATCGCCTTGGGGCACATCGTCCAGTGTGAGGCTCTTCCGGAGGAGGGGGATGACGATTCCGTGACTCATCTTCCCCGCCTTGTTCTCTCTCCCCATAAACGGGAATTTGGGATGCTCAGACTGCTGATCAATGCCATCAACGACTCCCCTGTCCTGGAAGAGGATGATCCCCGGAATCTCGCGGATTGAAGCAAGACTTACCAGGGTGTAGCGTGCAGGAAACCATGAATCAAACCGGACGAATTGCTCTCTACGACACGACGTTGAGGGATGGAACCCAGGGAGAGGGAATTTCCTTCAGTCTCCTGGACAAGTTGCGCATTGCCGAAAAGCTTGCGGGATTCGGGATGGATTATATTGAGGGAGGGTGGCCCGGTTCCAACCCCAAGGATCTCGCCTTCTTTGCCGAGGCCAAGAAACTCAACCTTGGCAAGGCTCGACTGGCTGCGTTTGGAAGCACCCGACGTTCGGGAATATCCGCTTCCGAGGACCCGCAGATTTCCCAACTTCTTGAGGCCTCTACTCCG
>CAIKFI010000174.1 GCA_903826635.1 uncultured Spartobacteria bacterium | reverse complement strand
TCCCCGAGGCATCGACATATGCTCTTTTTGGCATTGGAACCGAGGAATTGTTTATCGAATTTTGCAGGAAGAAGAGGGCGTAAAGCGCCATTCCAACAAAGATTAAGACAATGATCACCGATCACACTTGGCACAGTTCCTTACTCCCTGCATTAAGGCAACCGCGGGCGCACGCAAAATCGGGGGACGCGGAACGATCGTGATTCTGGTGACGCAGGTCGCGAATGGCAATTCGCTCCGCGATAACGACCTCAGCGACGGCTTCGACCATCACGGTCAAGTAGCTCCCATTGAGTTCCGCCTAGAGAGTCATACCTCCAACTATCCATCACGGATAGTTGGGAGGTGAATCAGTGGTTGCTCCAGAATGAGAGTGTGCCCGTGAGTAGGGGATCAAGAACACGGAACTCAGTTCACAAACTCCAGCTTGTCCAGACGGGGAACCAGTCCTTGGTCGGCTGCTCTGCCAAGGAACTCCCTGATAGCGGCGCGTCCACGCTCGCCGTAGTCGAGGGTATAGTCGTTCACATACATTCCGATGAATTCATCAGCAAGCGGCACCTCCATGCCGCGCGCGTGGGCCATGCTGTGATCGACGGCCGCCCTGCGATGCTCCAGTCCGTAGCGGATGCTCTCCTTCATGATCGTATTGAGTTCGCTGCGCTGGTCCCGTGTGAAATCCTTTCGGATCACATTCCCGCCGAGCGGAAGTGGCAGACCGGTCTCGGCCTTGAACCACTCGCCCATGTCGGCCACCTTTTCAAATCCCTCGTTGGCATAGGTGAGTTGACCCTCGTGGATAATGAGACCGACATCGACGCTGCCGGACCGGATCGCGTCGAAGATCTGGTCGAAGGGGACCACGGTGTGGTTGAACTCCTTCCCCAAATAGAGTTGGGCACTCAGATAGGCGCTGGTCATGAGTCCGGGGACGGCGATTTTCTTCGAACGGAGCCACGACCTCTTCTCCTCTTCAGTGGAATCGGCCGCCGGGCCCTGTCCTTGTAGGGTTACGAACATCGGGCCATAACCATCACCCATGCTGGCACCGCAGGGCAGAAGGGCGTAGGTGTCAAGCAGGTGGGCGTAGGCATGGATGGAGACGGCCGAGAGGTGAAGCTCACCTCGCATGGCGCGCTCATTGAGGGTCTGGATGTCCTGGAGGGTGTGCTCGAACCGGTATCCCAGGAGGTCGATCTTATCCGCCGCCATGGCGTAGAACATGAAGGCATCGTCTGGATCGGGGGAGTGGCCGAGCAGGAGAGTGGTGTCGGGTGCGTGGGACATAGAAATCAAAGGATGAAACTTGAAGGATGAAACTTGAAGGATTTTAAGTGGGTGAAAAATCTTTGGAAGAGTTTGCCGATGCTAACCTGCGAAGCAATCCGGGTCCCTGGTAGATGAAGGCGGTATAAACCTGGAGGAGATCGGCCCCAGCCTCGAAGCGTTCGCGCGCCGAGGTCTCGTCGCTGATTCCACCGCAGGCGATCACCGGTAGAGTCGAGTGTTTCTTGATAATCTGGAGAGCCTTCAGTGAACGCGGTCGCACGGGCAGGCCGCTGAGTCCACCCTGTTGATCCCGTCCAGTGGGAATAGACGAGTGATCCAACGTCGTGTTCGTGGCGATGAGACCAGCCAGTTGCTCGGATTCCGCCAGTTGGGCAACCGCCACCAGATCCTCTTCCGCCAAATCGGGGGCGACCTTGACAAAGAGGGGCCGTCGAGGTGTTCCCTCCCAGTCCCTAAGAGTGCGAATGATCTTCCCAAGAGCCTCCGTGGACTGAAGATCCCGGAGGCCGGGGGTATTGGGGGAGCTGACATTGATGACGAAATAATCGCCGAGACTATGGAGCCGCCTGAAGGAGGTCAGGTAGTCGGTGTGGGCATTCTCTGCGGGAGTCAACTTGGACTTGCCGATATTCAGTCCCACTGGGATGCCCGGCCAGCGCCCGGAGGTATGGAGGCGCTCCAGTCGAGCAGCAACAGCCTCGACCCCCTCGTTGTTGAAACCAAGACGATTGATGAGCGCCCCCTGATCGGGAAATCGGAAGAGGCGTGGTTTTGGGTTGCCCGGTTGAGCAAGGGAGGTGATCGTGCCGACTTCAACAAAGCCGAAACCGAGGGCCTCCCAAGCCGGAAGGGCGACTCCATTCTTGTCCATTCCCGCCGCTAGTCCTATTGGGTTCGGGAAGGCGATTCCCGCCACGGTTCGGGGATTCTTCGCAGGCTTCGCCCCCAGTGTCCCCCGGACCAGGCTGGGAAAAGTGGAGGCGAAAGAGAGGGAGCTGACCGCCAGGTTGTGCGCCTTCTCTGCATCTAACTTGAAGAGAAGCGGCCTGATGATGTCTTTGTGCAGGTCCATGGTTATTTTCCGATGCAGAAACTACTGAAGATCTTGCCCAGGATCTCCTCGGTTCCAGCATCCCCCACAATCTCCCCGACTGCGGCGAGAGAACAACGCAATTCAACGGCGAGAATTTCCGGAGGTTGCTCGGTAGCAAGCAGCCTGATCGCTTCTCTGAGTGCCGCAAGGGCCCTCTCCAGGCAGTCTCGATGGCGTACACTGATGGCGGCGCCGTGGGTGGTCGCTTCAGACTCTGATTGGCCGGTTACCTTCTGAATGATCACCTGAACAAGCTCCTCGATCCCCTCACCGGTCTTGCAGGAGATCCCAAGGCCCCGGGTAGGGGAATATGGAACCGCGTTACCGATCAAATCGATTTTATTGAGGAGCAGGAGTTCATCCTCAAAGAGCGGTTGAACGGAGGCTCCTGTGGTGGAGGCATCCACCAGATGGATCCTGAGGTCGGCATCTTGCGCCGCTTTGCGGGCGCGCCTCACACCCTCCTGCTCCACCGGGTCTTCGGTCTCCCTGAGACCGGCGGTATCAATGATGCGGAAGGGATATCCACCGAGACTTGCCCCGGCCTCGATGGTGTCGCGTGTGGTTCCCGGGGTTGCGTTGACAATGGATCGTTCGGTTCCCAACAGGCGATTCATCAGGCTTGATTTTCCCGCGTTGGGAGCTCCGCAGAGGGCGAGCGTGATTCCTTCGCGCAGGAGGATTCCCTCCCCGGCTGTTGCCAGGAGGCGCTGGATGTGGTCCGTGATTGCCTCCATCCGTTTTCTCAGGACAATGCCGCTTTCAGGATCGATTCCCTCTTCGGGGAAATCGATATAGGCCTCTAGATGAGCCACACACTGGAGAAGCTCTTCCCGGAGAATCCGGATCTCTGATCCGAGAGTTCCCTCAAGCTGGAGGGCTGCAGCCCTCGCAGCCCTCGGAGTCTGGGCGCTGATCAAGTCCATGACGGCCTCGGCCTGCGTCAGGTCGAGCTTGCCGTTCAGGAAGGCTCTTTCCGTGAACTCGCCCGCCCTCGCCATTCTGGAACCGGCGGCAAGCGCTGATGCCAGCACACGGGAGGCGACCAACGTCCCTCCGTGCCCGCAGATCTCGACGAGATCCTCGCCCGTATAACTCCGGGGATTCCTAAAGACCGTCAACAGCACCTCGTCAATCACCTCTTCATCGCCCCCAACAATGCGCCCTAGAAGGACCTTGCGTTCCCCGGAGGCCGAGGGGCGGTTGACGCCACGGAAGATCTTGTCAGCGATTGAAAGCGCCCCGGATCCGCTGATGCGGATCACGGCGAGGGCACCCACACCCGAGGGGGTGGCCAAGGCGGAGATGGTTTCCTGCACGATTAGGCGTTGGCGATGTGGACGAGTTTTCCGGACGCAGCCAATGTCTTCAACTCGGCGATGCAACGGTGGTTCTGCTCCATCGTTCCGACAGAAATACGGATCCACTCGGGCAGGCCATAGCTTCCCATCGCGCGGAGGATGATTCCTTTGCGCAGCATGGCTTCGAAAACCTCCTTCCCGTCACCCACCTTCACAAGAACGAAGTTGGCAAAGCTGGGAACATACTCGAGGCCCATCGTTTGGAACTCCTTTTCCAGATACTCGCGTCCCTCGCTGGTCAGTTCACGCGTCCGAATCATGTGCTCCTCGTCCAGAAGTCCTGCGAGCGCACCGGCCTGGGCGATCCCGTTGGCGTTAAACGGTTGGCGGGTGCGTTGGAGGACGGCGGCGATCTCGGGGGTGGTGACCCCGTAACCGATCCGCAGATTTGCGAGGCCCATGATCTTGGAGAAGGTGCGCATCACAACCACGTTCCGCCCCTCCCGGACATAGGAAAGCACATCGGGCGCATTCGCGAGAAACTCGTGATACGCCTCGTCAAAGACCACCAGCACGTGATCAGGCACCGCCGCCATGAACCGGTCTATCTCCTCCTGGCCGACCATCGTCCCGGTGGGATTGTTTGGGTTGGCGATGAAGACCGCCCGGGTTTTGGGAGTGATAGCGGCAACTATTGCGTCGAGATCTGCCGTGAAACGCGGATCGGGCACCTCCACGGTGTCTGCGCCGAAAAGTTGGGCCATGAGTTTGTAGACCGCAAAGGAATGACGGGCCACCACGACTTCATCACCGGGTCCAAGAAACGCATGCCCGATGAATTCAATGATCTCGTTCGATCCATTCCCAAGAACAATGTTCAGACGGTCAACGCCGAGCCTTTCAGCGACCGCATTGCGGAGTTCATAACCCCCTCCGTCGGGATAGAAGTGGGCACGCTCAAGGGTTCTCCGCATGGCATCCAGAGCCTTTGGCGAGGGGCCGAGCGGATTTTCATTCGAGGCCAGTTTGATGATATCCTCCTCACGCAGGCCCAGATCACGGGCCAACTCTTCGACAGGCTTTCCGGGTTCATAAACGGTCAGGCTCAGGATATGCTCATGGGCGGTTTTCCACATGGGGATCATTCTACGGCAGGCTCTTCCGGGAGGAAAGTTGGAAGGTAAAACTTCTTGAAAATCCTGTCCCCGCATCATGCACCCACTCCGCGAGGCATGAAATCCAACCGACAGATGAGAAATTCTACTCCGGAAGAGCGTCGGAACTCGGCTTCTTGAAGTTCAGCTCCAGGATGCGTCTTCCATCGGTCTTTGTCACGGTAACCACGTAGTCACCGATGGCAATGCTCTCCCCGCGGGCCGGCAAATGGCCAAGCTGCTGGGTCACGTAGCCCCCGATGGTGCTGACCTCCGTCTCCTCAAATTTCAGTCCGGTCTCCTCGGCGAGATCATGAAGCGCCAGCGTTCCCTCGGCGTTGAACTCACCGTCACGGATGTTGGTGATCTCCTCCTCCTGGGTATCGAACTCGTCATGGATCGATCCGACCAGTTCCTCAAGCACGTTATCGAGCGTCACAACCCCAACGGCGCCTCCGTATTCGTCCACCGCGATTGCCAGATGCGCGTGTTTAGCCAGGAAATAGTTGAGGAGTTTTTCCAGGGGCATCATCTCCGAGACGTGATGAATCGGGCGCTGGATTTCCTGGAGGTCCTTTTTCGCCGAGTGAACCATACGGAGGAGATCCTTGATATGGACGAGGCCGACCGACTCATCGAGCGCCCCGTTGCAAAGAGGGAAGCGGGTATGGCGGGACTCGATCGCCTTGAGAAGTTCTGCATCAAATGACTCCTCCAGATCCAGCAGGACCACCTCGCTCCGGGGCGTCATGATATCGCGAACGACGCGGTTTCTCAGGTCGAGAGCGTTCACGGCAAGTTGTTCCCCGAGGTGTGAGACCTCCTCGGCTTCGCGGCTCTCCGTTAGGATCACACGCAGCTCCTCATTGGTCAGGGCCCGTTCCGAGTCATTCGGTGGCTCGACATGAAACACATGCCGGAGCAGGAAATTCGCGGAACTGTTCAGAAAGCGGATGATCGGCCTGAACACCGTGTAAAACAGACTTAGGGGAGGACTCAACCAGAGGGCAACCTCGACCGGCTTCCGGATGGAGAGGGATTTTGGGGCAAGCTCTCCGAGAACGATGTGCAAGAAAGTGATCAGGGAAAAAGCCAGGATGAAGGAGATCGTCGTGATGAGTCCGGGGGAACTGATGCCGACGAGGAAGAAAGCCGGTTCGATCATGTGGGCAAGGAACGGTTCCCCCAGCCATCCCAATCCGAGACTCGCCAAGGTGATCCCAAGCTGGGTTGCGGAGATGTAGGCCTCCAGATGGTTGGTGATGTGCTTGGTGATCAGGGCGCGTGCATCACCCTGCTCGATCAGCGTATCGAGCTGACTGCCCCGGACCTTGACGATGGCCAGCTCCGACGCCACAAAAAATCCATTCAACAAAACGAGCACGAAAATGGCCAGAAGCCTCAGGAAGATAACCTCGGCAGACTCCCACTGTGAGGAGGGAAGTTGGATGGCTGGCAGGTGGGATGCATCCCCTGCCGCCACCGCCAGGATGGCAGTGACAAACGGCATGGGTGATCTCAGTTGGCGAACCGGCAAGCTGCGCGGTTATCGGGAGCTGCAGTCGTTACGAAAGACTTGCGAAGCGATATCATCATAAGGATAAACCGAGGGTTCATGCCTTTATTTGACTTTCTGAAGCGAGAGGATTCCCCTAAAGCAGGGAAATCAGCAAAAAAATCTCTTTGTTACCAACTCGACTTGGTAACCCCGGGAATCATGCCATTTGTGGCAAGTTCGCGAAAGGTGATACGAGAGAGCTTGAATCGGCGAAGGTAAGCGCGACGACGACCTGAAATCACGCAACGGTTTGTCAGGCGAACAGGACTTGCGTTGCGCGGAAGTTGGCTGAGGCCGCTATAATCCTTCTTGGCCTTCAATTCGGCGCGTAGTTCTGCCCACTTAGCGACGGTCTCGCGTTTGCGTTTATCTCTTTCAAGCCATGAAGTCTTTGCCATAGGGAGGAGAGATGCTATGGAAAACGTGCCTTTCTGCAAGATCTTTTTTTAATGAAACGAAGAACCTTCCTCTTTCCATGACGAGCCTTCCAAGGCATCGATGGATCATGGTTCAAAAATCCCAGGCTAAAAAGTCCTCCGCTCACCCCAAGGCCCGACTGATCATTTCGGAAAGCGAAAGGGGTGCCGATATGCTTCACGCCACGGGATTCCGGGCTCCTGATCCTTTTGTCTACCTCCAGAGTCGAGGGAAAAGCTCGATCCTGCTGAGCGACCTAGAGTTTGACCGTGGGTGCAGTGAAGCCGCGGTCGACGAGGTTGTCTCCTCGAGTGCCTTGGCGAATAAGATCGCGATCAAATCCGGCAACAAGCCTGGTGCCGTGGCCGTGATCGCATCTTTCCTGAAGTCTCGCGGAGGGAATCGTCCGCTGGTGCCGGCCGATTTTCCCATCGGCTTGGCGTGGGAGTTGAAAGAACACGGCGTCGAGGTGACTCCTGTTCCGGGGATGTTCCGACCCGAGCGCCAGATCAAGACGCCGCAGGAGATCACCATGATGACGGAGGCCACACGGATCACCGAGAAAGGGATGGCTCGAGCCTTCGAGGTGCTTCGTGCCTCGAGCATTGGTCCACGCAGGATTCTTCGTTGGGGAGGAGGCACGTTGACCGCCGAAAAATTACGGATCGAGATCGAAACAGCTATCCTCCGCGCGGGAGGCATTCCTGCGGGAAACTCGATCGTGGCTTGCGGGGAGCTGGCCTGTGACCCGCACGAGCGCGGTCATGGTCCACTCAAGGCGGACCGCTTGATCATTCTCGATCTCTTTCCACGCTCCGCAAGGAGCGGTTACTATGGAGACCTCACCCGGACCGTGGTCAGGGGAAGGGCTACGGAGGACCAACGCCGACTCTGGGAGATTTGCCTGCTTGGTCAGAAGCTGGCAATCGGGTCGTTGCAGCCGGGAGTCGACGGGGGTGCAATCCATCGTGAAGTCACCCGGTTTTTCACAGACAATGGGTATCCCACCAAGCGCGTGGGAGATGATGAGTCCGGAAGAGGGGGGCGTTGGAGCGGGTTCTTTCACGGAACGGGCCATGGCCTCGGCCTTGATCTTCATGAGGAGCCTCGTTTCGGGTCCGCTAAATTGAAATCGGGACAGGTTTTCACGATCGAGCCGGGGCTTTATATCCCGGGGATCGGCGGAGTGCGTCATGAGGATGTTGCCCTGATCACACAGGGGGGATCCAGGCTCCTGAGTCGCGCTCCCAAGCCGCTCGAACTCTGATTGTGGTCGACCCGCGCTTCGGCAAAGGATGTTTCATGAAGTGACAAAAAAAGATCCGTAAACCCGACAGGGAGACCCTAGGTTCCTTCTTTTTATCCAGACGGGGATCATATAGTTCAAAGGGATGCCAAAAATTCATATTGCCCGCAATCACCAGTCCTTGGGGGCCTTCTTTCAGGAGGATGTCCGGCAGGGGCTTCTGAGCGGTCGGTTCACTGCGGGGGATCTCGCCTGGCGCGAGGGAATGGAGGAATGGAGGCCACTCGGGGAGATGGCCCCGCAATGGGAGTTTGAAATTCCGCCTCCCTCTCTTGCGTCCGCTCATGGGGAACCGGCTGTGATTCATGCACTCGTCGCCTCTCAAGAGGGATCCGAGCCAGCGTGGGAAGAACGAGCCCGGATCGGATTCTTCCCTGCGATCCTCCGGACCATGAATGCCGTTCTTTTCCGTCCGGCCGCCACCTTTGCCTCCCTCAAGCATACCGGAGGACTGACAGGCCCCCTGCTCTACACAATCCTGCTTAACACCACGCTGCACACCCTTTTCGGGCTCCTCTCCCTGGCAGGGTTGATCATGATGAGCGGACAGGAGTTTGAGACAAAAATCCAACTCCTGCAGGTTCAGTTGCATGCACTTCAGGAGCTCTCCCCGAATTTCACGCTCTCGATGCCCGCCCTCGGCAAACCATTCATCGAGTCCATGCTTCTCATCAATATCCTGCTTTGGCCCGCCATCGCGGTGGTGGCCAATTTTTTGGGTGCAGGCATCCTCCATCTCTCGCTTCGAATGGTCGGAGGGGCCAACAGGCCCTTCGAGACCACCTTTCGTACCATCTGTTACCTCTGCGGGAGTTTCAACGCTGTTGCCGTGGCCCTTGATCTGATCCCCGCAGTCGGGACCGCCGGTGTGCTCCTTCTCCTGATCGCAACCCTCGCCTATCTGGGGTGGTATTCCTATGCCAGCGTGGTCGCCATTCAGCAGGCTCAATCCATCAGCGTCTTGAAGGTCGTTCTTGCTTCCGTCGTGTTTACGGTCCTCGGTTTTCTAGTGTTAGTGGCGCTCTCCATCATCTTAAGCCCCTTGATCGCGGGAATCATGAAAATGGCGGGGATCACACTGGGCGCCTGAGATTACAATTCAGCCCAATCGGATGCTCGGACTGATTGTTTCCTGCATGGCGCAGGAGAGCCTTGTTGACCGGCCTTTGAGAATCCGACTCATGGCGGCGAGGGCAAGGTCTTCGCTATTGCAGTCCCGACTCAGGTGTCCGAGCAGGAGATGGCCGAGTCCGTCGTGAACAATTTGCGAGACTGTCTCCGCTGCATCCGAGTTGGAAAGATGCCCATGGCGTGACTGGATGCGCTGCTTGATGGACCAGGGGCGCCTGGTATCATTTTGCAAGAGGACCTCGTCGTAGTTGGCCTCGATCAGGAGGGCGTCGATGCCTCGGAGTGACTCTGTGACAAGGGTCGTGGCATGGCCGAGATCGGTGAGGAAGCCAAAAGAGTGACCCCTCTCCCGGATCACAAATCCAACGGGCTCCACCGCATCGTGCGGCACGGGGAAAGAGCGAATAGTCATTCCCTCCAGCTCAAATTCTGATCCGGACTCAAAGATTTTCCATCCGTTGAAGCCGGTCACCTTCTCCCGGAGCACGAGGGCAGTCTGTCGATTGCAGTAGATTGGTGTTGCGTGTTTTTTCGCCCACTGGACGAGCCCCTTGGTATGGTCGCCATGTTCGTGGGTGACCAGGACCGCGCTGAGATCCATCGGTTCGACTCCACATGTCGCCAATCGCAGGGTGAGCTCCTTGGTGCTCAGCCCAGCATCGACGAGGAATGAGGCTGTTTCCGTCCTCACCAGGGCGGCGTTTCCGCTGCTGCCGCTGGCTAGGATAGTAATTTCGAGCATTTGGAAAGAATGAGCTTCAGCAAGATGCCCCGCGAGTTTTTTTGAGAGTTTTCACAATGGGGAATCATGCTTGAATTCCAAAAAAAAAAGCATCTAGTCTTTGCCTCCTGCAACCCACCGCCCCCAACTTTCCCCCTATGAAGCAGTTTCGTTCACCACTTCCGTGTCTAGCCTCGGTTGCCTTCATCAGTCTCTCCTTGAGTTGTGTCGCTCTCGCCGACCGCGAAGTCATTCCCTTAAAAGCCGATTGGTCATTTATCAAGGAGGATGTGGCTCTCATCGAACCTAGCGCCGCGTGGGAGAAGATCTCGGTGCCTCACACTTGGAATGCCCTCGACGGGCAGACTGGCCCGGCTCAGATCAGCGATCAGCAGGAGACGCTCCCGGTGATCGATGAGGCGACCAAGCGGGAAGATGCGGCAAAGCGCGCTGCGGCAAACCTCTCCAATAAAAAGGGCATCAGTGGTACTGTGCCCGAGGGCAAGGATCCCCGCACCCAAAACGGATACTACCGCGGAGCCTGCTGGTATGAGCATCAGCTCGAAATTCCTGCGGAGTGGAAAGGCAAGAAGAGGGTTTTTGTGCGCTTTGAAGCGGCGGGAACGGTCGCCAAGATTTACATTAACAAGACGATGATCGGAGAGCACCGCGGTGGATTTACGGCGTTCTGTTATGAGGTGACCGACAGGCTTCGATATGGCGGAGCGAATGAACTGCGCGTTCAAGTCAACAACTCCTACCGGGATGATCTTCCCCCATTGTCCGGGGATTTCAATCTCTATGGAGGTCTCTATCGGCCCGTTCAGATGATCGTTACGGACAAAGTCTGCATTTCACCACTCGATTACGCTTCCTCCGGCGTCTACCTGACCACCAAGTCGCTGGATCCCAAAGAAGCGTCCGTGGAAGTCCGATCGATTGTCTCGAATGGTAACAAATCGGGGGATTTCTCGAAGCAAGCCGACAAGACGCCTGGGGCTGCGGGAACCGAAGACCCTGCCCAGAATGAGGATAAAGAGAATGGCAGCACGCCCGTCATGATCGAGACCGAAATCAAGGATGGCGAGGGGAAGGTCGTTGCAAAAGCTACCACCGAGAATCTAGTCCCTTACGAGACCTCGGTGCCAGTCACTCAGAATCTAACGATTTCCGATCCCCATCAATGGAACGGCCGTAAAGATCCCTACCTCTATACGGCAACTGTTTCGCTCCATTGCAACGGAAAGATCATCGATCAGGTGAGTCAGCAGCTTGGCTTGCGCTCAGCATCGATCACGCGGGAAGAGGGCTTCCTCCTCAATGGCAATCCCTACCCGGTGCATGGTGTCTGTCGACATCAGGATGTTCGTAACAAAGGTTGGGCTGTCTCTTCCGAGGACGAGCAAAGGGATGCCTCAATCATGAAGGAGATGGGTGTGACAGCTGTCCGGAATGCCCATTACCCGCAGAGTGAGAATTGGCACCAGATCAACGACCGAGAGGGTGTTCTCCTCTGGGATGAGGTCTCTCTGGTGAACGAGACCCGTGCAACAAGGGATTTCTGGCACAACAGTGAGGAGTATTTAAGGGAGATGGTTCACCAGCTTTACAATCACCCAAGTGTCGTCTGGTGGGGGATCTTCAACGAGTTGGGCAACAGGCCGATGCCTCCCAGTGATCCGGAGTTAGCTCATCTGCAGGATGTTGTCAAAGAGATCGATCCGAGCCGAATGGTCGTTGCAGCATCCTGTCGTCCGGGAAGGTCCTTCAACCAGATTGCCGAGCAGATGGCGTTCAACCATTACCCGGCTTGGTATCATCCCTCGCCACCCTCTGAGATGAAAACGTATATCCAGCAAAGGTTCGACGAGATGGGTCGGAGGATTGCGATCAGTGAATACGGCGCCGGAGCTAACATTTCCCACCATCTCGAGGGAGTCATCAAACAACCGGATCCGAGAGGCCCCTTCCATCCCGAGGAATACCAGGCCTTCTGTCATGAAGGGGAATGGGCCGTGATGAAGGATAATCCGCAACTCTGGGGATCCTTTGTCTGGAACATGTTCGATTTTGCCGCCAAAAGCCGCAAGGAGGGCAATACCCCTTCCCTCAACGATAAGGGACTGGTGACCCATGACCGACAGTTCAAGAAAGATGCCTTCTACTTCTACAAGGCCAATTGGAATCCAGAGCCGATGGTCTATATCACCTCCCGACGGGCTGTGAACCGGACCCTTCCAACCACCGAGGTGAAGGTCTATTCCAATTGTCCTGAAGTGGAACTCACTGTGAACGGCAAGAGCCTTGGGACGACGAAGCCCGGTCCGACCGAGATCGCTCTCTGGCCAAAGGTGGAACTCTCCCCGGGAGAGAACAAGCTGGAGGTCACCGCCGTCTCAGAAACGCCGGGGACCAAGCCTGTTCACGATAGCTGCACTTGGAATCTGATCGTTACACCTAAGCCCTAATCTAGCCTTAATTATCTTGGCCGTTGAGGAAGCGGCATTTTAAGTGCAGGAAGCCGATCAAGAAAGTCTTCTTAGAGCGCTGATGATGAGGATTTTTTGACTCCTGCGGGCTTTGTTCCGGGAGCGGGAGCGGGAGAGGCCGCAGCCGTGACCTCGATGACCTGGGCCTGCTCAGGCTTCCAAGCGGTGGGATAAATTTTCAGGGTCATCCCTTTCTGAAGGCTCGATATCAAAATAGTTTTTCCATCCTGTAGTAAGCGCGTGCCGGCCAGAAGGAAATCGAGTTGGTTGTCACCTTTTCGGATCGTCAGGGAGGTTCCGTTCTTAGAAATTGCAGCGATCTTGCCAACGAAAAATTCCGGCACCTCCCCGTTTTCGTCCTCGTATCCGCTAGATTTCAGAATATCCACGGTTTGTGCGTTCATCAGCTTCCACGAGCAGGGGGTAACGGTGACTTTCTGCCCCTTCTTAAGGGTTTGAATCAAGACGGTATGGCCCTCTTGCGTGACATGGGTTCCCCACATATAAAATCCCACCGTCTTACCTTTTTTCATGACGGTGATGAAGTCAGTGTTTTTTGCCACGGTGGCGACAATGCCTGTCATGGGATCGGGCAAGACGTTCGGATTTGGAAGCTTAATTGCTGGAGCAGCCTTGCCGCCGCCGGCGAATACAGGCGTGGAGAAAGCAGCAATCAGGAAGAGGGGAAGAAGAAGTTTTTTCATGGATGGTAGGCAGTGAGAATAACGAGGATTTTTTGGAAAAGTCAAAAAACGGTGAAAGAAAAATTTATCAGGTAGTTTCAGAAAGCCCCCTATGTCTCTTGCGATCAACTCTTTAAGACATCCATTAGGACATTCACGACCTCCTGAGCAGAGATGTCAGCAACTTCTCTGCTCGGTTTCTGAAGCACCCGGTGTGGAGTCTTCCACGGCCCCCAATGCTCCGGATCGGAATCCCCAAAGAGACAGACCATCGGCTTGCCAAGGGCTGCTGCCAGATGCATGGCTCCCCCGTCACTGCAGATCATCCCATCACAAAGGGAAAGGGCTCCAATCAGATCTTCCAAGTACTCGGTCCTTACGGCCTGAACCGGCAGACCGGCCGTCAAATTCAAGACCTCGGTCGCTTTCTCATCATCTCCCGGGTGAAGAGGGTTGTCCCAGGCTCCCGGTGACCAGAGAAGGATGAATTTTGCCCCTAAGGCTTCATGGAGTTGATGGGCTGTCTCGGAAAACCTAGAAGCTGGCCAGCGCTGGGAAGGTTTGCGTGAGCTAAGATGAAGGGCGATAACAGGCCCCCGAAATGCTTGCCAGTCCAGGAGAAGGGAGGACTGGATCTTGGTAACGGCTTCTGGATTTGGAGTCAGACGTGCGGGTGGAGTTTCAAATTTCAGACCCATCCGCACGAGTTGATGGCAGCACTGCTCGACATGATGGGAGCCTCCTCTGGAGTCCTCCTGATCACGGATGAGAATCTTCTTTGCGCCGATCCATGTTGCGAATCTGATGGCGCTTCTCTGTGGCCCTGCTGGCAGGAGGATCCAGTCGAAGCGTTGACGCCGCAAGGTCCAGATCGTCTTAAGGCGACTCCAGAAGATGCCGATCGCACTCTCGCCCGGCTCGAGATGCTTCGCCTTGGTGTAGGAGAAGAGGGCGTCGATATCGGGATTACCCTCCATCACGGCCATGTTATAGCGGGTGACGAGTGCTGCGATGTAGGCATCGGGAAGTTGTTCGCGCAGGGCCCTGATCAGCGGGGTTGTGCAGACCAGATCGCCGATATTGTCGCGGCGGATGATCAGGATGCGGGGTTGTTTTTCTGGAGTGTCCAAGGAATAGAGATCCAACACCCGTCACCACATAAAAGAAACCGCTTTTTCTCGGTAAGCTGCCATGAGGACTCTTTTAGGAAAGAATGAGTCCCTCTTGAGTCAATTTCTTCGCTAGTGGCAACCGGACGGTGACTTTCGTGATAATGCCCGGATCGGATTCCGCGAAGATCGTTCCCCTGTGCGAGAGGACGATCCACCGAACGATCGCCAAACCCAACCCGCAGCCGTCGATCTCCCGGTTATGGGCAGCATCCCCCCGGTAAAAGGGTTCGAACATCTCGGACAAGGCCGTCTTATGGAGCCCCGGACCGGTATTGGAGATCTGCAACAGGGCGACCTCCTTATCCTCATCATTCTTCTTGAGGTTGGTGAGTTGAATTAGGACGGACCCCCCGCGCTCATTGAATTTGACGGCGTTATCCAGCAGGTTGAGCAGCATCTGGCGAAGGCGCTCCTGATCACCCAGAACGATGGTCGGATCACAGGTTTCCAGTCGAACGGTCAGCCCAGAATCACGGGCAAGGATCTGTGCATCGGCAAAGGCATCCTTAACCAAGGAATCAAAGTGCACCGGATGGCTCCGGAGGGCTATCAATCCCGCATTTGTCTTTGTGATCAGGGTGAGGCCGTCCACGATCCGACCGAGCCTTTGCACCTCTTGCAGTTCGTTCAAAAGACCCTCCCGATGGAGTCCGGTGATCAACGGATCCTTGAGCAAGGTCTCGATCCCCCCCCTCATGATGGTCAGAGGGGTCTTCAGTTCGTGCGAGGCCCTGAGGGTGAACTCCCGGATCTTCTGAAAGGAATCCTCAAGTCTGGCTGCCATCTCATTGAAAACTCCGGTCAGGCGATCAAACTCGTCCCCGTTGCCTGAACGAGGTAGCCGGACGTTCAGGTTCGACTCATTGAGATCCGAGACGGCATTGCTGAGTGCCCTGACCGGCTCCAGAGCTTTCCTCATGAGCAGCCAACCCCCGCTGAGTCCGAGGATGGTGGCTGGAACGGCGACCCAGATCACACTCTGAAGAAAATCGATCACGACATCATCCTCCGGCGCAAGACCAAGGCGTTCCCTCGCATGCTGGGGTTCAACGACCCACTCCTGATAGAGCAGGGTTCCGCAGATCAGCAAAGAGGTCAGGAGCACGCCGGCATAGAGGACCGCTAGTCGAATTCGGAAGCTCATGGGGTGGATTCCTCCCGCATCACATAACCCATCCCGCGCACGGTATGCAGCAGACGCACCGGGAAATCAGCATCGATTTTATCGCGAAGCCTTCGCATATAGACATCCACGATATTGGTTCCGGGATCGAAAGAGTATCCCCAGACGTGTTGAAGGATTGTTGTGCGTTCACAGATCCGTCCCGTGGATCTCATCAGAAACTCAAGGAGTTGGAACTCGCGTGTGCTGAGCTCGATCTCCTTGTTGTTTCGGCGGACCGTGCGTGTGATGGAATGAAGAGAAAGATCAGCGAGTTGCAGCGAGGGAGGTTGCTGGGGAATGGCCCGTCGCCCTAGGGCCCTGACCCTTGCTATCAGTTCGCTGAGACCAAAAGGCTTGGGCAGATAATCATCAGCGCCTGCATCGAGTCCCTCGACCCGATCCTCCATGCCGCCGCGTGCCGAGAGAAGGAGCACCGGGGTAGTATTCCTACCTCGACGGAGATCGCGCAGCACACTCAGGCCATCCTGTTTCGGAAGCATGATGTCCAGCACGACGACATCCACAGGATGAGTTCTCAAAAAGGGGATCACCTGATCCCCCTGCGTCAGCACATCGACAAGGAAACCTTCACCTGCAAGGGCTTTGCGCACAAAAGCCGCTGTCTTCTTTTCATCCTCGACGACTAGGACGTGCATGGCTCGGTCAACTTTAGTTCTTGGGTATCGGGCCTTGGCCTTGGAGCCCCGAATCCTAAATCTGTCAATCAAGGGTGGTATGCGATTGGAGCTTTGTCGAGCCATCCGACTCTTCCTCCATCACACATCCGATACCTGGAGCAAAATATTTGAACTCGGTTGATCCATCGGAGGCATGCTCTTCAACTTTGACGCAGTTTCTGAAAGTTCCGGCTGGGACGACTGCTTTGGCTGACAGGGAGACAATCTTGTCTTTTTCCGTGGTGATCTTGGGGACATTCTCTGAATTGAACGAGGAGTGCATCGTGGGCTTCGCAGGAAGCAGGAGCCCCGGCATTGAGGTGTCCTTCCCAAGAAGCCATGCCCCGTCATGCCCGATGATTTTCCCATCCTTGTAGGAATCCACATCCTCGCCGAGATAGTAGACATTACCGGCATCATCTTGGGCGAAGTAGTCACGGGTGATTTCGACAACCTTACCACCGATACTCTCCTGATCGACCACAGTAAGGGCCTGCACCTTTTTTCCATGGATGGTGAAGGTCTTTCGGAGATCGGGACGGGCTGTCCTGACTACTCTCTCCGAGGCGTCCTTACCTCCTACCAGAATATCCTCCTTCAGATTTGCAAGCGGCAGGTAGGTGTTGGTGATTTTGCGCGGGTGGGAGAAGACCATCACCCCCTGACCCTTTGCGGCACTGACCTCAGCAGCCTTGTCCTCGGCATCATCATGCTTAGTTTGAATCAGTTTTCCATCAGCGGTGATCACGAGGTCAGAGGTTGCCCCATTTTTTGATCGTATTGCCGCCTCGTAGAGGGAGAGGCCGTTGATTTTTTTATTCTCCATGTCAACAAACTGCCCCTCTTTCCCTCCGTTTGAGAGGATGGTTGCACGCACAGCTTGGGGGAGTTCCTTCCATGGTATCGGAGCGCCGGCGATGACGGATGAGGACATCGCCAGAACAAGGATTAAGGGGAGCCCTTGGGATGCGGTTAATCTTTTCATGGGAGTTTATGGTTCTGGGGGCTAGCTGCTTTTTATTTCGTCGCTGCTGTCAATTCCGAGATCATGCTCTCGAGGGCAGCCTTACCTTTTTCCGGCTTATACTTGCTGCTGCGAAGGGAGGAAATCCCCTTGTCCAGCGTCTTGTCAATGATGGTCCAGGTGGCCTCGTCCTTTGGCTTGAGATCAGACTCTTTTGCATCCCATGCGGTTTCAAGATCGGTCAACTTGGTGACCATCTCTTCCTTCTT
>CAIKFI010000173.1 GCA_903826635.1 uncultured Spartobacteria bacterium | reverse complement strand
CGTGAAGCGCGTCATAACTCCCCTCGCCCGGAGCCTTCAAACTCACCGCATCCCCTCCCAAGACTCCTGCAAGTGTGAAATTACCGGGACTCAATGTCGCGACCGTCGTGCCATCATACGTCTTGCTCACCATCCCAGTCAGCGAGCCACTCAATGTTGCGGGCGTCACCGTGCCAATCGGCGCACTAAGGCTCGTAGAGGCCAGCACATAATCTCCAAAGTTGTTGTTGAGAAGGCTCACTCCTTCAACACTCACCGTCTTCC
Source organism: uncultured Spartobacteria bacterium (assembly GCA_903826635.1). GTDB lineage: Bacteria > Verrucomicrobiota > Verrucomicrobiia > Chthoniobacterales > UBA6821 > UBA6821. Next base: position 4,356 of record CAIKFI010000173.1, on the reverse strand, counting down.
CAAACCCTACGTGAAGCGCGTCATAACTCCCCTCGCCCGGAGCCTTCAAACTCACCGCATCCCCTCCCAAGACTCCTGCAAGTGTGAAATTACCGGGACTCAATGTCGCGACCGTCGTGCCATCATACGTCTTGCTCACCACGCCAGTCAGCGAGGCACTCAATGTCGCGGGCGTCACCGTGCCGGGTAATGTCTCATTATTCAGATTCAACAGAAAATTTCCTTCGGATGATCCACTCGGATGCAAAAGAAGCGAATGGATTGTAATCGTTGAGGCAGAGTTGACGTTGGGGCTATTATAATTTGCATTAACCGAAACAATATTCATCGGGCCGCCAAGTCCCTTGGCCGAACCATTGAAGGAAAGACTTTCCGGTAAAAGCGAAGTTGTTACTGTTCCGTCATAGACTTTATTCAGAGAGCCCGTTGAACTTATCTGCAAAGCCGACGCGTTAATACTTCCGAAGGATCCGGAAATGGAACCAACAGAAAAGATTGGCGTGTTTTCCAAAGAAAGCGAAGGGGCCTCAAAGTTCAGATCTCCGCTCGTTGTGAGGGATGTTAAGAGTGGATTGCCAATCTTTATCCCCTGCCCTCCGCTGAGGCTTATCGATGATCCCCCAGCATTCACATCACCATGGAGAGCGAGGGTTTTTCCGGCAATGAGATCCACCCTCCCTCCGGAACTTCCTGTTGTTCCCGTACTGATCGAACCGGAGAAATCGATGTTTCCGTTCAAAGAATGAGTGGCTTGCAAACTGACCCCTCCCAAGAGCGATGAAATGACCGAGGTACCAAGAATCGCCCCCTGATCTGCCTCAAGAACGATGCCCCCATTACCACTCTGCTTGATAGTGGATCCTAAAGAGAGGTTGAGATTTCCAACTCCGGCGGAAAGTTGAATGGATCCACTTTCAGAAGCAATCGCACCTCCTAGGTTCAGATCCTGGAGGGCATGGAGTTGAATCGAACCTGTCCCCGAGGCGGTGATTGAACTGCCGGAAGGAATGGTCAAAATCCCCGAGGCGGCGTTCAGTTGAAGACTGACATTTGGTTGCAGAACGAGGTTTGCAAAAGAAAACCCGCTTGGATCCGACAGGTTGATGTTGGCGCCAGAGAGGGACACCGTACCGCTCGTGATGGAATCGATTACGCTGCTGCTGAGAACGTAGCTTGAGTCTTGGAGCACTGATGATGGATTATCGGCAATATATAAGTTTTGCGGGTCAAAGAGCACCGAACCCGCGCGACCTTTAGGGGCCGCAAGGTCAACAGATCCATGAAACCCGAGGTTCTGCTTGCCGGAGATTTCAGCAAATCCGCCATTGCCATTTTGTGGGCCACCACGCACGGAGACAGAAGCGTCCGAGATGGTGGTGAGATCGGACCATTGGATGATCACTCCGCCATTACCGGCAAGCGTCGCATTTGCAGACAAGGAGGCCCCGGCATCTACCTGAAGGATGGAAGCCGTGGGCAATGGATCACTCGAGTAATGGATGGCAGGGTTGTTCCCTCCTTGGTAATCACCACCAACAAAGATTTTCCCTCCACCCAGAGCCCCTGAAGCATCCGCGACGGCGGATGCGGCAAGATGAATGCTGTTACCAAGCAACTGAATCCCCCCCCCGGTTCCATTTGCCGAGGTGGCTTCTATTGTTCCCGCAATATCAAGGTTCTCGGCAGCCTGAACTACCACCATTCCACCCTTGGAATCATTACCAGCATCAATTTTTGAGGAGTTTTTCATTTGAATACTTCCATGCTTTGCAGAGACGACAACCTTGGGTTTTTCACCACTACCAAGATTCCCCCTCACCTGAATGACCCCGTCGAGATTGATTGCGACGGCATAGGGGTTTCCAGCGGCCTTGATCTCTGCGGCGGCAGCTTGAATCAAACCACCGGCATGGATGCTTCCATCGATAGCATTGGGAGATTTAATAAGTAACCTCTCGTCCGCCTCTGGTTGGTATAGAACCTCGTCCGCCGAGGCCAAGCCGACTTTTCCTTTGGAAGCGGAGAGAACGCCCTCGTTACGTATGTTGCGTGCGATCAGGATGACATCTCCGGATTCGGCATGAATCGTGCCGTAATTTTCTATCGAGGACGCGCTATTCCCTTTAAAGGTCAGCGCACGTCCCGACAGAAACTCCGAGTCAGTAATATCATGGGTAGAACCGATAAACGTGTTCACGTTAACGACGCCGGAGCGACTTACAGTGATCCCAGCGGGATTGATGAGAATGACTCCACCATTAGCTTCAAGTGTTCCCGCGATCATACTGGCCGTGCCCCCGTAGACACGATTGAGCGCGAGACTGGACCTGCTGGGTTGCATAAAAACGGTGGTCTCTCCCAAGGCGATCGAGAAGGAATTCCACCCCATGATCAGGGAATCGGTTCCCTGATTAATGGTCAGGATATTTCCTGTATTTTTGATCGTAGCGCTTCCATGAGTCACGTTCCCACCGACAGGATTCCCCGAAGCGGTCTCGAATGGCGCAAAGGAACTACAGAGGGCTATAAAGATGCCCAAGGAAAGGGGATAGAAAAGTTTTATATGCCCGAATACCCATAAACCACTTTTGGTGTTTGTTTTGGGTCTCTGCATTATAAAAATTTTGATTTTATGGGAAAAAAACGATTCCTCTACATTAAATAAATACTCACTCAAAAGCAAAGGATTAATATAATGAGGTTTAGGCTTTTTAGTAGCTGATTTTTCTAACAAATCATTTCCAACCAAGCAAAGGGCAGGCCATGTATCCTCAAACGAGAATATCCCTTCTACTGGAGATCACCGCATCATAAGTTTCGGTGTGATAATCAAAGAGGATAAAGTTCTCTTTTAAAACAACTAGTTTTTTTAACAATGCTTGAATAAGATTGACAGTAAGATATAAAATGTGATCTTTTTTTAATCCTTTGCCCCAACTTATGACCAAGCCAAGAATCACAATTCTATCCAGAACATTTGCATTGATGGTTGCGACTCTGGTCACCACCTCCTTTTCTTACGCAGACACATTCGGTACAGGAACCAATCAGTTTATCATAAATTTCTCCCGGATTGGGAATCCAGGAAATGTTCCAGATTCCAATAATTATGGAGCAGTCGCTTATACGTATCAAATTGGCACCTATGACATCTCCGCAAATCAGTTCAATGCGGCCATAGCTTCAGGCCTCTCAAATGTCACCGCAGGATATTGGAGTAATAATCAACCAGTTGCCAATGTGACTTGGTACAAGGCTGCCGCTTTCGTAAATTGGCTAGATATTAGCAGCGGATACGCGCCCGCCTACAACCTAACTTCTAGCAATTCTCTCTCCCTCTGGGCTACGAATAGCCCTGGCTATAATCCAAGCGATCCCTACCGCAACTCACTGGCCAAATATTTTCTGCCAAGCGAGAATGAATGGTATAAATCAGCCTATTATAGTTGGCAGACACAAACTTATAACCTCTACCCGACAGGAACAACCGTACCAACGCCGGTTGCTAGTGGAACTGCTACCAATACCGCTGTCTACAATCAAAGCTTCACAAATGGTCCTTCCTCGGTTTATATGGCGGGGGGACTTTCTCCCTACGGAACAATGGGGCAGGGTGGGAATGTCCAACAGTGGTTGGAGAGTGCTTGGAGCAACAGCAACACAAACACTTCCACGACGACTGGTGCTTACAGTACCGCTGGATACTACTATGATCCCTCAAGTAGTGATCTGAGTTCTGCGAATTGGGCAACCAATCAATCTACCCAAGAAGCTCTTAGTTACTACAACTCAAACTTGGGCTTCCGTGTTGCCAGTTCAGTTGATGAGGTCCCCGAACCATCCACCTTATACCTTATCGTGATGGTTGGATTAGCTTTGATAATCGTCCATCGCTATCGTCGCCGCAAGGATTCTCGAGAACTCACTTAAACTATCAACGTAGCATTGGTGGGTGGTCTCTCAAACCTCGGGGATACTGATATTCATGACACCCGGATCACGCGATCACCAAGATCAACCGTTCCAGCGAGGCGACGAGCAAATTCATCGTGACCATCGATGAAATCTCCTTCCATACAAATATTCTCGCTCTCAATGCGGCGGTCGATGAGATCATATCCTCAGGAAGGGAACAGGCCCGAGGAATCAAACAAATCAGCACGGCAATGAACCAGATCGGTCGTGTCACCCAGATCAATGCCGATCATGCGAAGAAATCAGCAAATGCTTCGGAACAGTTCGCCTTGCAGGCAAGCCGCATGGAATCCTCCGTTCTGGAACTCCTCGAGTGAGTGGGAAGCAAAGCTGAGGGTTTGAGAAACTGATCATGCACTCACCTCTTCCTCCTGCACCGAT
>CAIKFI010000172.1 GCA_903826635.1 uncultured Spartobacteria bacterium | reverse complement strand
CTCACCGCATGGATCGACACGATGCATGCTGCTTACCTCAGACGGCTCGAGCAGGTGAGGGTCGAACCCACGATACCGGTGGTCGCTCCACCCGACGCCTCCACAACTCCTTCTCCGAGTCCATCGCCTTCAGCATCTCCGCACCATCGGAAGAAAAAGGTCTCTGCTGACGAGAACTAGAACTGCCAGGTTCCGATACTCATTCACTAAGGAAGCCTTCCCATCGTGCCCGGGAACTTCTTTAGTCTGATCGGGGCATTCCTCGAGTGGGTCATCGTTCCGCTTTTGGCGCTTTGTCTGATTAACTGCCTCTTCAACATGAGGCTACTCAGGAGGGTCAATCCGCCGAATGCAATTTCCGGTGACGGGGAGTGGTTGGATCTGTCGGTGCTTGTGCCGGCCAGGAATGAAGAGCGCAGGATCGGGGAATGCTTGGTTTCCCTGATGTCGCAGGACCCTCCACCGAGGGAAATCATCCTGCTTGATGACAGATCTGTGGATCGGACTGTGTCGATCGCTCGGAAACTTGGCTTTTCAGAGCAATCGGGAAGTCGTCTGAAATTGATTCATGGCAAGGAGCTCCCTGATGGATGGGTCGGCAAGAACTGGGCCTGTCATCAACTATGGCAGGTGGCAGATCCTGAAAGCTCCAATCTGCTATTCACCGATGCCGATACCGTCCATGAACCGGATTGTTTGAGGGCGGCGCTGGCGCATTCCAAGTTTACCAAGGCTGACCTGCTCTCAATCTGGCCCTATCAAGAAACCGGAACATGGGCTGAAAAATTTGTCATACCCCTTGGTTATCTTCTTTTCATGTCATTCCAGCCTTTTCCTTTGCTGGCGCTCTTGCAGAAGTGCCCGGAGCGTGTCAGGAAATGGCGATTCTCGCGAGCTCAACTTGCCTCGATGGGAGCCGCCAACGGTCAGTTTTTATTGTTTCGAAGGGACGCTTACCGGTCTTTGGGCGGACACGAGGCGCTCAAGGACCATTTGGTGGAAGACATCGCCTTCGGGCGACGGGTTGCCTCGCGCACGGGAGACGGGATGCGACTGATCAATGCCGATGGAATAGGAATCCTGCGGTGCAGGATGTACTCCGGATTCAAAGACCTTTGGGAGGGGTTTTCCAAAAACCTGCGCCCTGCTTTTGAGGAATCGACCCTGGGATTCCTTTTTTTCGGATTCATGGTCAGTTCGCTCTTTTTGTTGCCGGTATTGGCCTTGCTCTTCGGCCTGGGATCCGTTCCAGCGCTGACGGGAGTCCTGCTGATCGTGGCAATGCGGATTCTGTTAACCTTGCGCTTTAGAACCTCTTGGTTGGGATTTCTGGCGCACCCGTTCGCCATGTTGCTGGCGCTTTTGATCGCGGTGAATAGTTGGCGCCTCTGCCGCTCTTCGGGCGTCAGTTGGAAGGGGCGTATCTACTCGGGTGCCACCCGGAGTTCCCTGGACTAGGCGAAATCACGCCATTCCATGAGCCCCTTTTCTTGGAATTGTCAGTCGCTTCCCCATGATCCATCATGCCATCACTAACCCAACAAACACTGATGTCCATTTTCACACTCCGACCCGCAGACAAATGCCGTTACGATGAGATCTCCCTTGGTGAAGTGATGCTACGCTTATGCCCCGGGGAGGGACGCATCAAGACAACCCGATCCTTCAGGGCCTCGGAGGGTGGAGGGGAGTATAATGTAGCGCGCGGACTCCGCCGTTGTTTCGGTTTGAGAACCGCTATTCTGACCGCGTTTGCCGATAATGATGCCGGTCGTCTCATCGAGGATCTTATCCTTCAGGGGGGTGTGGATGACTCGATGATCAAATGGGTTTCCTATGACGGAATTGGTCGGTCGGTCCGCAACGGCTTGAACTTTACGGAAAGGGGATTCGGAGTGCGGGGAGCCGTCGGAATTTCCGATCGTGGTAATACAGCCGCCTCCCAGATCAAGCCCGGCGATTTTGACTGGGATCATGTTTTCGGCACTCTCGGTGCCCGTTGGTTTCATACGGGAGGCATCTTTGCCGCGCTCAGCGAGAGCACGGCCGACGTCGTGATCGAGGCTACCGAGGCGGCCCGTCGCCATGGCGTCCTTGTCTCTTACGACCTCAATTACAGGCCCTCTCTCTGGAAGGGGATTGGAGGGATTGAGAAGGCTAGGGAGGTCAACCGGCGCATTGCTGGCAATGTGGACGTGATGATCGGCAACGAAGAGGATTTCACCGCGTGCCTGGGTCTGGAAGTCAAAGGGACCGATCATAACCTCACCAATCTGGAACTCGACAGCTTCAAGGCGATGATCGAGGAAGCTGTGAAGGCCTACCCCAACTTCAAGGTGGTTGCAACCACGATGCGAGGGGTGAAGAGCGCAACGGTCAATGACTGGGGAGCTATTTGCTGGGCGGATGGTAAGTTCTACGAGTCAACCCACTATCCCGAACTGGAAATCATGGATCGGGTCGGTGGTGGTGATAGTTTTGCTTCGGGCCTGATCTATGGATTCCTTACCAGTGGTGATCCGCAGGATGCTGTGAATCTCGGTGCTGCCCACGGGGCTCTTGCAATGACCACTCCGGGTGACACCTCGATGGCCTCGCTTGCGGAGGTCAAGAAGCTTGCCTCTGGGGGGGGCGCAAGGGTCGATCGTTAAATCGGCAAACCAAAGCGTTTAAAAATCATCAACCCTGCGCTGGAAACGGTGCGGAATTTTCCCTTTGATGGATAGCACTATGGCGACGCTCAACTCCAACTATCTAAAACTTAAGGCCGGATATCTGTTTCCCGAGATCGCGCGGCGTGTGAAGGCCTTCACCGAGGCAAACCCCACAGCATCAGCGCGCATGATCCGTTGCGGGATTGGTGATGTGACCGAGCCTCTGCCCCTTGCAGTTCGCGCGGCGATGCATGCCGCCATCGATGAGATGGGAACCCGCGAGGGATTCCACGGGTATGGCCCGGAGCAGGGATATGAGTTCCTGCGCACTGCGATCGCAACGAATGACTACAGAAACAGGGGGCTCGATGTCGCCGATGATGAGATCTTTGTTTCGGATGGGTCAAAGTGTGACGGCGGTGCAATCCTCGATATCCTTGGCGATGATAACCGTATTGCCGTCATGGATCCGGTCTACCCCGTCTATGTCGATACGAATGTCATGGCCGGACATACTGGCGAGGGGCGGGAAGACGGTTCCTATGAAGGGATCATTTATCTGGAATGCTCGGCGGAGAATGGCTTCGTGCCCACCGTTCCAGAGGAAAAAGCGGACATTATCTACCTCTGCTTTCCCAATAATCCCACCGGCTCCGTTGCCTCCAGGACTCAACTTGAAGAGTGGGTTGCCTACGCCCTGAAGCATGGATCCATCCTTCTCTATGATGCCGCCTACGAGGCGTATATCAGTGATCCTTCGGTCCCCCGGTCGATCTATGAAATTCCCGGAGCCCGTGAGTGTGCGATTGAGTTCCGGAGTTTCTCCAAGAATGGTGGTTTCACCGGAACACGCTGCGCCTTCACGGTGGTTCCCAAGTTGGTGACAGCACGCTCCGCCGATGGAGAGCGCCGCCCGATTCATCCGCTCTGGCATCGTCGCTTCACGACCAAGTTCAACGGTGTAAGCTATGTCACCCAGCGTGGTGCGGCGGCCCTTTACAGTGATCAGGGGAAAGCAGAGGTTGCTTCACTGGTCGAACACTACATTGGCAACGCCAAGATTCTCCGCGAGGCTGCGTCCTCCTGTGGATTGAGCGTCTTCGGTGGTGAGAACGCCCCTTACATCTGGGTGAAGGGACCGGAAGGCGTTACAAGTTGGCAGATTTTCGACCGGATGCTGGATGAGGCGAATATCGTCGTGACCCCCGGCAGCGGTTTTGGTCGTGCAGGCGAGGGTTACTTCCGGATCTCGGCTTTCAACAGCCGGGAGAAGGCCATCGAGGCGGCCGCCCGCATCAAGGCGATGGCTTGGTGAGAAGAATCTAGCGCATTCACCTTGAGTTGTCGGAAGACCGACAACTTCTCAAGCCACCAAGCTGTTTGTGTATTCCGAGGGTTCGTAGTTCTCGATCAGTACCTCGTGCTGGTCACCCCTCTTCATTCGGACCTGTTTTACCAGGATCTCGGGTGTTTTGTGCGGGGCGAAGAGGATGTCGTCATGGGTGGCATGGCTCTTTTCCGTAAACATGGAGGGAACCAAGTGCCCACCGAGATGATCGCTGCGTCCCGTGGCAACATGCACGGTGCCGCGCACCTTTTCATCCTGAATATCGCGCCCGCTCACGGGGAGAAGCTGAGTGCCGAGTCCCAACTCTCCGAGTTCTCCAGTCACGGGGTCGGAGGTTAGTTTTGCATTATGCGCCTCAATGGTAGCGGAGTTACCCTTGATGAGTTCCGACTTCACGATGCGACCACCCGTGACGGTCATGAGTCCGAGTGTGCCGTCCTCGTATTTGTGAGGAAAGGATCCTTCGGCACCCTCGGGAACAAAGTAAACTTCGCCGGCTGGTAGGTTGGCGACATCGGGCTCATCTCCCCGGCAGAGACCATGGCTCTTTTGGGCCTCCTGACCATTCAGAAGAAGTCGCAGCGTGTGGTTTGTGCCTTCACAGCCAAAATCGATTTCTATCCAATCGGCCTTGGTGACTCCGAGTCGAAGCTTCTCTGCCTCAACGCTCACCTCGTCGTAGTCGACGGCGAGTCCGGAAGAAAGGATGACTTCGTTGACTCCGTGAAGAGTTGCCCCGCGGAAGCCAAACTTTTTTGCAAAGGCCGTCAATGGGGCCGTCGCAGAATAGGTCGAGATACAAAGGATAATATCATAATTGGGATAAACATCTTTTGAGAGACTGACTTGTTTGCCGGATGGGTCGAATGCCTCGTCGGGGAGATCAAGGTTGCTGCCACCAGTCAGTTTGTAGGCGAAGATTTCACCGCCTTTGAGACCCATCTTGGCCAGAATCTCAGAATTCAGAGGGTTTAAGAAGGACTCAACGGCATGCTTCTGAATAGTGAGTGAGGGATTTTTGAGGAAAGTAAAATCCTTGATCTCAGCGGGATTTTCCAAATCGATCAGGATGCAGAGTCGTTGTCCTGCTTTCGGTGCGAAAGTTGTTTTTAGAAGGCGCTCCAGGCTGAAGGGAGGGAAGGAGCGTGCGGCGATTTGCGCTGCGATCGGTAAGGCCATAAAAGTTGTTTGGTTTGGGTTTTAGTTAAGAGTATTAACTAGTCTTGAAAATATCCAATCCGTGCCGCATGCAAAGGAATTTCATCTCTTAAAACTATTGTTACCTATGTCCTGACCCGTGCCTATTTTGGTCCATCTTCCTATCTCTCGCTCATCATGGAAGATAGAAAAATCGTAACAAAACTTAGGTGATAGACCTTGCCACTCGATACGAAAAGAGTCATGAAAGGCATCCTATGAAAGCACTAAGTAACCTCTGTTTCGTTCTGGGCCTCGCTTCGGTTCTCGGCTCCATTGCCATCTGGTATTATGCCGGCGGCAAGGATGTGAGTTTTGAAGTCCGCACTCATGGCGAACTCTTCGGGATTTTCGTCGGCCTATGGGCCCCGACCTTCCTGATCCTCTCCAACCGCATTGCGCGGTATGTTGAGGAAAGAAAGTAGTCTTCAGTGCTCCCCCAAGAGCTAATCTTCACCGAAAAGGCCGGGTCATTGACCCGGCCTTTTCTTTTCCATAAAATATCATGATGGAGCCCACAAAGTATCAACGCATACGACTTTGGGCTGGCATCACCTCCATCGGAACCAATCTCGCCCTGATCTGGGGTCTGGCAATCAGTTCGGCTTGGTGGG
>CAIKFI010000171.1 GCA_903826635.1 uncultured Spartobacteria bacterium | reverse complement strand
GGATTGACGGATCCTTGTAAAAAAGTGGGTTTTGCCAACCTGTCTTCCAGGCGAATGCAGCCAAAGCCGCATAGAGAGAACTCAACAAACAGAGAAATAGGGCGATATTCTGGAGTTTATGAGGCGACACGGGAGAGCCCAATCCATGAAGTCCAATTAGGACTGTAGCGACCAGAAGAAGGCCCCAGTAAAAGCTAACCATCGGATCTGGAGAAATAGAGGTCGGCAATGGAATGCCCGGGATGCCTTCAAACAAATATTTCCAGAGGTGGACATTCAAATGTTTCCACCCACCGGCAATCTCCAAACATTTATCCGGGCTTAGGGAAAGGGAGGATGCAACAACCAATAAAGCAGCTAAAACCCAGATCCCCCAAGAGACGAATCGCGTCGTTGGAAAGACAACTAGAACAACCCCGGAGATTGCTAGGAAAATCCCCATCCCTCCCAATGAAGGCCCGCCAGCCATGAGAATTGCTGTGAAAATTGCCCCGATGAGAAGGTAGCGACCTAAGTAACTTGGTATCATGATGTTGAATTGCTCAACATCACTCCCCATTTTTTTCAAACCTGAGGATTTTTTGAAAATTTTCATCAAAAGTGCATAATATGATGATGGAATGCATTCCCTAGGGCAAGTTTAAGTGATTGTTCATCCATGGAATCAACCTACTAGGATGTCTTTTACGGCCCCTGAATGAAACTGTAAGAATCAATTTTCCTCCTTTGTTTCTTTTGTGGGGAAAATAGGTATTAATTGAGAAGCGATCCCTAAAAAGGGGTCGCTTTTAAAAAATGGAAAATGTTTTCACATCCTGCATGACTGGATCAAGTCAGATACTCTTCTCACTTTAATAATGGCTTGCCCTCACGCTTGCCATTATTCCTCACGCAGTGGCGGTTCCCGCAAAGCCTACTGCAACACCTATCGTTGCTCCTTCCTCCACCCCAAAGCCAACGGCGGATCCTACGCCGACACCCTCACTGGCTCCTACGGCTACTCCATACCAGACACCATCAAACAACCCCAACACCGACTTCAGCAGCATCTCTTGGAGCTCCATTTAGTCCCGGGGCATAGTACTAAGATTCCTGCCACTCTTCATGAGTGGATCCTCTTAAAAGCCCCTAGGTGTAAAAACTATCTGCTTCTTTATTTTTTAGTTAAGTTTTTTTTAATTTGATATTGAAATTATCAGCATAACCAGTGATGCATTCTCTGTAAAAATCCTTTTTTTAATAAAAAATATTATGTAATATAATTGCCCTATTAGAAAACCCTCATAACAGTCCACGCTAATCCCTCCAGCAAATTGCCAGAGAAGACTTACTAAAAATAACAACATTGATTCGGCTGCATCATGAGGCCCTTTTTACCGCCTAAGACCAAAGGGGTAGACCTCACACAGAAAAATCATCCAACTCATCTCAAGTTATATAAGCTAAAATAGAAGCATTACCTTCCTTTTCCAAAAAGGACTGTGTGGATGGTTTTGAGTAGTACCTCGGCATCAAGTCTGAACGAATAGTTCTCGATGTAATAGAGATCATACGAGAGTTTTTGCATGGCATCCTCCAAAGAACTTCCATAAGGGTAATTAATCTGAGCCCATCCGGAAATGCCGGGTAGCACAAGGTGCCTGTAATGATAAAAGGGAATCTGATTCTCATAGTCAGAGACCAAGCGAACCCACTCGGCACGGGGACCTATCATGCTCATGTCTCCTTTCAGGACATTCCATAGTTGGGGAAGCTCATCCAGCCTCGTTTTACGAAGGAGAGAACCACACCGAGTCACTCTGGAGTCTCCAACCCTTGTGTAACCGTCGCCCTTGTCACTTCCAATCGACATCGTACGAAATTTATACAACTTGAAGGGATTCATTCTCAACCCAACTCTTTCTTGGCAATAAAAAACAGGGAATCCATCAGTGACAACAATGGCAACCGCGATCAGAATCATCACTGGTAAAGCGAGGACAAGGAGGATTGTTGCGAAAAGCAAATCGAGCAATCGCTTCAATGAAGAATAAACCGAGTGCTGCAGAAGCTGAAACTCCGCATCAAGAGGCCACGTGGGTCCAATGATTTGGAGCGGGAGTCTTTTCCAGTAATTTGCGTAAAATGACTTGATCGAATAGACAGGGATCCTGAAAAATCTCATTCTCCCGAGTCTGTACAAAAGATCAGGGGCCAACGATTGAACATCGGCGACAAGTACGACCGCTTCATATTCCCCAGTATTCATTTTGTCACCATGAGCTAAGAATTGTAAGGCATCCTCTAACAATATAGGCGAGCCCTCTCCATCGATATGCCCGCCAACAAGGGAGGGATTCGCTGCCAAATACCGCAATTTATGACTGTTAGCTCCCTGGGTGTATTCTCTGTAAAAAGCAGGGCCTTGGACTTGATCGATAATCACAAGAAAGGTCTTCGACTTGTCAGACGTATGCTTGGCAAACCAAACAAATCTTCTGCTTATCAAGGAGAGAAAACAGAAGACGACCACAGCAATTGAAAAGATGGCTCTGCTCGAAGTCTCATGGGGCCCAAAGGAAGCCACCACGTAAAGAAGAAAGGCAGCCAAGGGATAGGCAAAGAGACAGGCTATGATATGTTCACTCGCATACCGCAGGGACGAAAAATTGGTTCTGTAATGATAACCACCGACAAGGCTGAGAATTATAATCAGCACCGAAATCGGTATCAAAACGGCCTGAAATGTAACAAAATTATAGAAACCCGTGATTCCTGAAACTGAAAAATATCCAAAACTCCAGAGGACAATGTCAAAGATCAGAACAGAGAAACCCTGAAGCCAGTGCTTTTTGGTATAAATATTTCCCCGGAAATTTGATGGAGTCGCTGTCTTAGGTTGATTCGTCATGGATGAAACCTCAGGTATTCCGAATGGTATCATCTAGATGACTTTTGGTCATCTGCAGATTGCATCAATGATGAAAATCAATTGAGCTTAGTGACCTGCCACCCAGGATAGAAAACCAACTTCTTGTAGGGCCTGACCCATTTAGTTAATTGAAAGGGATGTGGGTTCTCTCTCTCCCCTGGTGGGAATACATCGTCCGCGGTGCGGTTGTGTATGTTTTCCTGATCCTTATTCTTAGACTGACGGGTAAGCGGCAGATCGGGCAAATGAGTCCCTTCGATCTTGTTCTCCTGCTGGTACTCAGCAACGCGGTGCAGAACTCGATGAACGGAGGAGATAACTCGATCACCGCCGGGATGATCCTTGCACTTACGCTGGTGACACTCAACTGGTGCACTGGATTTTTAACGTATAAAAGCAAAATCGCGGAACGCTTGATCGAGGGGTCCCCTCAACTTCTTCTCCATAATGGTAAAATCCATGAGAAAGCCCTCGCCGATGCCCAACTCACGCGCGAGGAACTGATGTCATCTCTTCGTGCAGAAGGTTATACGGATGTCTCAAGCGTTCGTGCAGCGATCCTGGAAAACGATGGCTCCGTCAGCGTGATTCCCTATCATCTTGCTTCGTGAAAATTCAAGCAACCCCCACTCTCCTGCATCTCTTAAAAAGGGAGTGGGTTCTGGTGGCAAGCTATCTTACGACAGTCGCCTTTCTACTCAATCCTACGTGGTTGGAAAAAGATCCCGGACCGATCCCGGGGATCGCTCTCTTTGCATGGCTCTTCGTGATCATGTTGCTGGCCTCGTTCTCCGTTGTGCGCCATGCCGACCACCTTGCCGAAAAACTTAAGGAACCGCTTGGAACACTGATCCTGACGCTTGCGGTAACCAGTATCGAGGTCATGATGATATCCGCCTTGATGCTCAACGGTGACAATCCGACGCTTGCACGGGACACCATGTTCTCCGTCGTAATGGTGGTGCTTGGCGGACTACTTGGGGTGGCGCTCCTCATCGGTGGTATCCGCTTCGGGGAGCAAAACTTCAACCTTAAAGGGGTGAATTCTTTTTTGGGGCTTATCCTTCCACTCTCCCTTTTTTCACTGGTTCTCCCGAACTTCACCAAGACAGGAGGGTATGGTATGTTCTCCCCACTGCATGCCGTCAGTTTGCTTCTTCTCTCCCTGATCATCTACGGGGTTTTCCTGGCGGTGCAGACCAGCGTCCATCGTGAGTTTTTCTACGAAGCAGGATGGAGCCCCTCGGATGACGACCCGGAGGAAAAGAAAGGATCAGTGGGTCTTGAATCCCTGTTGCTGATCCTGCATTTGGTCCCGGTAGTGCTCCTCTCGAAGCAACTTGCCCATCTGCTCGACTTTCGGGTCGCCAAGAGCGGACTCCCCGTCGATTTGGTCGGGTTGGTTGTCGCGGTCCTGATTCTGGCCCCCGAGGGCCTGGCAGCCATTCAGTCTGCGTCGCGCAATCAGATGCAACGCTCAGTCAATGTCCTGCTCGGTTCGGTCCTTGCAACCATCAGCCTGACTGTTCCAACTGCACTTGCCATCAGCCTGATCTACGGCAAACCTCTCCTCCTTGGACTCTCCCCCAACTACACAACGCTTCTGGCCGTCACTCTTGGGAGTTGCATTGTGACCTTCGGTCAGGGACAGACCAACATCCTTCAGGGGTTTGTCCATTTGCTGCTCTTTGCAGCCTACATTGTGCTGATGTTCGACTAGGGGCAGAATCCGAGCCGACTCGAGGCACTATCAACCATCGTTTGCAACCTCCCTGCGCACCGAGGCAGAAACCCAATCTGATTCAGGGAGGATGAACTTACGTATAGTGACTTCGATCCAACGGAGCGAGAACTCAGGAATCAATCGATCGGCCAACTCATCTGCCAGGGTCTCGATGAGTTTTCGGGGATGATCGGCGGCAATGTTGGCCACCCTGAGACTCACAGCGTGATAATCGACTGTCTGCGCAAGATCGTCATGGAGCGCCAAGGGTTGGGTCATTGCAGCAAAAGACAGGTCAACATGAAGGATCTGGGCGGTCTCCCGCTCGGCATCGGGAACTCCCACATGGGCATTGACCTTCAGCCCCTTGATGCCAATCACGCGCTCAATCTTCATAAAATAAACTTTATATCACGAATCACCTTCGGGCCGAATGTCTCACGAAGTTTACGGATGATCTCCGGCTTCCAGACGCGATCCAGCTCATACCGGACACTCGGTTGGATGACCTTGATCATGAGCGTGCCGGCAACAAGGCGTTCAGGTTGGGAATGTTTGGCGATGAAGTCTCCAACGATCTCAAGCCAGGCCGAACGGATATCCTGTTCCTTGATCCGTGTCTCAAGTCCTAGCTTAGGAAGAAGCTTTTCCATTACTTCACCAATGGAAGCGCTCTGGTCTGCACGGGCTTCCCCGGGAAGCCCTCTCCACTCCTGAAGCACCCTTTTTCGGATCCTTTTTTGGAAGGCCGGGGTCATACAAGTAAAGAACTACCCCTTCAGGAAAACCGAATAATAATCATTCACCGGGGAGTTTCCGAAAGGGGAACTCCCCAGAAGTAATCACGCGTCGCTACCGATCGCCTCGACAGGGCATCCTTCCATGGCTTCCTTGCAGAGAGCCTCCTCCTCAGGAGTCTCCGGCTGCTTGTAGACATAGGAGTGGCCTCCATCTTCGTTGCGGGTAAAATTCGCGGGAGCCGTCTCGCGGCAGAGATCGCAATCGATGCACTGGTCATCACAGTAGTAGGCACCGGCCACATTCTCGGGATATTTGTTGGATACATCAGCCATAGTGGACGAAATGGTAAAAGCGCCCTTTTCGAATGCAACGGTTTTTTTCACCAAGTTGCCAAAATTCTTAATTTGTTCACAATCTACTCCATGAACGGACCAGATTCCTCACTCTCCCCGATCCTGCCCGCGGAGGGTCTCCATGTCGTGCACCTCTTTTACCGGATGGAGCAGGAGGCGTGGCAATATCTTGAGACCGGGGATCGCCGCAAACGCAGGGATCAACTCTCGAAATTGGTCCGCGAGATTCAGGCCCTGCCCGGAACGCAACTTCTCCCATTCAGCGTTGTGAGCCCCAAGGCGGACCTTGGATTCATGCTCCTCACACCCGATCTGCAGGTGGCCGACCGATGCTCCAAGATGCTGGGAGAGGGACTGGGGGCGGGCATGCTAACAGCCGTCTTTTCCTGGCTCTCAATGACCGAGAGGAGCGAATACACCACGTCCGAGGAGGAATACGCCGCCGAACTGAAGCAAGAGGGTCTGGAACCGGGAACTCAGGAATTCATAACTAAGATCACAGAATTTCAGGAGCGCATGGAAAAGTATATGCGGCGCCGCGTTCTTCCCGAGCTTCCGGAGGCTGGGGAGTGGCCGGTCTTCTGCTTCTACCCGATGTCCAAGCGGCGAATGCATCAACTGAACTGGTATGCCCTGCCCTTTGAGGATCGGAAGCGTCTCATGGGGGGGCATGCCAAAATCGGGCGCGCTTATGCCGGGCGCGTCCTTCAGTTGATCACCGGGTCAACGGGACTTGATGACATGGAGTGGGGAGTAACTCTCTTTGCAAAGACGACCAGCGAAATCAAGGCCATCGTCTACGAGATGCGCTTCGACATCGTGAGTTCCCACTATGCGGAGTTTGGCGAGTTCTTCATCGGGATCAGGATGGGTTGTAACGATCTCTGCAATCGACTGAATCTGTGAGCGGGGAATCTTTTAAAGACGATCTTTCCAGGAAAGAAGATCTCCTACGGGAAATTTTTTCCAAACACGCCCCACTGCTGATCGCCTACTCGGGAGGGGTTGACAGCACCCTTCTTCTCGCCTTGGCCCACAAGACTGTGGGGCATCAAGTCACAGGAATCATCGCCGACTCCCCAAGCCTTCCCAGAGCCTCGCTTGCCGAGGCGATCAGGGTAGCCGCAATGATCGGGGTAGCCGTCGAGGTGGTTGCCACGACGGAACTGGAAGATCCCCGTTATACGGAAAACCCCATGAACCGCTGCTACTACTGCAAGGCGGAGCTCTTCACCCGGATGGATGAAGTGGCCAAAGAGCGGGGATTTGCCGCGATTGCCTATGGAGAGAACGCCGACGATCCCGCTCACCTGAGACCGGGATCCCTTGCCGCAAGCGAGTTCTCCGTGATCGCGCCGTTAAAAGAGGCCGGACTCACGAAGTCCGAAGTGCGCGAACTTTCTCGCAGACTTGGGCTGCCCACGGCGGATGCCCCCGCACAACCCTGCCTCAGCTCACGAATCCCTCACGGCACACAGGTCACGCGTGAAACCCTAAACTCTGTGGAACGAGCCGAGGAAATCGTCCGTTCCATGGGCTTCAAAGTCTTCCGGGTCCGTTATCTGCCGCCTGAGGGCACAGCACGACCAGGAGCAAAGGTTCAGGTATCTTCCGATGAGACGCCTCTCCTCGAAACACGAAAACAGAATCTTTTGGCCTTGCTGACACGGGAGGGATTTGAGCGGGTGGAATTCGATCCACTCCCCCTTCGGCGATAGAACGTTCTTAGGATCCCATTTCCGTCGAGACAACCCACAGGGTGTTTCCGAATTGCTCGGAGATTTTCTTTTTAATTTCTTGAAGGCAATCCAAGGAGAATCCCTGC
>CAIKFI010000170.1 GCA_903826635.1 uncultured Spartobacteria bacterium | reverse complement strand
TGTTCATGGACTCGCGGCGCTTGCTGTCCTTCGGGAATCCTTGCCAGACCTCTCGTTTGATGCGGCGGCGGGGCTTTCGCTCGGGGAGTTCACCGCTTACTCTGCGGCCGGAGCTTTTGATTTTGAAACCGGTCTCAGGCTAGTGGATCAGCGTTCCCGATTCATGCAGGAGGCCTGCGAGGCGAGCGAGGGAGGCATGGCGGCCATCATCGGTGCCGATGAGCAGGGAGTGCGTAACCTGGCAGCGGCCGCCGATGTCGATGTGGCGAACTTTAACAGTCCGGGACAGATTGTCATTTCCGGTGAAAAGTCCAAAATCGCACTCGCTGTGGGTATGGCCAAGGAATTCGGAGCGCGCAAGGCGGTCGAGTTGACCGTGGCAGGGGCCTTCCACTCGCGTCTTATGGAGCCTGCCTACCAGCGCCTGAGCGCGGTTTTGTCAGAAACTCCGATCGTGATGCCGCACGTGACGGTCGTTGGAAATGTCGATGCGCGCCCCTCGGAGTCCCCGGATGCAATCCGAAAGTCACTGGCCGACCAGGTCACTGGCTCCGTGTGCTGGACTTCCAGCATCGAGTATATGATCGATCATCTCGGGATCACCCGTTTCCTCGAACTCGGCCCAGGAGGTGTCCTTGCGGGACTTGTGGCGCGGATCCGCAAGGGGACAGAGGTCATCAGCATTTCCGATGTCCCCTCTCTCGAGGCAGCACTCCTCATCCTGCAATCCTGAATCCCATGATCCTGGCCTTTGGCATGCCCGCAGCCCCGGAGTGGATTTTTATCGGGATTCTTGCGTTGGTCTTGTTTGGTCCCAAGAAACTTCCGGAACTGGCACGCGGATTCGGAAAAGCGATGCGGGAGTTACAGAAGGCCAAGGAAGACTTTCAACGCGAGATCACCGGGGTCCCGCCCCTTCCTAAGATCGAGTCCCAATCCGGTCTCCAGTCCACTGCTTTATCGGAGGGTTCTGCAGACCCTCTTCCCTCCAGGGAAGCCAATGCTGTTGAGGCTTCGACGAGTCAAGCTCCTGAAACTCTGGAGAGTAAAAACTCAGTGAGTCCATCCCATCAGAGCTCCTCAAGGACTCCAAGCACGCTTAACTCCTCTAGCACATTGAATTCCTGATCCGTTCGCCGATTCCGTATCAGGAATATGCCATCAAAACCACCCAAACCCCCTAGAGGGTCGCCATGTCGATCACGAAGCGGTATTTCACATCGCTCTTGAGAATGCGGTCATAGGCCTCGTTGATCCTTGCCATCGGGATGATCTCCACGTCGCTGGTAATGCAGTGCTCAGCACAGTAATCGAGCATCTCCTGTGTCTCGGGAAGTCCGCCGACCAGGGAGCCTGCAAGGCGTTTGCGACCCAAGACCAGAGCGAATGCATGGACGGCGGCGGTTTCCGGGGGAACGCCGACAAGGCACATCGTTCCGTCGCGCTTGAGGAGGTTGATGTAGGCACCCAAATCGTGCGGTGCGGAGACCGTATCGAGAATGAAGTCGAAGGTTCCGGCTGCCTTGCTCATCTCCTCTTCCGAATTGGACAGGATGACTTCGTCAGCGCCCAAGCGCTTCGCATCGGCGACCTTACCGGGGGACGTGGTGAAGCAGACGACGTGAGCCCCGAAAGAATGAGCAAACTTGAGCGCCATGTGGCCAAGTCCACCGAGTCCAATAACGCCGACTTTCTTGCCCGGACCCACCTTCCAGTGGCGAAGCGGGGAGTAGGTGGTGATGCCGGCGCAGAGGAGGGGCGCGGCTCCAGCAGGATCAAGCTTTTCGGAGACCTTGAGAACGAAGCGCTCATCAACGACGATCTGGTTCGAGTAGCCGCCGAAATTCAGGGCACTGCCGTCACGGGTCTTGCTGTTATAGGTTCCGGTGAACTGGTTTTCACAGTAATTCTCAAGACCTTCGTTGCAACTCGGGCATGTCCGGCAGGAATCGATAAAACAACCGACCCCGACCCTGTCGCCGGGGGCGAACTTGGTAACGGCACCGCCGACCTGCTTGACGACACCGATAATCTCGTGTCCCGGCACCATGGGGAAGAGTGATCCGCCCCATTCATCGCGGGCCTGATGAATATCGGAGTGACAGACCCCGCAGTGCGTGATCTCCAGATGGACATCATGGGCGCCCGGTTCGCGGCGATCGAACGAGAAAGGGGCGATGGGAGACTTGGAGTCTTGGGCTGCATAACCTTTGGTTGGGATCATGGCACAATACTAAGGATGAAACGAGCTCTTGGGAAGAGCGAGTTAGAATGAGCCAGCACCTGCAGGGCGAGCTTCGCGAGGGCGGGCGAGTTCAAGCCTAAAGGATGAAACTGGAATTTTTTTAGACTCAGAGGCGATCCATTTCGAGAGAGCCCATGATCCCCATCCCCTAAAATCTATCCGCCTAACTCCCCTCGGAGTGGGTGATGTCCCGAGTCTCAAAACGCGTGAACTCACTCAGGAAGGTGAGGGGCACCTCGCCGGTCGGTCCATTACGCTGTTTCGCAATGATCAGTTCCGCCTCCCCGCCCTTTTCCGCCTTATCCTCCTCATCCTTCGCATAGTAAGCGGAACGGACCAGCAGCCCGACTACGTCCGCATCCTGCTCGATGGAGCCAGATTCACGCAGGTCAGAGATGCGGGGTTTCCCATCGCCCCTCTTCTCGGATTCACGGTTCAACTGAGCGAGGACAATGATCGGGATGCTGAGTTCCTTTGCCAGCGCCTTGATGCCCGAGGAGATTTCCGCAATCTCGATCTGACGATTCTCCTGACCTCTCTTGGAAGGAGATCGCAGGAGTTGAAGATAGTCGATCACGATCAAACCGAGCCCATGTCTGTCCATCAGACGGCGCGATTTGGCGCGCAATTCCAGAATGCTGAGACCTGCTGTATCGTCGATATACATTTTGCTCTGCATGAATGCACCGGCCGCCTTGGTGAGATTTCCCGACTCGGCCTTGCCGAGGAAGCCGTTCCTGACATTCTGGAGATTGACCCTGGCTCGCGAGCAAAGGAGGCGCTGAACGAGTTGCTGGGAACTCATTTCAAGGCTGAAAATACCGACCGGAGCGCCATGATCCACTGCGACATGCTCTGCAATGTTCATTGCCAGTGCCGTCTTGCCCATCGACGGACGGGCCGCAATGACGATCATTTCGCTGGCGTGCATACCGCTCGTCATCTGGTCGAGTTTTTTATAACCGGTGGGGATGCCAGTGACCTCCCCTTTGTTTTTGTAAAGTTTTTCGATCGATTCGATCGCGGCGTTCACATGATCCTTGATGTCGGGAAGTTGACCCCGGAAACGCTGCTCACCCACGGTAAAAACCTGCTTTTCGACATCGTCGATGAGGGTTTTCACGTCACCCTGTTCCTCATAGCATCGAGCCGCAGAGGCGGTGCAGACGGAGATCATCCGTCGCAGAAGATGCTTCTCCCTCATGATGTCCAGGTAATATTCCGCGTTGGTGGCCGTCGGCAGGAATGTCTGGAGTTCCGCAAGGACTACGGGTCCCCCAATCTGCTGAAGCAGGTTCCTGTCGGCAAGAATTTGCGTGACCGTGACCAGGTCGATGGGATGATTTTTTTTCCAGAGATCGATGAGTACCTCGTAGATGGTGCCGTGGGCCGGATGATGAAAATGACTCTCGTCAATCCTCTCGATTGCGATGGAAAGTGTATCTTTCGGTGATAAAAGAATCGAGGAGAGCACCCCTTTCTCGGCGTCTATACTAGCAGGTAGCGGACGGTGCGGCTCAGGCAGGCGTTGAGCGCCTCCAAAACGAGGCGCGGCATCATTGTTTGCCTTCTTGCGAGGAGAGAAAGCGGCGGCGTTCGCTTCCGAAACTGAAGCAGGGCCGTCCTGGGGACTCTCGGCCATGCGAATGATATCTCCTGCCGGAAATTACGCCTCGCTACCCTGATCGCTGCTCTTGCGGCGGGTCCTGCGCGTGCCGGGCTCTTCCTCTTCATCAAGTGGTTGCTCGACTTTGGGGGCAGCGGCAATCTCGATGCGAAGGGTTGCAGTCACTTCCGAGTGGATCTTGACGGTAATCTGGTGCTCTCCGCTCTCTTTGAGAGGACGGTCCAGAACGATGGCGTGACGCGGGAGGACGAGGTCCTTGATCTCCCTGTTAAGACGATCAAGAAGGTCGGCTGCGGTGATCGAACCAAAGGCCTTGCCGGTCTCTCCAGTTTCAAGCTTCAGATTCAAGCGAAGCTTGTTGATCTTGGTTGCGATTGATTCCGCCTCGTTCAGTTCACGGGCTTCACGCTCGGCTCTTTTAGCCTTCAGATGGTTGATTTTACGGAGTGACGCTGGGGTCACTTCGAGGGCTTTGCCGCCGGGAATCAAAAAATTGCGGGCGTAGCCTGATCGCACCTTGACGATATCGGCTTCTGCTCCCAGTGAAGGGACGGATTCTGTGAGGATGACTTCGGAAGTGGCCATAAAAATATCCCGGTTGGTTTGACTTCGGGAGGTGAGATCCTATCGGGAGTTGCCCCGGTGTCAACACAGTTTGAAGATTCCCTTATGTTTTCCGTTCACGTGGTCTGTAATACCGCCTGCCAAGTGTCCGGCAGAAATTTTTCCAAGGATTCTAAAGAATTACTTGGGAGACCATTCACTGCTCAACCGCTGGGCGGTAGCAATTTCAGCTCCGGTCATCCGTTCCGCGATCGCATCACGGCTTTCGCGGGCTTTTTCATTGCCGTTGATCGCGGAAAGATTCAGCCACATATAGGCCTTCACGTTGTTCTGTTCGACCCCCTCGTGCAGTTCATAAGATTGTCCCAGTTGGTACTGTGCATCCGGATTGCCCTCCATGGCGGATTTTCGATACCAAAAGGCCGCCTTGGAATCATCCTTTGGAACCCCATCTCCCCTGGAGTAGCATCGGCCAAGGTAAAACTCCCCGTCAGGATTCCCCTGCAAAGCCGCCAGATTATACCATCTTGCGGCCTCTTCCAGATCCTGCTCCACCCCCTTACCGAAATAATAACGATCTCCCTGCGAGATTTGGTAGAGGGCATTCGCTGGATTCGGCTTTTCACTATGGGCACATCCGGCGACCAGCATCAAAGTCATGAGGAGCGGCAAAGGTAAAATAAAACGGAGAGGTCCCTTCATGGAAAACATTTAGATCCAGAGAGGACGTCCTGTATATCGAAAACAAAAACACGAACCGCAAATCCTACACCACCCATTCCTTTGCACGCCCGGCCCGAACGCACCGGCGCGGTGCGTGTCCTGCCACACAATGAATGAAAAATGGTGGAGGCGAGGGGAGTCGAACCCCTGTCCCCGAACCGCACTAGGCGCCCGTCCACATGCTTGACCGCACTTTGGATTTAAGGGGTCGGCCACGGTGCGGCGCGCTGCTTTCCCCCGATTAACCACGAAATCGATTCACCCCCCGGCGCGGTCTTTCCGCCTGAGGGCCAGCCTACTGGCGTCGCCTTCACACTTAGTAGGCGTCAGTGTGTCAGCGTCGCGGACTTAGGCCGCGAGAGCTAGATCTTCGTAATCTGCGTTTATTTTTTGTGACTCGATTTTTAACGAGGCCAACGAATCATCCTCGGCATGCAGAACGCGTAATGTGCTTCGGGTCGAAACCAGTACGCCCCCCCTAACAAGACTGAATCTGGCGCAGGGCGTGACTCTGCGCAAGGGGCTTTTTTCAGGGAATCAATGGGTGCAACATTGCCATTGACAATATTTTATCTCGAAGGACGTTCTACCCATGAGAGATTTACAAAATTCAGAATTTCCTTTCTCTCTGACTCCAAGAGGTCGCGTGCATGCTTTGAGTTCATGGATGCTCCTGCTGGCCGGGGCTTTAATCACACTTTTTCCAGTCTCTGTCATGGCCAGTCAGGCCTACGGTAGCATCAACAACTTTGATGTGGTCAATGATACCGGCGTGCCCTGCCACGGCTTCGAGATTGAGTTGGATGACATCACGAGTGCCCAGATCACCTATACCTACGACTACAACCACTATAGCACGCCCGTTATCTCGACGGATTTTACCGACCCAATCCACCCAAAGACATTTATTCGCTACGAGGCCAAGTATAACAACGGTGGTTGGTCAGCCTACACGGCAGTCCCCACTAATGCGATCTCACCGACCGCCGGTCATCAGTTTACCGATCCCTCGGTCAATTTTGGTGGTGAGCATTTTGGTGTCGGATACTCGGCGAACCCCTCAAATGTTCTCTATCACTGGATGCAGGATGATGGCGCGGGCAATCTAAAGCTTGGGCCCGCAGTGAGTGTCTCCACTCCGATCTTCAACTACATCGCCCCCGTGGGTGCTGCGCCACCTCAGATCCAACCGGTGATCGTCCCCCCGGCTCCACCTGTTCCGCCTGTCTCTGTCTTTGAGTTCGGAGCGGCTACCTGGGTGAAGATGATCACCACGACCACACATAACAACAATGAGGTGAAGCTCCGTGATCTCGTGAGCGCCGACTCCAAGTATCCCGGTGTGAAAGGCTGGGCCAATGGAGAACCTGCCGAAGTGGAGTTCGAGTGGCAGGTCATGCAGTTCGACTCGGGAAACACCAATGGTGGAAACAGCATCCTCAACGGTAATCCTGAGCACCTGAACCATGGCGATGATGTGGTGACGACCCGTTATGAGTTCTATAAATATCTTGGCCCCTTCGATCTCGAGACCCACGAAGCGCTAGCCCAGTCCGTGGCCAAGGATGGAATCCATGGTTTCGCGAGCACCAACACAAATACCGGAGTGGTTACCGATTATAGTACGACTGTGATCGTCGGCGGTTTCATCGGTGCCCAGATGTCCGCTGCGGCACTGATTAATCCGGTCGGCCTGATCGCACCGTCGTTATTGGCGGAGGCACCCCCTTTACGGTTTCCTTCACCGGTTCACTGCCGCAGGGGATGTTGTTCAATACCAACTCCGCAGATACGAACTGCGGAGTGCTCTCCGGGACTCCTGCTGCGGGAGGATCCTTCCGGTTCACCGTATCAGCATCCGATTCCATCCATCCTGTAATCTCAAGGACCTATGACCTGAATATCGCGGCCGCGGGTGCGAATCTCTCACCTCACGCCATGGTCTCTGCCACTCTCACGCCCCCGGGGTCAGGTATAGTCACAGGTACCGGTGATTTTCCGATGAATCAGAACACGACTGTGACAGCGCAGGCAATGCCCGGATACTCCTTCTTGGGATGGAGCGAAGCAGGTGTGCCTCTTACCTTGGCGACCAGTTATACCGTGGCGGTGAATGCAAACCATGATCTGACCGCCACCTTTACCAATTCGGGTCCAGCAACCAATCCGCAGACGATCTCCTTTTCCGTCCCTCCGTCGGTGAAATTCAGTGTGGGCACGATCGCCCTTGCTGCCACTGCCAGTTCCAAGTTGCCGGTTTTCTACGAATTGGTCTCGGGTCCGGCCACCCTCTCCAATGCGATTCTTACGCTTACCGGGATTGGCACGGTGAAGGTAAATGCCTCTCAAGCAGGCGTGTGGCCCTACAAGGCTGCAACCTCCGTCACCAAGAGCATCGTGGTGACCAAGGGCGTTCAGACAATTGCGTTCAATCCCCCAACCACCGCCTCCTATGCGGCGAACCAAGTATTGCCCCTTTCGGCGACAGACTCCGCAGATCTTCCGGTCAAATTTTCCAGCAGCAACCCGATGGTTCTCTCCTTCGATCGCAGCGGCACCACAGCCACCATGAAATCAAAGGGTTCAGTGAAAGTAACAGCCTCCCAAGTTGGGGATTCCAACTGGTCTGCGGCCACCTCCGTCAGCAAAAAAATCACCCTGCATTAATGAGCTCCACGGGTTGAAATCCTAATGCTCATTAGACCCTGAAGCCTTAGCCCGATTACCTACTTCAGGAATCTGATCGTGAAGGGATAGCGGTAGGACTCGCCGTTGCTTGTGCGGATAGATGCGAGCACCATGCAAACGAGCCAGATGATCAGGATAATCGGCAGCAAGACAAAGCCTACCAGGACAAAACAAAGAAGGATCGAGACTCCCGTGTAGATGGAATAAGAGATCTGGAAGTTGATGACCTCCTTGCCGGTCGAGTCGATTTCCGGGCTGTCGGCCCGCTTGATCAGCCAGATGACCAGTGGGACGATGATGTGCATCAAGGACCACCCCATGAGGATTCCCGAGAAACCGGACAAATGAAGCCCGATGCACCAAGAGCGTGCTGACTCATCGTGGTGCGGCGCTTGGTGAGTCGGGGGATTCGGGATGAGTGGGGGTGGTATCTCCATGAATTAAAAAGACTCTCAAAGCCGTCTCACCGCAAGGTGCAAGTTGGCGTTTTTCCCCTTTCAGAATATCCCGAGACTAGCTTCATGGTTGCCAAGGCCGCTTTGCTTAGGTTGACTTACCGAACCTTATTTTTCGGCCTATATTTTCTATGAGCGAACGCAGAGTTGTCATCACAGGTATCGGAGTCATCAGCCCAGTGGGCTCAGAACTGGAAACATTTTGGAAGAATCTGACGTCCGGGCAATCGGGCATTTCCCATTATCAGGCCTTTGATCCCGTTGGTTTTGACTGCCTGATCGCTGGCGAGGTGAAAGGATTCGATCCTTCCGTATGCTTCAAGAGTCCGAAGGATTCGCGACGTGCCGACCGTTTCGCGCAGTTCGCCATGGCTGGCGCCAAGCTCGCCATTGATGATGCGGGCTTAGATCCCGAGAAAATCAATAAGGAACGTTTCGGTGTGATTGTCGGGAGCGGAATCGGTGGTTTCCAGAGTCTTGAGAACGAAACGCGCCGTCTCATTGAAAAGGGTCCGACCAAGCTCTCCCCTTTCACCATTCCGATGATCATCAGCAACATGGCGAGCGGACTGATCTCCATGGAGTATGGATTCAGCGGTCCCAATATGGCGATCGTGACAGCCTGTGCCACTGCCAACAACTCAATCGGCGAGGCTTGGCGTATCATCAAGTTCGGGGATGCGGATGCCTTTGTCGCTGGTGGGGCCGAGGCGACAATCACGCCCCTTGGAGTGGCAGGGTTCTCCTGCATGCGCGCGCTCAGCACCCGTAACGACGAACCGACAAAAGCCTCCCGTCCCTTTGATAAGGATCGCGATGGTTTTGTCATGGGTGAGGGAGCCGGCATCATGATTCTAGAGGAGCTCGAGCATGCCAAGAAACGCGGTGCGCGGATTTACTGCGAACTTGTTGGCTATGGTGCCACCGCAGATGCCTACCACATGACCGCTCCCCGCCCGGAGGGAGAGGGTGCCAGCCGCTGCATGCAGATCGCCATGAAGCATGCGAGAGTGACTCCTGAAGAGGTTGATTACGTCAATGCGCACGGTACCTCCACGCCGATCGGGGATATCTGCGAGACCAAGGCGATCAAGGACGCCTTCGGCGCCCAAGCCTACAAGGTCCCCATCAGTTCCACAAAATCGGTCACGGGCCATCTTTTGGGTGCTGCTGGTGGGATCGAATTGGCTGCCTGTGCCCTCGCCATGCGTGACGGCATTATTCCTCCAACGATCAACCTCGATAATCCGGATCCGGAGTGCGACCTCGACTTCGTCCCGCACAAGGCTCGGGAGGCGAAGATCAAGGTGGCTCTCAGTAATTCCTTTGGGTTTGGTGGTCATAACTCTTCCGTCATCATCCGCGAATTTGCAGAGTGATCTTTGTCCCATTTTTCCACTCATGAACATCCCATCCATCAAATCCTTTGCCGCAGCCGCGGCCTTGGCTTCCACCACCATCCTCACCACCACGATTATGGCCCAAGATTCCTCCTCCAACCCTTCTTCCAACCTAACTAAGGGTCAGACCTTTCTCAAAGAGAATGCCTCCAAGCCAGGCGTCCATACCACCCCGAGTGGCCTCCAGTATAAGGTCGTGACCGAGGGCCATGGCAAGAGCCCCAAGGCCACCGACACCGTTCTTGTTCACTATCGCGGGACGACCATCGACGGAGTTGAGTTCGACAGCTCCTACAAGCGCAACGAGCCGATCTCTTTTCCTTTGAATGGTGTCATCCCCGGATGGACCGAGGGAGTCCAACTCATGAAGGAAGGCGGCAAGGTCCAGCTTTTCATCCCGTCAAACCTGGCCTATGGGTCGCAAGGAGCTGGAGGAGTGATTGCCCCGGACTCGACGCTCGTCTTCGACATTGAGCTACTGAAAGTTCAGTAGCCCTTTTGGGTCGGCTTGGGATTTTGGCGCCGCGCGATGTTGCTGCTCATTCGCGCGCCTTAGCTCAGCATCTATACTTCAAAGCCATTTATAGGAGGCATTGGCAATGCGGCTTTCGGGTTGAAGTCGCTTAAAGAGTGTATACTGTAATTACATGAGTGCGACGCTAAAACTGGTTCCCATTGGGAACTCCAAGGGGATACGGATTCCCGCTGAGATCATCCGGCGCTACCATCTTGGGGAATTGATCCGCTTGGAGGAGATGGCGGATGGTATTATGCTGAAATCTGCCTCTGTTCAGAAACTCTCTTTCGCGGAGGCTGCAGAGGAGATGGCAAAGGAAAAAGAGGGGGCTTCGGAGTTTCTTTTGTGGGAAGAAAGCTTCGCTTCGGATGGTCTGAATGATGAGGAGTTCGAGGGGTGGCCCCGATGATTCACCGATACGGTATCTACTGGACTGCTCTGGATCCCACCAAGGGAAAGGAGGTTCAGAAAACCCGTCCCAGTGTGGTTGTGAGTCTCGATGAGATCAATGCCAGTGGCGTCGTGGTGGTTTGTCCTCTGACGACATCTTTGCATCCATCGTGGCCTCAACGACTGCAAATTCAATGCGCGGGTCGTGATGCAGAAATCATGCCGGATCAAATCAGGGCAGTCTCCATCCATCGTTTCGGAAAGCACATTCATACATTATCCGAGCAGGACGCCGAATCACTGAGGGATCTGTTATCGCGCCTTTACGCTCTATGATCTTTTCCTGCCATGAGAAGGTGAAGTGTAGGAGTTGGATCCGCATCGTTTCCATGGCGGTTGTGATTCTTCCGATCTCATCCCTCCAGGCACTAGGCAATACTCCCGATATCAAGGTCTACTTTAGCCCGCACGGTGGATGCACGGATGCCGTGGTGCGGGCGGTGAATGGTGCACAGAGGCAGGTTCTGGTGGAGGCTTATTCCTTTACGTCGGAGTCGATCGCCCTGGCGCTGATCGAGGCTGAAAAACGCGGGGTCGATGTGGAGGTGATCCTCGACAAGAGTCAGGAGCAGGCGAGGGGAACGGAAGCCGATCTGATCTCAGAGTGTGGCATCCCGACCTACATCGATTCAGCCTACCGGATCGCCCATGACAAGGTCATGGTCATTGACGGAGACAAGGTGATTACCGGTTCCTTTAATTTTACCAAGAGTGCCGAGGACTTTAACGCCGAAAACTTACTCGTGATCTCGAATGACCCGCCGCTGGCCGCTCAATACATGGGGAGTTGGAAACAGCATTTGGCCCAATCCCATCCCTATCACCCCGGCAAGAGTCATCATAAGAACGGATCGCGTTCCCGCTACTATGGACCTCTTGGGGGCGGAATGGGGGCAACGGGTTAGGGATTGCTGAGGTGTTTGACACGTATATCGTGTGCACTATATTAGTGCAGTATGAGAAATATTACACTAAGCGCGAGTGAGGAAGTCATCGAGAGAGCTCGTTCCGTGGCTCGTGAACACCACACCACACTGAATCAAATGTTTCGGGATTGGCTACAAACTATCGATCATGGTACCAAGCGGATTGGGGGGTATCGAGGCATGATGCAGCGCGTTGGGGCAAGGGTTGCCGTGGGGGGGCATAAGTTCACCCGTGAGGAGATGAATGAGCGCTAATTTTTTCCTCGATACGAACATCCTGGTTTATTCTTTCGACGATGGTGAACCGGCGAAACGTGATAAGGCTCGGGAGTTGATCGAGCAGGCCTTGGAATCACGTTGCGGTGCAATTAGTTGGCAGGTTGCCCAGGAGTTCATGAACGTTGCGCTCCATAAGTGGCAGAAGCCGATGACCCCCGCCGATTCAAGGGAGTATCTTCAGACTGTTATTCATCCTCTCTGCGCCGTTTATCCATCCAGCAAAATCTGGTCGGCTGCGCTACAAATATCAGAGGAGAGCCGCTATCGCTTCTATGATAGCCTCATCGTGGCGGCGGCGATCCAAAGCGGGTCAACGATCCTCTACTCCGAGGATCTCCAGCACGGGCGCCAATTCGGCACCCTTGAAATCCGCAATCCCTTCCAATGATCAGGTGGATGGTCTGCCTGACAGTCCAAAAGGTTTTAGCCTAACAGGCTTTCAAATCAGACGAACTTTCCGGGGTTGAGAATGCCCTTCGGATCGAGTGCGGTTTTGACCAGGGAGTGGAGGTTGCGCAACTCTGGAGACGTTGCCTGATTCCACCACGGTTTTTTGGCCAACCCGATGCCATGTTCCCCGGTGATGGTTCCCCCCCAAGCGAGGACTTGTTTGAAAAGATCGTCGAGCGCCTGTGCGATCTGCTTGGGTTGCTTGGTCTGCTGATCCTTGGAGACCATGATGTTGGTGTGGATATTGCCATCACCGGCATGGCCGAAACAGGCGATTGCAAAGCCGGTTTTTTTCTGAAGTTTCTCCGCAAAGCGCACAAGGTCCACAAGGCGTCCGCGCGGGACGACGATATCCTCATTCAGTTTGGTAAGTCCTGTTGCCTTGAGGGATGCAGAGAAGGCCCGACGTAGCGCCCAGATTCGTTCGCAGCGCTCAGGAGAGGTTGCGAGTTCCACTTCCAGCGCCTTGTTGGCAGCAAGAAGGGCTTTGAGAGTCTTCCCTTCGCTCCGGACGCTGGCTTTCTGTCCGTCGAGTTCAACAAGCAGATGGGCTTTCCCGGGAGGGACGAAGCTTCCCTTCACCTCCCCCGTTACTTCTTTGGGAGCGTTGCGTGCCGACTGGAGGGTGAAGTTGTCAGCTACCTCCATGGCACAGGGGAGATAACCTGCCTTAAAGATTGCTTGGACGGCAGCCGCCGCATCCTTCATCGATCCGAATCCGGCAGAAAGTGTAACACGGGCGGGGGGAAGAGGCAGGAGGCGCAGGGTTGCCTCCGTGATCACTCCGAGAAGTCCTTCGGAACCAACAAACATTCCGATCAGGTCGAAGCCTGTCTTGTTCTTGTGAGTGCGTCCACCCATGCGGACGATCATGCCGTCAGCCAGGACAACCTCCAAGCCAAGGACGTAGGGTCTGGTGACACCATATTTCAGGCAACGGGGGCCGCCGGCATTGGTGGCGATGTTTCCCCCGATCGAGCAATCCTTGTAGCTTTGGGGATCCGGTGGGTAGAAGAGCCCCTTTTTTTGAACCTCCGCTTGCAGAAGTCCGGTGATGACGGCCGGTTCGGTCACCACTACGAAGTCCCGGTCATTGATCTCCTTGATCCTGTTCATCCGATGCATGCTCAACAGGATTCCCCCGCGGACAGGAACACATCCCCCGACATATCCGTAACCCGCTCCGCGAGTGGTGACAGGAATGGCTCTCTTGTGGGCGTAGGAAAGAACAGCCGAGACTTCCTTGGTTGTGCCGGGGGCGACTGCAATCTCCGGAAGCGCCGCGGCAAACCACCTGTCCTTTCCCAGTTCTGCAAGGCGATCTGGATCTGTGATGACGCCAACCTTTTGCGGTATCAGCTTCCGCAGATCATGCTCCAGGTTCGGGCGGCCGGATTTCAGGGGTGACTTTGCCATCAAGCGATGGCGTTACATACCCATGATCTCGTAGCCACCATCGACATAGATCACCTGACCGGTGATGCCGCTTCCACCATCGCTGGAAAGGAAAACGCCGGTCTGACCGAGTTCTTCCCCGGTGCAGGTGCGACGGAGAGGGGCATGCTCCTCGTAGTGTTTGATCATGGTGCCGAGTCCTGACACTCCGCGGGCGGCAAGTGTGTTCATGGGACCTGCACTAATGCAGTTCACACGGATCTTCTTCGCGCCAAGATCATAGGCAAGGTAACGGGTGCTGGCTTCAAGGGATGCCTTCGCGACACCCATCACGTTGTAGTGGGGAACAACCTTTACGGATCCATAGTAGCTCATGGCCGTGATACTGCCACCCTCGGTCATGAGGGGCGATGCCTCGCGGGCAAGGGCTACCAGCGAATAGGCGCTGATATCATGTGCCTTCAGATAGGCTTCGCGGGTTGTGGAGAGAAAATCACCCTCAAGGGCTTCCTTGGGTGCAAAGGCCACGGCATGAAGCACCATATCGATCTTGGGAGTGGTCTCGCGAACCTTGCCGAAGAAGGTTGAGATCTCTGCATCACTTCCCACGTCACAAGGCTGTAGGAAGGTGTCGGATCCGAATTCGGAGACGAGTTCCTCGACGTTTTCCTTGAGACGTTCACCCTGATAGTTGAAGAGGAGTGTGGCGCCGGCCTGCTTCCAGGCCCTGGCAATATGCCATGCGATGCTGCGTTTGTTGGCGACGCCGAAAACGACGCCGGTTTTGCCTGCCAGGGGTCCATTGCTCATCTCACTAGGAAGCATCTTTCCGCCCCTTCCTGTCACGCAAAAAGAGGGGTTTATAACTGGTGGGATATAGCGAATGCAAAGTTGGTATTGCTTGCATGGCCGTTGATTCGCATCGGTTGCAGCAGGAAATCAGGCAGAAAAGAACAGGGGCATCCCGATCCTAATCTTTATCATCCCCTTCATCCCCGTGGATGGAATTTCTGATGGACGGACTTGAGTTGGCTTCGATCGACCTGAGTGTAGATCTGGGTGGTGGCGATGGAGGCGTGTCCCAGAAGTTCCTGGATGATGCGGAGATCGGCCCCTCCCGCAAGAAGGTGTGTGGCAAAAGAGTGCCGGAACTGGTGGGGATGGACCGATTCCTCAAGACCTGCCCGACGAGCATACAGCCCGACGAGTTGCCAGATTCTGGCTGGTGTGAGGGCATGTCCCCGAACAGAGAGGAAAATCTCGGCTCCGGACTTTGCCGAGACAAGTTTTGGTCGGCCGATGGCGAGGTAGGTTTTCAAGGCATCAAGGGCCGCCCTCCCCACAGGGATCAGTCGTGTCTTGTTTCCTTTTCCGGTCACCCGGATCACGCCCCCCTCCTCATCCAGGTTTTCAAGACGGACAGAGCAGGCTTCTGCGATTCGAAGTCCGCAGGCATAGAGAAGCTCTAGCAGGGCCCGGTCACGAATCTCCAGGGGGCTCTCTCCCGATGGGGACGACACCATTTTTTCGATCTCTTGCTTGGAGAGCGGCTGGGGAAGTGTCTGCGGAATGCGTGGGACGGGAAGTTTTTCAGCGGGATCCGAGGGAAGGAATCCACGTGCGGCCAAAAAGCGAAAAAAAATCCTGAGGGCAACAGCCTCCAGTTTGATGGATGTGACGGAGAGCCCACGTTTCTTTTCAGCCATCAGATACTCAGAGAGAAGCGACTGGGAGACTTGCTCCAACTTCCCGATGCCATGGGACTGGGCCCATCCCATAAAGCGCTCCAGAGAGAAACGCGTGGAGAGTTGGTAGTTTGTGGAGAGCCCCCGCTCGGTCGCTAAATACAGGAGGAAAGAGTCAATAGAACCCTGCATGATGCATCGATGATTTTGGTGTCTATCGGCGTTGGCCTACGGTGCTTGGCCACACTGCTCTCCATCCAATGCATCCGATGCCAGCGCGCCTCAATCGTTTCATTGGGCGAAAGGATTCTTTATGGCTTAACGGGAGCCGTCAGTCTGGTCAGCGCCTCACGGTATTTCTCAGCAGTCTTCGCAACGATCTCGGGCGGGAGTTGCGGGGCAGGGGGTTGCTTGTCCCAACCGCAGCCCTCAAGCCAGTCACGCACGAATTGCTTGTCAAAACTCGGGGGGCTTCCGCCGGGGCTGTATTGGTCCGCCGGCCAGAAACGAGAGGAGTCCGGAGTCATGCATTCGTCGATCAGGATGATCTCGCCGTCATGGATTCCGAATTCAAATTTGGTGTCCGCGATGATGATGCCTCGGGAGGCCGCATAAGCCCTTCCGTGACGGTAGAGATCGAGGCTCATCTGCTTGACTCGCAGGGCCATCTCGTCGCCCAAGAGGGCTCGACACTGCGCCCAGGTGATCGGTTCATCGTGACCCTCCTCAGCCTTGGTGCTTGGAGTGAACAAGTCTTCCGGAAGTCGGTCGGACTGGCGGAGTCCTGCCGGTACGGGATAGCCTCCCACGGTGCCGCTCTCCTGATATTCCTTCCATCCCGATCCCGCAATGTATCCCCGGACAACGCATTCCACCGGCAGGGGCACGGCTTTTTTAGCGATCATGGAGCGCCCCCTGAGCATCTCGGTGAAGGGTTTTAACTCGGGCGGAAAAAACGCCGCCTCGGTCTCGATCAGGTGATTAGGAACGAAGTCCAGACGGTTGAACCAGAAGGTCGAGAGTCCGTTGAGCACCGCTCCCTTGCCCGGGATGGTATTTGGCAGGATGCAATCGAAGGCGGAGATCCTGTCGGTGGCCACCAGCAGAAGGTTTTCTCCAAGGTCAAAGACCTCGCGCACTTTTCCACTGCGTAGTTTTTTGATGCCCGGCAGGTCGCAAGTCAAAAGTTCCATGGGGAAAAGGATGAATGATGAATTGTGAATGATGAACTCAAAAAGGCTATGCCTGCCTAATAGTCTTCAGCCTCCAGTCCGAAAATCTCTTTCTCTGCTTCACTCGCTGACCTTCCCCCTGCCCCGTTTGACTTCGGCCCGATGGCGTTTTCCCTCCACCATCTTTCTTTTTTCAGAGGGGGAGCGTTTGGCGTTGCGACGACGTTCCTTTGCCGCCTCAGACCGTAACTGAAGACGACGTGCTTCCCTTCGCTCCTTGATTTTATCACCGAGGCGCTCCCTGGCAATCCGGCGGTTCATGCTCTGGCTGCGGGAGTCCGATACGGTCACACAGATTCCCGTGGGAAGGTGGGTGAGGGTAACGGCCGTGGAGACCTTGTTGACATGCTGGCCGCCGGGACCCGCTGACCGGGAAAAGCTTTCCCGGAGTTCCTCTTCCGGGGGAAAGGCTGGAGGTTGATTCTTTTGCACGGTGCGTTATTCTAGAAATTAGTTTTTTCCCCATGACCTACCAATACAAAACACTTGTTTCACCCGTCGGAACACTCGACCAACTAGAGAGCGCTGAAAGCGGGATCAGGATAACGATCAACAGGCTCGGCGCCGAGGTCATCAGCCTGGCCCGTCGGGATGCCTCGGGCGAATGGCACGGGTTTTTATGGCGTGACGGTCAGGCTGAGGCTCCTGCTCAAGGATGGGGTAACCATGCCACGGTCATGGGCTTTTATTCCCATCGGCTCTTGGAGCAGAAGTCGGTCTATGACGGACATCCCATGGATGGAGGTCCAACGCCTCACGGTTTTCTCCGCCATGAACTTTTCGGAGCACCGGTCGTGGATACAGACAAGGGATCCCTCTCCTATCGGCTTGAAGCGCAGCAGATCCCTCCCGGAGCCTATCCCTACAAGGTTGTCACGGTGATCACCTACACGCTCGTGAAAGAGGCTTTAAGGATGACCTTCAGCTTCGAGAACAAAGAAACCCACCCCGTCGCGTTGAGCTTCGGATGGCATCCAGGGTTTGCGGTGGGATCCATCGAGAGTGCTCGGCTCCTGCTTCCTCCCGGCACGTATCGTCAACAGATCGCCGATAACAACTTCCTCACCGGCGGGGTTGATGAAGTTGTATTTGCAGGTGGTGAAATGCCCTATCCGAAAAAGACATTGGTCGATTCCTACCTGATCGATCTTTCCGGCGTTCAGAACAGGCGGTTCACTCTCGAGGACCGCACGATCGGTCACCGCATCGAGTGTGACTACTCGGAAGCCCCCTATATGACGATCTGGAGCAACGGGGATCCCTTCCTCTGCGTGGAGCCATGCTGGGGACTCCCCGACAGCATTCCTCAATTGCCATTTGAACAAAAGAAAGGGATCCAGTGGATCGGTGCGGGTGAAACGTTGACCGCCTCGGCAACGCTTCATCCCTCTTTTTTGAACTCCTGAGCTGGGTTGGCCAAATACCAGCCGGTTCTTTTATTTCCCTTTTTTGAAAACGCAGAAAGATCTCAGTCCGCAGCAGAAGCAGACATGGCTAAAGGCCGTCAGTGCCATGGAGATGAAAAATCCCGGGTATACTATCCAGCTCTGCCAAGGCTTGCTCAAGACGCTCCCGGAATTCCTTGATGCTCGGAAACTAGCCCGTCGCGCCGCCACTGAGAAAGCAAAGATGGCGAAGAAAGGATTTTTTTCAGGCCTTGGCGGCGGTTCCTCGCTCGCCCTCATGAAGGCCTCCGGTCTTCTTAAGAAACAAGAGGATCTTGCCCAACTTTTGATCCTTCTTGAGGAAATCCTCGCCGAGGATCCCTACAACGAAAAAGCCAATCTCCTCCTGCATGAGGCCTCGCTGAAGTGGGAGCCTCCGATGAAGGAGTTGGCGATGTATGCCCTTGAGACCCTTGTTGAGGGCAATCCCAAAAATATCGAACAACTTCATCGGGCAGCCTCATTCTGCATGGAGAAGGATGAGAGCGGCAGCCCGCGCGATCCCTCCCGGGCCGTGGAACTCTTTAACAAGATCCTGGCAATCAATCCCAACGATCTTGCCGCCATCAAGGGGGGAAAGGACTCCTCAGCATCTCATTCCGTCCAGAAGGGTGGATGGGAGGTTGCTGACAGCTATCGTGACCTGATCCGTGACAAGGATGAGGCTGTCTCGCTCGAGCAGCAGGGCAGGGTGGTCAAGAGTGGAGAGGTCATCGACAGCCAGATTGCCGAACTTTCGGCAGAAGTGCAGGCTGAGCCGCACAGCATCGACAAGTCACGCAGGATCGCCGAACTCTTTGAAAGGAAAGAGGATCTGGAGAATGCCCTCGAATGGTATCGGTACACCCTTGGATTGTCCGGAGGAGCCGATCCCACCATCACGCGCAAGATCAGCGACCTTCAGCTCCGCCAGATCGATGCCGCTACGAAGGCCCGTGAAGAGTATCTTGCCGCCGTTCCTGATGATCCCGAGGCTCCGCGCTACCGCGCCGAGTTGGAGGAACTGAAAAAACAACGGTCCGATTTCACCTTGGAGGAGGCCCGAGGCAGGGTGGAACGCAACCCGACCGACCTCTTGGCGCACTTCGATCTGGGGGTGACGCTCATGGAATCCGGAAAATTTCAGGAAGCCATCGGTCACTTCCAGCGTGCGCGTTCCAATCCCAGCGTCCGACTCAGGGCAATGAGTCAGCTTGGT
>CAIKFI010000169.1 GCA_903826635.1 uncultured Spartobacteria bacterium | reverse complement strand
GTGGTTGGTCTGGACTCGCAGACGCAAATGAATCTCGACCTTTGGATGCTCAAGCGAAAGGAACTTGGGATTAACGGTAAGGGAAACCCTCCGATCTTCTGTGGCATATCCAAACAGAATTTTGGACAACCCCTCCAGACAGTCTATGTACGGAATCTCCTCAAGCTTCTCGGAAAAAAGGCTGGAATCGAAAAGAGGATGAATCCCCACAATTTTCGTCATTCATTCGCTCATGACCTTTTAAACGAGGGCATCGGGCTTCAGCACATCCAGATTTCTTTGGGTCATTCCGCCATTGCGACGACTTCAAAGTATCTCCAGCGATTCAATCCAAGGGAGACCATTGAGACCATCAAAGAGCGAGTATGGTAGCTACTTGAAGAACGTGTTGACCGATCCGATTACGAGACTGTGCGAAACTCTCTTGAAACCTTTTGCAAGGTGTGAAACCCATTGTGCAAGTATTGTGCAAGTATGAGTATCAATAAACCGACAAAGAAGACTGGGCAGGAGTGGATTCGAACCACTGAAGGCGATGCCAGCGGATTTACAGTCCGCCCCGTTTGGCCACTTCGGTACCTACCCGTTTTCCTTCGCCCTAAAGCGATTGGGGAACAAAGGATGCAATCTCTTGTTCTTTCCGTCCACCAGAAAGTGAATGGAGTAAGTTGTATTGGAGCATTGCAGATTAATAATTGTCAATTTTTGGAAGGCCAAAGAGCTGGAACTTCTTCTTTGTTGAAACTGGCGTTGGAGATGGCAGAAGTTTCTCCTTAACTTTTCTGGCGTTGCTTCCGAGTTCCGAGTCTGCGCCCTCTGCCTTGCTGGCTTTTTCCATGGACTCGTTGGAATCGACGACGATCGGTTGGATCATCACCACGAGTTCACTCCGCGTGCGGACTTTATTGGTGTGACCTCCCAGCAAGGGGCCAATAACCGGGATTCTGTTGATGTAGGGGATGCCTGCATCATCCGTGGTTTTGTCGTCGGTGATCAGTCCACCCAGGACGATCGTTGATCCGTTGGGCACCCGCACGGTGGTCGTCAGTTCCTGGGTCTCGATGGTAGGGACTTGTACTCCGCCAACATTGTTGTAGGTTCCCACCTTGTCGTTACGCTGGGCAATCACGAGATTGACCTCCTTGTCGGAGTTGATAAGCGGAATGACCTCCAGTTTAAGAACGACGGGCTGGTATTGGATCGAGGACGTTTGCGATGGGAAGGCATTGCTTCCCCCTCCGTAGTTACCATTGTATGTGGTTTGTCCTGGAATCGGGACATTCTGGCCTGAGAAGATCGTCGCTTTCTTGTTGTTGCTTGTGTAAACGCAAGGCCTGGAAAGAACGCGAAATCGTCCGGTTGTCTCCAGGAACTGGGCGTAAGTCATGACCCCCTTTGCCACCGTGCCATAAGCTGTCAGCCCTCCGAGTGCGCCCGGAATGAGCCCAAGCGCATTGGTCACACCGGAGGTGACGATATTCGTTAAGCCATTGGCCACCGGATTCAAGGCGTTGACAAATAGATTATTGGTCCCGCTTGTCTGGATTTTAGCAATCCAGCTCGCACCGTAATCCATCCCCTCCGTTAACCTGAGTTGGCCGATCACTGCGGCAAGGTAGACCTGCTTGGGGCGTTGGTCGAGCAGGTCGATGATCTGGGCAGCCTTGGCTTTGCTCTCCGGTGGGCCGTAAACGATGATGGAGTTACCACTCGAGTTCGCGATCACGCTGGTTGATCCGATCGTGGCAGATTGTGGTGGGCTCTGACTGGCTGCTTCAGCAAGTTTGTCTGGTGTATTTGCAACACCTCCACCTGAACTTCCACTGCTTCCCGTGCTTCCAGTAGAGGAAGATGATTGATTTTGGGGTGTTGCTTGAGTCTGTGCTTTGCCCGACTCAGTGGTACTCTTGTCAGCATTATCTTTCCCCTTGAGCATATCGACAAGGACAGGGAAGAGATCATTCACAGAAAGATAGTTAAGCGGCCTAACCAGT
The DNA here is from genome assembly GCA_903826635.1 of uncultured Spartobacteria bacterium. Lineage (GTDB taxonomy): Bacteria > Verrucomicrobiota > Verrucomicrobiia > Chthoniobacterales > UBA6821 > UBA6821. The sequence continues at coordinate 5,827 of CAIKFI010000169.1, read as the reverse complement.
GGTTGTGCGTCATCCACTGGTTGGTCGAGCTTTGCAATGAGTTCGCGCAGGTATTTATAGTTTTCAGCCTTCACGATCACCAAGATTCTGTTGGTACGCTTGTCCGCGATGAACTGGGCCTTGCCACTGAGTAAGTGAGCATCACCCCCTCCGGAGGAGGTGACGGCCCCTTGGTTGGCTTGCGGTTGACCGGGAGGACGTGCGGCCGATGAGGAAGATCCCTCCTTGCCGAACATCTGATTGAGGGTCTCCACAACCTTTTCAGCATTTGCCCGCTCGAGGGGGATGAATTCCGTGATGATCTGATTCGGTTCATGATCGACCACATCAATCAGGGCGATTGCCTTGCGAATCATGGGTGTCTTGTCGGTAATGACGATGGCTCCTGTGTTGGGAACCGCCACAAGGGAACCATAGGCATTCAACTGAACGACCCCTTGAACGATGGTGATGGCCTCATCAGGGGTGAGATATTTCAAGACCTTATAGAAGCTGACCAGTTTGTCTCCATCCTGGGGGAGTTGAGATTCCTCTAGATAGAGAGGGAGCCCTTCCGATCGGGGTGGACGGCTGGGGCCGAGAATCTTGACGGTTTTTCCATCCACAGGGACCAGCGTGTATCCGTTGAGCAGGAGTGAACTTTCGATCAAGGCGATAGCCTCTGATTGAGGAATCGGATCATTGACCACAATGGAGAGCTCCGGTCCCGCCAGATTGGAGTCACGTATAATCCTTTTCCCAGTGAGTTTCTCGTAGACCGTTAGAACTTCAGCAACCGATGTGTGGGGAAACTGGATCGAGATCGGTTCACCTGAGTTGGCGGATGGGGCTGTGGGAATCGAGATGGGTTGAGAAGATGCAGGGGCTGCTGAAGGAGTAGAAGCCGTGGCATAGGGAGTGGTTGGCGGAAGAAGGATCCGATTTGCCGTTGACGTGGAGGATGGAACCGGTTTCTGGACTGCTGGGGTTTGCCCCTGCAGGGAGGCTGTCTCAGACAATAAGAGAGAGGCACTCATCAGGCCTATGATCAGGGCTAATCGGAGGTGCTGTCCGGTTGGAAGATGATTCATGATATGGGCGATTTTGTCTGGTTGGCCTATTTGGGAACTGCGGTCTGCTGGGGTGTGACAACGGGCCTGCGGATGATGCGACGTGTCGGCGGGTTATTGGGTTGCTGACCAGGTTGAAGCTGTCCCGAGACCGGTGCTTTCGGCAAGGATGGAAGTGGGGGAAGTTGAATGCCCGGGCGCCCGCCTTGGGGGGCGCCGATGACGGTGGGTGCTGGAGCCGGTTGAGCTGAGGCTTCAAGATAGGAAATGGTGCCTGTTTCGTTCCCCACTCGGATGGTAGCTTTGTTCGGTGCGGCGGTTCCCTCTCGTTGAATGGAGACCAGCATCATGTTCTTGGCATTCGGGGTAGTCGTCAGAAGTTCACGGCTCTGATCGGTTCGGTCAAAGACAAAAAGCTGTTCTTTACCCCCGATGGAGATGATCCCCGTCATCGCATAGCGCTCGCTGAGGGGCGAGGTTTCCTCTGCGGTCGGAAGGGCAAAAGGAGACTTGGAGATGAGAAACTGGAAGTTTGAGATCGTCCGTGATTTTTCCCAAGCAGGCGCATTATCGGAAGCGGAGGAGGTCTGGCGAACGGCGAGAAATAGAAGGAAAATCCAGAGAACTCCAACCCCTAGGGATCTGTGGCCGATTGAGTGATGTTCGGAACGAGTCGTCACAATCGTCATGGTGCCGGTTGTTTGGAGGGCATGGAAGACGGGCGGAAGTATTGCTTCAGCACAAGTTCCACGATCACATTGGGAGGCTGGGCATCACTTTTCACCACCAACTTCTCAATGGAGCGCCAGGCTGTGGGCGACTGCAGGGCAAATAGCATCCTGACCATCCCTTCGAAGGGGCCTGAAAATTTCGCCTCCAGAGAGACGCTCTTTCCTTGGGAGGAGTCCTGAGCTGGCAGGAGGTTTTCCTCAGTGACTTTGAGACCCGCTTTTTCAGCCTCTTCCCGTTCAACTTTCAGCAACTCCGCACTGGCATCGTCCGTCGAGATTTCCTGCATCGGATGAGACGTGATCCATTGCTCGGCGGGTTGGAGACCATCCGCAATTGTCAACCAGGCTAGCTCGGATGCAAGTTGGGTTTTGGCCTTCTGAATCGTGCGCTGCAAATTTGCCTTAGCCTGAAAAAAGGAGTGCAGACCGACCATGTTGAGAGCGATAAAAACCACTCCTAGCAGGATCAGAAGAAGGTTTTTCTCACTCGGGGCCAGTGGGCGCATTGTGTCGGGTTCCTTCCATGTCGAATCGCACGCTGTTCTTGCCTGCCAATTGCGGCTGGCCGGCGTTCCATTCATACTCCTGCAGGAGCGGATTTTGTTTTAGTTGTTCGATAAAGGCATAGGCCTGGCTCACGTCGGTTGCCTCTCCGGAGAGTTGAAGCCGTCCGGACTCCAGGGAAAAGAGGGTGAGCCTCACCTTGCCACCCTGGGTTGGGGAGGCTACCGCCGAGAGCAGATCCAGTGCAAAGGTCGTGGGATCGATGGCCTGCCGCAAGGTCTGCCATTGCTTGGACTCCAACTTGGCGGCCTCCGCGGAATTTTCCAACTGTGCCGTCTCCGTGCGGATCTTTTTCAGCGCGTGATGGCGAATAAGCAGGTCTCCAGTTCCCCAAATCAGCAAAAGGAGGTAGACAAGCAGGGCCGCCTTGATGACGGCGATCGTCCGTGACTTTTTTCCCTGATGATGTCGTAGGGATACGGCCTCCATCGGAGGCAAGTCGATCAGTTCAAGAGGAAGATGGGGTGCGGGCAGGGATCCTGTGTTGGGGCGTGGGTCTCTCTGAAATCTGGCTTCCGGGAATGCCCGTTGCAGTTCTGAGATGCACTTGTCCGCAAGTTCTTCCCTGACGCCCGTGATAGTGATCGTGCGTGGACTATGTTCCAGGATCTCCTCCGCCTGTAATCTGATGGCAACACGTCTGGCAAGGGAGCCCATGCTATCTCCCCTTACACCGCAGAACCAGACCGGTTTGCCAGCGCGGAAAAAGGCGAGTTGGAGTACCCCCCACTCACTCCAGAGCATCAGGTCGGTCGAGAGATCCTCTCCCATGGTGTGGATCGGGATTTCAAATCGCCCGGCTGTCTTCCAGTCATCCGGCAATCCCTCTCCAAGGAAGGGTTCTTCAACAGAGACGGCCAGCACTAGGCGACGGTCCTCCCGTTCACAGACAGGCATCACAAGGAGGGAGTTTTCCATTCCCTTGCGCAGGAGGTGCCTTCCTGAAAGCTCCAGCAGAACCAGTTCCCGCACAGTGCCTTCGGTTGCGATCCAGAGGGGCCATGCAAACAGGCAGGAAGTGGGAATCGTCAGGATCCTTTGCGCAAGGGGAGGAATCCGGCGTTCGCGTGCAAATGGTTGGAACTGCCTGTCCGGGGTTTGCAACCAGCGCTCCCAGACCAAGGCCTCCGAACCTGGGCGTTCGAGAACAAAACAATCTTTTCCCTTCTTAAGAAAATCCCGCTGAGTCTCCTTGGCATCGGAACGGCGATTTGCTCCCGGTTCGGGGTCCGGAGCTTTCTGTCCGGTTGCATGTTCCGTTTGTTCCGTGGGGAGGTTCATTGCTCGGACCAGCCTAGCAGACTTCCTCCGCTCGTCACGACCGTGATGCGGTGCTTCACGCCGTTGAAGAATCCGGTGCTTTCGATATGGCGGATACTTCCCCAGGAAGAGGTGGTGAACGCGGAGGTGATATTTGGCGGGACATTGCGAAGCCCCATCAAACGCATGGTGGATGGAACATCCCCCGGGGGTTTTCCATTAAAATCATCCTCCGTTCCCTCGATGCCATCTTTGCCATTGCGCAGGGTGATCCAAGTGTCGGCCTGAGCTGAGGTAAGGCCCAATAGGTCTGCTAGGATGCCCTTCGGGGCATATAGGATATTGATGCCATTGGTGCCGCTGTAGGTCGTGAAGTAAGTGGGCCATTCCGGTTTTGCATCCTTCACGTCCGCGAATCCGTGCACCCACGACATCTCTTCGGGAGAGAGAAATGGGGCCCCGGGAGGAAGTCCTTTTTGTCCGGCAGCTTCATAGTCGGCCTGCTTCGCTCCATGGAGGGAGCGAAGGGGGGTGGCACTCTGCCAATCATAGAGGCCATCGGCGGCCGTTGCGCACTGGTTTATGTCGAGTCCCCAAGAGGCAAAAAGTTTTTGAAAGAGGTCACGATGATCCGGAGTCGCTCCAAGCCACGCATTCGGATTGATCAAGCCTCCCTCATCCTTCATGACGACCGAGTATCCTTCTGAGTGGTCGCTGTTGGAGTGCGTCAGGATCGGATCGCCGGGTTTTAAAGTGGGACTCATGGCGATGGCAATGCCCGAGAGTGCCTGCTGGCGTGCCTTGAAAAGCTTGCCTGATCGACTCTCCTCCGAGATCCAACCATCAAGGACTCCGACCAGCAAGACGACGATGCCGGCAAGGAGGGTGATCGTCCAGAGCACCATCGGGAGCGCCATGCCTGATTCTTGTTCCTTGGTCATCCTCCAGTGGGGGTTGTGGGGTTTGTGGAAGAAGTTGGAGTCGGGGGGGCAGTTGTTGCGTTAGTCTTTTGAGCCACCAGTGGTGGAACATAAAAGATCGCCTCGATCGGATCGGGAAGATCCTTGAGCTCACATTGAAGCCGCACCAGCAAGGGTCTGGGGGTGCCCTCCGGGCACTCCTCAGTCCAGTCTCCGTTGGCAAAGAAGCTCCAATGCGGTTTTGTGACCCCGGGAAGAAGGGGGGTGCCCGGGGACTCCAGGGCATGAGCAAGATCGAGTGGTTGTGCATTCAAAGGAATGCTAAGCATCGTGATGGTCCGCGTTCCATCCGACTGCGGGCGTGCTGCCAGCACTAACGAGCCTCCCCCAAGGCTTGGATCGCCAAAGAGATTTTTCGCCTTTCTCAGGGTGATCCGTTGCTCGGCCTGCCCTCCTCCCACTTTGCCGACGTCATAGCTCACGGTTCCCTCTGCGGGCAGATTGAGAAAAGCATCCCGAGTCACTCGGAGGAAGGCATCAACCCGACGAAGAACCAATTGTTGATCCATGGCAACCCTTGCGGCAGTGATGGAGGATCCCACGATTGCGTAAACCGAGGCTGCAAGAAGGGCCAGGATCCCCATCGAGACGACGACCTCGATCAGGGTAAATCCCCGGAGCCCCCCACGATTACTACGCAAATTACTTCCCAAAAAAGAAATCATGGCTGAGCTTGATAGAGGAGGATCTCCGCCTGATCGGATTGGTCGGTGGATTTGGTGATGATCGTGAGCTTTTTAAGCCCGGCGATCTCGTTCCCCATGGTATCTTTGGCCGGGAAGGGAATAAGGGACTCCTCAACCCTTATGCCATGGTTTTCTTTGGCTGGGATCACTCGTGGAGATCCGATCGGAGGCGGGTTTGCCTGACAATAGGCAAGGCGTGATTCCAGAAGTTCCCGTGAGGCCGCGCGCTGCCTTGCCTCGATCACAACCTGTAGAGCGGTGTTGATGGAGATGACAAGGCCCGTGACCGCAATCATGAAGACTCCTAGCGCAATGAGGACCTCAAAGAGGGTGAATCCCCGGCAACTTGGGGATTTAATCCTTAGGGCTTTGCACCCCGGGGTAACTGGGAATATCAAACGCCTATTGGTCATTGGTCATTGGTCATTGGTCATTGGTCATTGGTCATTGGTCATTGGTCATTGGTCATTGGTCATTGGTCATTGGTCATTGGGCACGGGTCAGGGTCGGTCATGCAAAAGTTCTCCCGTCAAGGCGTCGAAGGAGAGGGTGATGCT
>CAIKFI010000168.1 GCA_903826635.1 uncultured Spartobacteria bacterium | reverse complement strand
CCTGCAGCAAGGCGCTCCATCGCTCCCCGACCCTGCTCGAGGGCTTTGGTCATCAGCGGGCTCCGCAAGAGTCAATGACCAAAGGAAGCATCTTCCTAATGTATTCCTTTCGGCGTTCCAGCGGAAGCTCCGCAGCCATGGCGTAGAAATGTTCCAGCATCGCGATGCGTGTCTGCGTGCGGATGCGGTCGGTCTCGGTCACGGTATCGCGGATCTCGGGCGCACGCTACCGCTACCAAGGGTCACGGTTTCCAGACGTGCATTTGCCTCACACATGGCGTCGCAGTAGGGGAGGCATCGATCTGCCATCCTTGGAGCAGGTTCGAAAGATTGTTTTCAGGATGCATGATTAAATTGTTAGCAGATCAACGGACGGGGCAGGCTTTTTCAGCACCACTCCCGCCTCGATGAATCTTGGTTTCACTTGCAGCAACTCTTGCAGCAGGAGGCGCACTGCCATCGGAGCATTTTGAACAGGAGCTACAGCTGGTCTGTGCAGCACTTAGCACAGGCGCCTGTGGCGTCAGCGGCAAACGTGCTTGCCAATCCCAACCCAGCGATGAGGGCGAGGATGGCGCCCGTTTTGATCATTGTTTTCGTCTTTCTATTTTATGTGGTGTGTTTTGTTTCGAGCAGGAAGTATTCCAGCTCCACAAGTAATTCACCGCACGGCACCAAATCCCCCCAAAGATTTTTCCAGGACAGGAAGGATTCGGTTGGTTTCCAATGTTCATGCTCCGCTGGCAAGTGTTGTTTTTTTGGAAATCTTAATGACTAGACGGAGCAGGCAGCTCCTGTAGCTGGGCTTCCGCATCGATCAGAAAGGCGCCGGCGCTCACCACCTTTTCACCTGCAGCCAGTCCTTCAAAGACAGGAACCCATCGGGTGGTATTGTCTCCCTCCAGATTCCCCACCGTGCCGGCCTTGACGGTTCGCATCGCGTAAGTACCGGGCGCAGTCTCGACATAAACCACTTGCCTCCGCCCGGTATCAATCACTGCGGAAGCAGGAACTACGAGTTGTGCTTTCTGCTCCCCTACCTCAAGGGCTCCTGTGGCCGTGAGTTTCGGAAGCAGCGAACTATCCCGGTTGGGAACAAGAAATCTCGCCGTCACAGTCCGCTTCTGAGGATCCACTTCCCTTCCAATGAAGACTAGCTTCCCCTTAAAGATCTTCTCCGGAAAAGTCTTGCTTCGGATAGCGATCTCCTCACCGAGTTTTAGTAGAGGGAGATCCTGCTCGTAAACATCTGCCACAAACCAGACCTCTTTCAGTGGAACAAGGCGAAAAAGCACGGTCTCCACGGAAAAGTGTTCCCCGACATGGGGAAGGGAGCCAAGTAGGGTTCCCGAACAAGGCGCATTGATGGTGAACGTGCCACGGATCTTACCGGTCGATTCAAGGGCCTGAAAATCTCCGGCCGTCATTCCAATTCGAGTCAACCTGTCCTTCATCGTATTGAGACGGGCATTGATATTCTTGTGTTCATAAGACATACCCATCAGGGAGATTCGTTCCGTATTGGTTCCATATTCCGATTCAAAGACCTTTTGCTCAGCAACAGCGTGTTTGCGCAAATCCATGAGCATCTCAAGGCAATCACGCTGATCCGCAACCGCTTCATCACTATAGACCTCAAGAAGGGGAGCTCCCTCCTTGATCTCCGTCGTGTTGTAATTGATCAGGGTTTTCTCGATCCGCCCACCGTAGTACCAGGTGAAATCGATCTGCTGATCAGTGACATAGGAGAACTCCCCAAAAAGCTCCACCTGACGCCGGAGCATCTTTTCCTCCACAGGGGAGACTCTGATGTTGCCCGAGGATCGCTGGTCCGCAACCAGATGGATCATTGTCTCCATCGACTTCTGCCGTTTCATACCGATGGCACTCGAAAAAGATGGGGGTAAATTTGAAGCCGAAGTCGATTCCGTTAACTTCATCGGGGAGAGGAGCCCCAAGGTCATCCCGCAGATCGGACAATTCCCCGGATGATCCTGTCGGACCTGCGGGTCCATGGAGCAGGTCCAAATTTTCTTCTCTGCTTTTAAAACCTCCTTGGCTTGGCCATTACTGGAGGGTGGTCGGGAACATCCTATCACCCCTGTAAAAAGTAAGCCCGTGCACAAAACCGGCATCAACCCGATGATGATGAGGGAGTCTTTATTCATGTCACGCCTCTGAAGAGTCCCGGAGATCAGATGATGATATTTTCGCGAAACCCGGATAAATTGCCAGTTTGTTTGTTGACCAGTTCCGCATGATAGAAAACCCCAAAGACCAAAGGTCACACAGATATCGTTGGGGTTCAGGAGTCCCGCAGGCCAACTGAACTACCGAGATGAGCCTCTATTTTTTAGTTGAGAACTGCCTGATCTGCGTTGTCGGCACATTGTTGTATCCGATACCCGTGAAGGCTGCCTCGTACGCTTTCCGCCATGCAGCGATCACTGGTTGGGATTGCCCGTGAGGAATAGCCTGATAAGTAGTGGCGATATTCACGACTCCCGAGCGAGCTCCAAAGGGTTGGAAAGCAGTCATCAAGGCAGGCTTCGCACTACCCGAGGACATATCTCCCATGCCACCGCTGGAGAAGTTGTTGATATTCCAGACCGAGACTTGGCCGGCATCGAGACCTGCTTCAGGTGTGGTGATGAGGTTGGGGATATAACTGGCCGTGGTGGACGGGGCGACGTAGCCGACCGCTACCTTGGCGCCTTCCTTGCTTGCGGGATCGCTTAGCACGGTGGTGAAAAGGGTCGATGGGACAGGTACCCCGTAGGCAATATCCTTGCCGCTGATCGCCGTGACGATCGCTTCGCGCCCGGCGCCGGCCGAGACGATGAGATCGTCAAAGTTGTCGCCATTCACATCTCCGATCGCCACATTCACCCCACTTGGGCAATTGCCAGGCAGGATATTCGTTAACGTGCGGATAAACTTCCCATTCTGATCCCAGAGGCTGACAGTGGCAGGACCCGATGACCTAGAGCCGACAGCAATGATAGGGACCCCATTGGTGCTGACTCCACCGACTGCCAGACTCACACCCGAGGCCCCTAGCTTGCCTGTGAAGGCAGTGAATTGGGCGCTTGGTGCGTTGGATCCATTATTGTAGATTTTCACGAGAGCGCTCTGTTTCCCTTTGGCCACGGCCATGGTCTCAAACACTGTCGTATTATTGTAGAACGATTTTACCTGATCAGGTGTTGACGGGAGCGGGTTTGGTATGGAGATGGCATTGGTATTGGTGCTCGTGCCAACACCCGAAGCCGCCACGATCGGCCCAGCATAGCCTGGGAACGGGGTAATGATATTGGTCACATTCCCAATGCCATTGATGACGGGGGCTGAGGGTGAGGAGGCGCCCAATCCAAGACGGATCCCTTGGCGACCAGGGAACTGGAAGATCGGGGACATCATCCCCTCGTCCTCATGCTCGAGGATGTGGCAGTGCCAGACATATTTGCCCGGGAAAGGCGGAACCGCAAACCGGAGAGTGATGCTCCCATAAGCCGGAACAAAGGCCACATCCTGCGGGGAGACATAGTTGCGCCCTGCAAATTCCGGATTAGGCGGCAACTTGGGATCAATCATGACCCCACTTACCTGCGTCACGATGAAGTTGCCTTGGTGGATGTGGAAGGGGTGATTGAGCGGACCTCCATTCACAATCGTCCATTCCTCAACTGATCCCATCTCCAACTGGGGAAGAATCCCTTCGCCGAACTTCAAGCCATCAATGAAGAAGTTATCGAAACTTGAGAGATATTGTGGGTTCAGCGTGGAGAAATATTGCTGCTCCAATCCGAATGTCCTGTAGACATCGGGTTTTGCGGCCCAAAGAAAATCAGCCGGTTGCGGCGCAAAGTAAACTGGTGGCCCCTTCACCGGAGTTCCGGTAACGTTAATGGTGGCCAGCACATAGAAGTACTGGGTGCCACTTGTGTTATTCGGGGATTCCTCCCCTCCAAAGGCATCCATGAGGTAGTAGGTGCCAGTATTCGTGGGCGCCGTGATGGCCCACGTCGTACGCCCCCCAGTTGCGAGTAGCGACTGACTGTCAAGATCCTGAAGCCTCGGGGTGTACGGGTTGGTGGAGTTGGTGCTCGAATTCGTGCTGGGCAGGTACGCTCCTAGAGGGCCTGTAATAGGTTGGACAAAGGCGCTGTTGCCATCCCTTGCGAGGATGGTGCAGTTCGACCAGGCGTTGCTCAGATTGCCATCGGCGATGACAGGCATCAGCGCTCCACGGGCTCCGACCCATGCCCAGTTCCAGATCTGGGTCTCACCGGGTGCAATGGTGATCGTGGGATTCATCTGCCCGTTGACCATCTTCTGCCACCCCCTTGTATAGTTGGTGCCGTATGCATCGCCAGTTTGGAGTTGGAAGAACTGAAATTTACCATCCGCATTGGTCTGAAGATTGACTTCCGAGAAGGCCATATTGACCTCCGTGAGCTTCCCCTTGTACGCAGGAAAGGCATCGAGCGGATCACCTACCATGATGAAGCCTGCAAGCCCACCCTGAACCTGGTCCTTGGTGTAGAGATCAGGATGGGTGTGGTACCAATTCAGCCCAACGCTATTCAGGAAACTCTTGATCGGGAAAGAAACATTATTCAGCGAGAGAGGGGCATCCAGAATATAGACATTATCACCTGTGCTGAGATCGGGAGCGTGCGATCCATGGTAGTGGAAGCTGGTGGTGAAGACGGCATCGTTCGTGTCAAAATTTGTCCCCATGTAGTTGAACTGGTGGACTAAAAGCGTATCCCCTGGCTGGATCTGCAGCATCGTTCCCGGGAAGCCTTTCCGATAGGTGTTCCCATAAGCAGACCATTGATAGGCAAATCCATACATTCCTGCATTGGTACCGTCGCTGGTGACGTTGCTGCTACCCGTTCCGCTGTAGGCATCCATGAGACCATACTTGATCGGATCACTGTTGGTTCCCGCGGAATACATGTTCACCGTGGCATTGAGGACGCCGTTCGTGCTCTTGATGATATCCATCGCCTGCAGGTTGGTCTGCGTGTAGGGATAATTGGTCGGGAAGATGACGTTGGAGGCCTGAGCCCAAACCATCCCGTAGGATGCGGCGAAAGTCAGCGTGGTGAGAATAACGCGCGCGAGGAGCTTTTTCATTGTTTGAATGGATTTAGTCTTTGTTTGAAAACTCGCAACCGAAAGTCGATGAATCGCACGAAATCGTCGACGAATCGCTTGCCCTGTGATTTCGAAGCGGTTTTAAACGCCATTGCAGGATTTTCTCCTAGTGAGGAGGGCGACGATTCGGTTGATTGGCTTGAACAACTTGAGGAATGACGGCATTGCAAACCGCCACGGAAACCAAGCAATGATTAATAAACATTTGGGCGATCATGTGACGGAGAGCCGTAAGTCCCCGCTTTTTTGGAAACTCCAGATCGGCGGATGGATCTTTTTCACGGTTCTCTTGGGAATCCTTGGATGGATCCTGATAAAGAGTGGAGACATCCCCCGATCATCGGGAGTGTTGCTCTTCGAGTTGATTCTCCTTAGTTCGGTCTACGGTCTCCTGATAACAGGTGCTCTTCGCCCCACGTTTATGTGGATCCATTCCAAGAGGTGGAATCCTTTAATAATGGCCTCGGTATTACTCGCTATATCCTTCCCGATCACACTGATCGAACTTCTCATAATCAGAATCCCTTTCCTGCAAGACCACTTCGACCCCCTGTTTTCGATTCATTTGGTCGGAGCCAACTTTATGACTCTGGGATTCTATGTGGAGCTGTTCCTTTTTGCTCTTTGGACCGGCATGTATTTCTCGAGTTCGCTCTTTTTTGACTCCCTCGAACTGAGCCGCCGGCAGCAGAAAAGCGAGCTGGCGCTTCTGAGATACCAGATGCAACCACACTTCCTCTTCAATGCACTCACCGCCGTGATGGCCGTGAGCAGTGACAAAGAGAAAGTGGAGGAGCTGACCCAGGCGCTCGCCGACTACCTCCGCTTCTCGTTGAGCAAGAGGGATGACGACACCGCCCCTCTCGGCGAGGAACTGAATGCTCTTGAGAGCTATCTGCAGGTGGAAAAGATCCGCTTCGCTGAGAAGCTGATTTTCCGTATCGATGCGGATCAGGACACTCGTGCATTCATGGTACCCAGTCAACTGGTCCAGCCTATCGTCGAGAATGCGATCAAGTATGGCCAGCAGACAAGTCCCATGCCCCTCTCGATCCGCATCCAAGCCGAGTTCACTGGTGACGGCCTCCATCTCGCGGTCGAGAATACAGGGTCGTGGGTGGAGCCCACCGTATCATCCCGTGATCAGGGCATGGGAATGGGAATCGGAATCAGCAACCTCCGACGACGTCTCCAGTT
>CAIKFI010000167.1 GCA_903826635.1 uncultured Spartobacteria bacterium | reverse complement strand
CGCTCAGCCGCATAGACCTGCATCCAAACACTGTTTTGCCGCAGCGAAGCCGCTTTCATAAGCGCCACGCATCGTGGCGGGATAGTTTTTAGAGACTGCCTCGCCAGCAAAAAAGAGGGTTCCTCCAACCGATTTGCCAAGAGTTACTCGATCTCTAGGAGTGGCATCGACACCCATAAAGGAGTAGGCCCCCAGTGAGTGAGGATCATGCCCCCATCTTGAGACCAGAATATCTTTTGGCGGAGGGGCTTGCCTTCCCAAAGCGGACGAGAGAGCTTCGGTGGCGGCTTTTGCGATGTTGTCATCACTCATCGATTCGACGGCATAAGCCGCGTCAGCCGTATTAAATGCAATTAGGGCTGGTTCCCCAGTGAATGGGTAAAGATTGACCCACTCGGCCCAATCTTTTCCTTTTGATCCTCCATTCCAGTCGAACAAATGAAGATCTTTGTTCCAAAAAACATCCTCATACAAGAGGACGGTTTTTTGATAGTTCCCAAAGCCAATTCTCCTGATGGCTCTGTTCTTATCATCCGGCAAGGAGGGTTCGAAAACAATCGATCCACCTTTCAAGATGCCTAGTGGTACCGTGAGAATCAATTTCTGGGCAGTCACTTCCAGTCCTTTTTCTGTTGTGACATGAACACCCGTACTGTCATGGACAACGCGATTAACTGCTTGTCCAAAGCGTATGTCCTGACCCCTTGCCAGTGGTTCAAAAATCGTATTGAGACCGCCCTTGATGAATGCATCACCCCCGATGAGATCTTTCCCCTCATCCCACCAAAATGCCGAAAGCTGCTCCAAGCTGGCTGCAAATTCATGCTCTATTTCCGTATGAGCCCGAAAATCAAGTTGAGCAATTTCTTCCGGAGACCAGGAGAGTTCTCTTTCAGCGGCACTGAAAGAGTTCCGAAGTGATAAATCCATGGCTTGCTTCTCCGCCCAAGAATCAGCTGATTTGAGATTTTTTTTGAAGTCGCTACGGATCCTCAGCATTTCCTCCTTTGAAATCACGGAGCCTCCGGAGTTAAAAACAACCGATTTGTCGTAATCAAACGCCATCAGATGAAATCCCGCTTTTTGCGCAAGTTCCGTGATCGGATTTTCAAAGATGCCGTGAATCCAACTGGCCCCCATCTCCACCGGAGTCTTGCCGAGCCAATCCGTTCGCGACCAAACCCGCCCTCCAATTCTCTCCCTTGCCTCTAGAATCGTAACGTTCCATCCCTTCCTCCGAAGGTAATCAGCGGCAGCTAATCCTGAGACGCCGGCGCCAACGATGATGCAATCTGTCGAGCATGATGCGCCGTAGGAATTGTTGAGAAGCATCGAGGCAATGGCTCCTCCGCATAACTTGACGAACCCACGTCTTTTGAGGTTCGACCTGTTCATGATAACGACTCAATGGCGGCATGCATGCCCGTGGAGAGAATCATTTCCCCGACTGGCCGATTGTTCTCAGTTCCCTGTCCGTGACCAGTAATACCAAGCCATTGGCTTCAGCCATTTTTTTACAAAGGGCTATACGAACCGCACTGGATGGATACTCAACTAGAAGTACCGGTTTCATCCCATCCTTAATGAATCTGATATCCTCCAAAATCTTTTTTGTATGAGACCTCGATTGGAGTTTTTCACCCTCCGTGAACAAATCCTCTATTCCAATTCCATTAATGACGGACAGAAAATCAGAATGCTCCAATAACTGAGATCCATTTTGGGGAATTACGATCGCTGTGGCATGACCTTCTCTAGCTCTAGCGGCAATTCTTTTGATCCAATCAACCATATCGCGCCTGAAGCTTTGTTTGGTATCCGGATTGATCCTATTTTTTTCATAGGATCCATTTTGTAATTCGAAAGTCTCGAAACCATCGACGATATCGAGGTATACGCCGTCAAATCCCTCCTTCATTATCTCATCCACCTGAGAGAGCATCAAATTCTGCCAATCCGATTCCCAGTACCGAACACGAAAGTTACCATGCCATTCGGTGTTCTCTTTTCCCAGCCAGTGGGGGGCATCTGACGTGAGTTGACCTTTTTTCATCCAACCCGCCTGCCAGTAGGGTCTGTAATCCTCGGCTTCACCGATTGACAAGTAGGCAAGGATCTTTTTGTTCGGTCGACACGCTCTTATTTCTTTCAGATCAGCTTTACTCCAAGGTTCATCACCGCTGAATCTTCCGTCCAGTATGATCCAATCCCTGTCGCAATTCGCCAGTTTCTGTACTGCAGCTAACTTTGATTCGGAGAGAGAGTCAGATTGAAGAACGTATCCAAAGGATGAGGGGGCAGTCTCAGAAAATCCGGAATGTCCAATAACGATAACAAAGCAAATCGGGAGGAAGCGGTGAAGCCCATGAGAAATCATCTTTTCCCTCCAGAAGTTTAACGGATTCCGGTGATCACTCTGCCCCAGTATTCATTGCCCGGATTTTTAAAAGAGTAGCCAGGGTTCAGTGAATCTAACTGTTTGTAGATCACTAATAGCTGGCCGTCGCAGTCCAGTTGGGTATTTAAAAGCAAACCCTTGGAATTATATCCGGTTACTAAGACAAAGTGATCCAGATCCCAGTCCGGGTGATCTGTCGGATAGATTTTGCATCCGCAGATAACCGGGCGTCCCACGCGAAGTTCCTTTTGGATCCAAGTCAGGAAAGCCTCGAGATCATTAGGTTTGCCGGAATACCGACGAAACAATAAGCCAGAGTTCCTAAGCGCACGGTCCATGTCATCAGCTTCAAGATCGGAGGTGCTTGGGTGCCCGCCTCGGTGTATGTGATCTTGAGGAACGTGCCTTCCATAGTAGGCAAGCGCCATCTGAATACAGGCCTCACCACACCATCCTGCTTCCAGGTCGGCTTTTTTTGGATCCCAAGCCACATCGGGAATGTGGAGATTCACCCCCCCATGGGAAAAATCTATCCGACGGATCGATTTCGGTGTCGCGCATCCTAAAAGGAACACAAGCGAAATTAGGAATAGTCGCGTGGATTTCATGGGGGATAGGCCTTTTAAGGTCTATGAATCTCAATGCTGCTTTAAGGCCGTTGATCCAATGGAACAACGATCTTACCTACCGCAGGTCCGACATACTCGCTGAGGGGCCTGTAGAGGCGGTTGTCGACGAGTTGCTCAAGGACATGCGCGGTCCATCCGGAGGCGCGGGCGATCGCGAAGATCGGGGTGAACATGTCGGTGGGAAGTCCGAGCGAGTAGTAGACGGTGGCCGAGTAGAAATCGACGTTGGCGTT
>CAIKFI010000166.1 GCA_903826635.1 uncultured Spartobacteria bacterium | reverse complement strand
GTCGCCTCATAAACTCCAGAATATCGCCCTATTTCTCTGTTTGTTGAGTTCTCTCTATGCGGCTTTGGCTGCATTCGCCTGGAAGACAGGTTGGCAAAACCCACTTTTTTACAAGGATCCGTCAATCCAGCCGGCGTTCGGGTTTTTTCCCAACAGAAACCACACGGCCGGGTTTCTGATCACCGGGGCAATTGTCTCTCTTGGGCTCATTCTGAGGGGGGGCAGGGGTGTGCGGATCATGCCTGCTGTTCTGGCGTGTGGCAGCCTGGTTCTGATGTGCTCTTCACTCTTGTTTTATTCAATTTCAAGAGGTGGTCTTATTTTTTTGATCGCAGGTGTCCTGATTTGGGTGATTGGTCTTGGCCGGTATCGGTCACGCCGATTCCTCGTGAATTTCGTCGCTCTTAGTCTCATCCTACTTTTTTTCTTTCTTGGCTCTCAAAGCGCTATTCTTGAGCGCATTGGCATCAAACTCGTTGCGCCAGTGCCTGGATCGATGGTGGCTGCATCGGGTTCTAACAAGAGCGTCAAATTGTCTGATCCTCGTTTAGGGATTGCAATGGACACGCTGGACATCATCGGGGATTTCCCGGTGACGGGAACTGGATTTGGAACGTTTTCAATTGTCTATCCACTCTATGCTGATAAAAGCCTCAGGGGTGAGTCCTGGGCGTTGCATGCAGAGAGTGACTGGCTGACTCTTTGTTCTGAAGCTGGTATCCCGACACTTTTCCTGGTGTTTGCCTTGATCGTGCTCTTGATCAGGCGCATCCCTGAGATGATTGAGCATTCCGGCAGGGAGTGGCCTGTCCGATGGGCTCTGATCGCCGCCTTTTTTGCAGAACTCCTGCATGGTTTTGTTGATGTGCCGCTTCACAAGCCCGAACTCGGGTGGTGGGTGCTCATTCTTGGATGTATCGGATTTTCCACGGGCGCCGGGGAGTTGGAACCCAGAGTGAAGTCGCTTCGGATCCAGAGGATCATTCTTGCGACAGGTGGCGTGGGGATCGCCCTGTTAGGATTCCTTCTAATCTGGTCCCAGTGGTTGAATGGTCCCAGCATGTTTTCCAAAGCTCCCAAGGCCCAAAGAAACGAGGTTCTAGGGCTTTATCTGGAGAGCATGAAAAAAAACGATCCCGATGCGGCTGAGGCTGATTCGAGAGGAGCCCTGGAGTCCCATGCCAAGGCCCTTGATGCATGTCGGAAGGCCCTCTTGACTCATCCCCTTGATACAAACCTCTACTACCAACTTGCGCTTTTGTATCTGTATCCGGGGAAGGATGTCGCCTCTGCCATGGCTTGTTTTAATGTGCAAAGGCGACTCACTCCAAATGATGCCTGGATGGTTTTTGAACAGGGCAAAGTCTTGCGACCGTTTGATCAGGAACTGGCGGCGGCGTCTTGGAAAGAAGCCCTTCGCAGACAACTCTATCTGGACTCCCTACCCACATGCCCGTATCCCCGTCAAACAGAACTGTATGAGAGGATGATTTCGGAAGCTGTTGGATATCCTTACATCTATCAGCGGCTCTACGCACTGGTCGCCGATGCGAATCCCAAACTTCGGATGATGTGGTTTGCTCAACGAGATTGCCAAGCCGTCAACATCGCCCAGGCTTTAAATGATCAGGCATTCATGAGCCGGATTTCCCCCAAGGAACAAGGACAGGTTTTTGAACTCTGGTTGGGACATGGCGCCGATAGGGCGGAAATCTTGGATTTTTTAAACAAGCATCCCGAATATTCCCGCGTGGCCATTGTCGCACACACCTCGATAATGGCCTCATCGGGGCAAGCCAAGGAGGCCTGCGAGCTTGTGACGCAGACCTTCGGGATCCCGATGACCGAGGCCACGGCCGTACCTGTCATGAAGGCCGCCGATAATGATGTTCCCGATAATTCCCTCGAGGCGGCGAGATACTATATGAAGCGGGGCAACAACGTGGCGGCCCGGCGACTTCTCTCGGAATCCCTGAGATGGGACGGTGAAAAGAGAGGGGAAGCCTACAGACTTTATGCGATGATTGAAATGCGCGACGGAAACTGGAATGATGCGCTGGATTTCCTCATTAAATACCTGCGATCCACCGGTCAGATTTAAAAACGGCATGGACCCGCACCGATATTTTTTGATGGTTGCGAGGCTGAAGATGCTGAGTCCACCATTGAGCATTTTTGCCTTATGTCTGATGCTCCCTGTCGGACTTTACGGGCAGACCATGCCGACCGTTCAGCAGAGCGAGTTTCGCCAGCAGTGGGTCGGTGAGCAGGTGGATCAGATTCCTCTTGGTGGAATCCTCTCCCCGGGTAGCAGTTTGGGCTCTGTTGTTGGTTCACTCCAGACTCCGGACCAAGTAAAGCGCGAAGTTGACGCCTCCCTGACGTCACTCAATGCCCCCCCTGCTTTCAGTGTGAAGCCGGCCATGACGGTGGGATGGCAGGTTGCGAACTACGGGGTCCAGACTGGAACAAATTCCTCCTCGGGCCCTCAGAGCAGTGCCTTCGCCGCTCCGACAATAGCCTTTCTCTACGATCGGGATCATGGTGCCTGGACAATCTCATCCGGTTACTCAGGAGGGTTCAAATATTATGCAAATCCCAACTACACAGGGGCTGGTAGCGGTTCCTCCCGCAATCCGTTTTCACTGACTGCCTTTCTCCGTGCGATTCTGGAAATGGATCGGTATAGCTTTTCCTTCACAGTGAATGGATCGGCTGGCAACGGCTACGACTCGACCTCAGGTTCCTACAATATTCAGACGACCACCTCCCTTGGGACGGATTTTAAATATAACCTTTCCGAATCTTGGAATCTTGATGCCACCGCGGGTTATAGTTTTGCCAATGCCACGGGTTCCTCGGCCACTCCCAACAATAGTACAAGCTCCATGTTCGCGGCCTTGGCGGCAGGGTTTGACTACTCACCCAAGACCCATTTCAGGTATACGTTATCATTAGGACAAAGTTTGCAGAATCTTCAGCAGGGTACGGTTACGGCCGGTGGGCCTCCTCTGCAATCGAACACCGCACAGAAGCAGACTTACGCTCAGGAGTTGAACACTGTGAAGTATGATTTTACGGATAAACTGGTGGTCGATCTTGGGCTCGGGGTGCGCTACTTATCGGACAATGTGACCAATTCCAGTTCCGCGTATACAGGTCTTCTTCCCTCCTGGACAGCCGGGGTTGGATATACACCGACGTCGAAGATCTCCATCAGATTGGCCACGGGAATGCAGGCTTCGGACGTGGTTCCCGAGTTCAATCTTTCCCTCAATTGGAATCCTCGTGAGAAAACCATGTTCGTCCTTGGATTAAGCCAGACCGAGGGGTTTGCGAATTCTGTCGCTGGGCAATACATCGTCAGCAGGGGGGTGAATATGGGAATCACCCAACAACTGCAGTCCAACCTGCAATTTTCCATCACTGTAGGATATGCGACCCAGAATTACCTTAACCTATCCAACACAACGGCATCAGGTCAGAGCCAGTCAACGAGTCAACTTCCCTCCAATTTATTGACCAGTATTGCAAATCTTGTTTGGAATATCCGGGATTGGGTCAGTCTGGTGAACTCCTTGACCTATAGCTCGGGGCTGGAAACGGGTGGATCCTCCACTGTATCCAATAATAAAGGCGGGTCTTCCTACAACAACAACAATGTCCAATATACTTATTCCATCAGTTTGAATTTTGCGTTCTGAGAGTTGTCAAATTCTTACCCAATGGATTTTCCGACTCCTTGTCATAAAACTGATCTCTTACGATATTTATAATGATTCGACTGGCAATCTCTGGTAAGCACATCATTTTGTCTTTTGAAGTGCCCCCCCCCGATGCTTATAAAAAGGGAAGATCGGTATTCCGGACAGATTTCAAAAAACAAAATGACAAATGAAAAGACAACATCGCCTCCCCGTATGAGGTTTAAGATGAGGGGTACTGTTATTCGGAGACTTGCTTTCCGCACAAAAAACCAAGTGCGAATTCTCTCTTTTTTAGCCCTGAATGTCTGGGCTTCAACCCTTCATGCGCAAAGTCCAGCCTCGTTTTCTCAAACTTCTCAAGGACAGCAAGCAACAGTACCGCAAGCACCGCAGTCTTCGGTGACCGGCATGAATGAATCTCCCCAGCAACCGATCTCTTCGATTCAGACTCCACCATCCTCCCCTGACTCTTCACCCGCCTCAAAATCCTCTTCGGAAATGAGTGTTCAAGGCCGATCGGGAGGGCAGGTTCAGGAGGGTTCCCTGCAACCTTCCGCAACAGAAGCAGTCAGCGGTGACTATATCTTAAGGGGGGGTGATGTTGTGGATATGATGATTTACCGTGAACCGGATTTGGCAATTAAGTCAAAAATCGGAAAAGACGGAATGGTGGAGCTTCCATTCTTGGGGGGAGTCAAGATTGGAGGGCTCTCAGTTCGTTCTGCCTCATCCCTGATCCGTGACAAGTATAATGCCGATTACATCGTCAATCCTCAGGTCTATTTGACTGTGGTCTCGTTCAATCAAAGCAAATTTACCGTGATCGGACAGGTCTCTCGCCCCGGTACCTATCAGAATACAGGGGGAGAGACGATGGGGCTTCTGGATGCAATTGGAATGGCGGGAGGTTTTACAAAAATTGCGGACAGGGGACACGTGATCATTAAGCGGCATGAAGGCAATTCCATCCGAACCATCAAGGTCAATGCAAAGAAGCTCACGGATTCCGGCACCGATATTATCGAAATTCAGCCTGGAGATGTGATCAATGTGGGCGAGAGCTGGTTCTAACTTTATCTAAAAGATGCAATCCAAACCAAACAGATCCGCCTCTGCCTACGGTGGCTCGTATGGAGCTCCTCCCTCCGATTCCGGTAATTTTGACTGGAGGGAATACTATTTTGCCATCAAGGAGCGTCTCTGGTTAGTCCTGATCATCACTCTGGTGATGACTGCTTACGGATTTAAAACGGCCTCCACCCAAATTTTTAAATACAGCGCGCATGCCATCCTCTTTCTCGAGCTAGACAAGAGCAAAGTCCTCGACTCCAAAATGACCGAGGTGAAGGATGATCAGATCCGATCGGTCGACATGATCAATACGATGGTTGAACTGCTACAGAGCTACCCTTTTGCATTACGAGTGGTGAATCGTCTCAATCTGACACAGGATAACCAATTCCTGTGGGCGGCCGGGCTGAACAGCAGAACGATCTCCCCCGAGACGGCGGCCGACAGGTTGGTGGGCATGGTCAGATGCAACTTCAGGGCGGGTACCCGTCTGGTCGATATCACCGTGACAACGTCCAGTGGCGAAACGTCGGTCAAGTTGGCCAATGGATACGCCGAGGAGTATCTGCACTACCTGCATGATCAGCAAAGCGAGGCGACGCGCTCGGCCAGTACCTTCCTCCTCGATGAGTCCGACAGATTAAGGAAAAAAATGAGAGCCTCCGACGAGGGGATGCAGAAATTCCGCGAGAGAGAACGCGCAGCCTCCCTGGATATCATGCAGCAGGAGGCCCAGACCCAGATTTCCGAATGCTCTGCAAGGCAGCACCTTATGGATGCCAAACTGGCGCAGATCAATACAGATATCATCGCTGCCAAGTCCGCCCAAGGAAACCGAGACGAGCTGCTGAAACTTCCTAGCATCAACAACATGCCGAAAATCGCGATGCTGATGGCAAAGATCCAGACAGAGCAAGAGCAACTCTATCTGGTGCAGCAACGCTACCGCCAGAAGCATCCTGCTTATGTGATCATCAAGACCCAACTGGACATTGATAACAACGAACTCAAAACTCTGCTCCTAGGAGTTGAGGCTCTGCTGGAATCCAATCGCGACAGTCTTCTTACAGAACAGCTGGCTAACAAGGCGACCAGGGAAGCCGCCGAGACCCGATTGCTTGAGGTTACGAGTAAGAGCGTCGAATACACCGACCTTAAGAGGGAGCTTCAGAGTGATGCGGCCCTCTACGATGCCGTTCTTGCGCGTATCAAGGAGGTTGACATCACCAAGGAGTTTGCACAGTCCCCCGTGCGAATCCAGGAACTTGCTTCCGGGGTTTCCTCCGTCGGCAAAAACCCTATCGACATCATTCTCAAAAACTTTTTCACCGGTCTTGGGATTGGTCTTGGCCTGGTCATCTTCTTTCACAAGATCGACTCCAGTTTCAAGACGGTTGACCAGACCGAAAAGGCGACCGGTTTGAGTGTGGTGACAGCCATCCCACAGATCGGCGGGGCCTCTTCAGCGTTCCTCGGATTCCTATCCAAGGATCAGTTTTTCGAACTGCTTGCCAACCTCATGGAGTGCTGGGAAATCCTTTTCAAGTCCTCGGACCCCTTTCTCAAGCGTGTCGGCAAATGCATCGATATCCTCCAACCCGTCCTCACATGGCTTGGCAATCCCCATCGTGGGGTGTCCTTGTCGAGGGGCAAAGAGTTGGTTGTGCAAAGTGAGCGGACAGGCATTGTGGCCGAGGCTTTCCGTACCCTTCGCGTATCGGTGGCCATGCACCTGCATGCCGAGAACCAGCGCTCATTCCTCTTCACCAGCGCCATCCCTTCCGAAGGAAAATCGTTCAATTCGGCAAACTTTTCCACTTCGCTCGCCCAACAAGGTCTAAAGACGCTACTCATCGATGCCGACCTTCGTAAACCGTCCCTCTCCAAAATTTTCTTTTCTATGAACCGCAAACCGGGAGTGGCCGAGGTTTTGCTTGGAAAAGATTCCTTAGAAAACGCCGTAAACTCGACAGGTGTCGAGAATCTGTTCCTTCTTACTGCGGGTGGGTTGGTGGAAAATCCTTCCGAGTTACTTGCAGGCCAACCCTTTCGTGATTTGATGGCCGAAGCACTTCGTCAGTATGACAGGGTGGTCATCGATTCGGCACCGATTTTGGCCGTGAGTGACACGCTCCTTATTGCAACCCAAGTGGAGGTGCTTTGCCTGGTTGTCCGCTCGTTCGTGACGCCCAAGAGGATGGTCAAGAGGGCGCTTGTTTCGCTTAAGGAAGTCGGGGTGACCCCAGTAGGAATCTGTCTCAACTGCCTCCCTTATGGAAGGGGTAGCTACTATTACTACACCTCGGGCAAGTATGCCGGCAGTTATTATGGCAACGGTTCCGTCTATGGATACGGATCTTCAAATTAAGTCTAAAAAAACCTAAAAAAACCTAAAAAAACCTAACCACTGAAGATGAAAAAAAAGCTACTTATCACAGGATCCTCCGGACTGATCGGCTCCGAAGTTTGTCATTATTTCTCGAAGGAACTCGGTTATCAAATCCATGGTGTGGATAATAACCAACGAGCAGTCTTCTTCGGACCTCAAGGGGACACAAGATGGAACCAGCAGAGGCTTCAGACCGACCTCGGAGGGGAGGGGTTTGTCCATCATGAGATTGATATCCGTGACAGGCACGGGGTCCTTGACCTGATCGCGCAGGTAAAACCCGATGCCATTGTCCATGCGGCGGCTCAGCCTAGCCATGACCGTGCTGCTGCCATTCCCTTCGATGACTTTGACACAAACGCCGTCGGCACGCTCAACATGCTTGAAGCAGCCCGCCAGGCTTGCCCCGATTCCCCCTTTGTGCACATGTCCACGAACAAGGTCTACGGAGATCGTCCCAATACCATTGCGCTCAAGGAACTCGAGACCCGTTGGGACTACGAGGATCCAGCCTATGCGCATGGCATCGCTGAGGATTTCTCCATCGACCAGAGCAAGCATTCCCTATTCGGAGCCTCCAAGGTAGCTGCCGATGTCATGGTTCAGGAATATGGACGCTATTTCGGGATGCCGACCTGCGCGCTTCGCGGCGGATGCCTTACAGGTCCAAATCACTCCGGTGTGGAATTGCACGGATTCCTTAGCTACCTGGTAAAATGCAATCTTGAGGGGAAAGAATACCGGGTTTTCGGATACAAGGGAAAGCAGGTTCGTGACAATATTCATTCCCTCGACGTGGCCCGCTTCATGGCTGCGTTTGTTCAGGCACCGCGTGTTGCCGAGGTCTACAATCTGGGTGGGGGGAAGGAGAATTCCTGCTCCATCCTTGAAGCCTTCTCGATCGCAGAAAAATTCAGCGGCAAAAAACAGGTTTATACCTATGTCGACGAGAACCGCATCGGCGATCATATCTGTTACTACAGTGACCTTCGGAAGATGAAAGCCCACTATCCCGGATGGGACATCACCCAAAGTCTGGAGGAAACTATCCGGCAGATCGTGGAAGCGTGGAAGCTGCGGGCATAGCCCGTTGTGAGTCTAGAGTCGAGGGACGAGGGTCGAGAGCCGGAAGCAGCCAAGAGATGAAGCAGTTCCGCTTTCAGAAGCTTGATGTCTGGCAACAAGCCCGCATGCTTAATAAAAGGATCTACAGTCTCAGCAGAGCGTTTCCCTCCCATGAAGCCTATGCTCTCACATCGCAGATTAGGAGAGCTTCCATTTCCGTCTCTTCAAACATTGCGGAGGGTTCGGGAAGAAACTCCGATGCTGATTTTGCTCACTTTCTAGAGATTGCGTATGGTTCGCTGATGGAGGTCATCTCTCAGCTCTTTATTGCTTTAGATGAAGGTTACATAACCCAGTTGCAGATGGATGAGATTACCTCCGAAGCTGATTTCCTTGCATTGCAACTGGTAGCTCTTTCTAAGACACTGGGGAGAGTTTCGAGAACAAAGACTCATTAAAAAGCCCCCGACCCTCGACCCTCGACTTTTTTCTCAATATGCACATCCTCATCACCGGCATCTGCGGCTTCGCCGGATCCATCATTGCCCGAGGTCTTCTGGAGTATCTCCCAGGTGTCCGGATCACCGGTATTGACAGTCTTATCCGAAAGGGGAGTGAGACGAATCTGGAGCCTCTTCGCGCACTTGGTATTGACGTCCGGATCGGGGACATTCGCAACGAGACGGATCTAGCGGAACTTCCATCCGTCGACTGGGTCTTGGACTGCGCCGCAAACCCCAGCGTTCTAGCCGGAGTGGACGGTAAGACAAGTGCCAAGGACCTGCTTGATCATAACCTTATCGGCACCATTCACCTTTTGGAATATTGCAGAAGACACAAGGCTGGATTTCTTTTGTTAAGCACAAGTCGGGTCTATTCCATTCCTCCACTCGCAGAGCTGCCTGTTGAGGTTCACAATAACGCCTTTCGCCCTGTTTTTGCTCTCCCTTCTTCTACTCAGGTTTCAGGTTTCAAGTCTCAGCCCTCCTCCGTCAGTCTTCTTGGACTTACGGAATCCTTCTCCACGTCGCCCCCTATATCACTCTACGGATCTTCGAAGAAGTGCTCCGAGTTGCTGGCCTTGGAGTATGGAATGACCTTCGACTTTCCCGTGAGGATCAACCGCTGTGGAGTCCTTGCAGGGGCGGGACAATTTGGCAAAGCTGATCAGGGAATTTTTAGTTTCTGGATTCATTCTTGGGCTAGGCGTCATTCTCTCAAGTATATTGGATTCGGCGGTAGCGGACACCAGGTCCGTGATTGTCTGCATCCGGCCGATATCGTTCCGCTTCTTGTCGATCAGATGAATGATCCCGATCGCAAGGTTGATCCCATCCTCAATGTCAGCGGAGGAGTTGAGAGTTCCATGTCCTTGGCGCAGTTGAGCGCGTGGTGCACTGAGCGTTTTGGAGCTCACCAAGTCGCTGCCGATAAGAACCCGCGACCCTTTGACATCCCGTGGATGGTCCTTGATTCCTCAGCGGTCGGTGTCGCATGGAACTGGAAACCCCGCATTCCTAGGGACTTGATCTTGGAGGAGATCGCAGTCCATGCCGAGCAAAACCCCCGTTGGCTTGAGTTGGTGAGTTAGTGGACATTGTATAGCTCGCGGTCAGGCTTCGCTCATTTTTTTGCCTTAGGCCTTCCGCCTTTTCAATCCCCTGCATCTTGTGGCTAATCCTTCCGACATTTTCTGAGTAAGCTTTGCTTGCTCTGCCGTTGCGGTGCATTTGATGTCGGGCTCTCCCAAGCCACTTACCCCTGACATATCTGCTTTACCGTCTAATCAGCTCCTTCCGGTCGCGGAATTGTTGAGGCATCTTTTACCCCTTTACCAAAATACTTTAACGCCAGATTCTCTCTCCATGAAACGTCCTTCAAAAGTTGTTTCTCTCCCAGGTTATAAACTAGAGATCTCTTTTTCAGATGGAGTTACTGGGATCATTGATTTATCTGAGAGCGTCGGACGTGGTATTTTCTCTCCCCCGAGCGAGGAAGCCTTTTTTACGAAAGCCCATATTGGTGAATTCGGCCAGATTGCATGGACCGATGAGATAGAGATTTGCTCCGATACTGCCTATCTTGAAATAACAGGACAATATTCTCGTCAACTCGCTCATGCCTGAAGTTAGCCGTTTTTACGGCATCATGATTCGCTTCTACTACCGAGATCATCCGCCTACGCACTTTCATGCAATTTATGCCGAGCATGAGGCCTTAATTGAGATTGAGACTGGCAATGTAAACCAAGGCTTTCTACCCAAAAAAAGCACTCGAACTGGTAAACGAATGGAGGCCATAGGACTTCTGACTTCTTGCGGCCACTCCCTTCCCTCCCCCTTCCTCTCTCTATTGCCTGGCAACTCTTTTCTTGTATCAGAAAAACTACCTAAGCGTTCTCGACTAGGAAAAACGAAAAGGGTATTTACCATGCCGTGATTCGTTCTTTCCTCGATCTCCTGATCCGCTGTTTTCAGCTTGCTCTTCCTTACGGGATTCTCCGTCTCGCTGGGGTTATCGCCACCATCCTACTGAATGGTCTGCTTCAATTGGTAGGTGTCACCTCGGTTTTCCCGTTCTTTGCCCTTGCGGCTGAACCCGAAAGAATTCGCAACTCAAACTTTGGCTCTGCCATTCTGCAGCACCTTCCACCCATGACGACGAGCCATATGCTTGTTGCCGCCGGAGTGGGGTCGATAGCGATGCTCATCTTAGCGAACCTTGGGAGCATGGTCAGCGAGGTCATTAGGATTCGCTACGCTTACGGATTTGCCCAGTGGTTGCGCAAAAGGGTTTATGAGTCCTACGCCGATAGGCCTTATGGATTTTTCTTACAGAGTAATCCCGCGGAGTTGGGACAGAAACTCTCGGATACCATGACGTTTGCCCAGAGTGTTCTACTGCCGATCGGTGAGAGCATCACACGACTTTTGATGATCATCCTACTGGTCGGTACGATCTTCATCGTGCAACCGATGGTTGCAATCATTGGTGCTCTGACGCTGGGGGGATTCTATTATTTTGTTTTTCTTTGGTTACGCCCGAAGACCAAAATTGTGGCCGGTAAAACGAACTACCATCAAATTCAATCAGGAAAAAATACCGCACAGTTTTTGGGTGGTATCAAGACTGTCCTTGTCCATGGTAAGGATCGTTACTTCATGGAAAAGGCCCTCGAGCACTCCGGACAGATCGGCCAATACCAGGCCATTCTTCCGATTCTTTCCAATGGGCCCCGATATATGATCGAGCCGATCGCCTTCGGAGGACTTGTTTCTGTTGTGCTTGTGCTCGCAGTGCAGGGAAAGCCCTTTAGCGATATTCTCCCGAATCTCAGTGTCATCGCCTTGGCTGCCTACCGCCTTTTGCCGGCTCTCCAGTTGCTTTACAGCCAGTTGGTCACAATTTCTGCGAATAGCTACACATTAGGTAAGCTCGAGGATGAAATCCTGCGTTTGGAGAGAGAGTTCGAGCCCTCATCAATCTCCAAGGCGCCTGCTCCATCATCTCAACCCATTCAATTCGATCGCGATATCTGCCTCGAGGCCATTACTTTCCGCTACCCATCAGCGGCGAATCCTGTATTGAAAGCGTTTTCTCTCAAGATCGAAAAGAATGAGTCCATTGGCATCGCCGGTCCTTCGGGCTCGGGAAAGTCGACACTCGTCGATGTGATTCTCGGACTGCACCCGCCGGAATCAGGCAGAATGTTGGTGGACGGAGTGCCCCTTGCAAAAGAGAACTTAGCTACTTGGCGATCGCTGATCGGATATGTCCCTCAGGAGATTTTTCTTATGGATGAAACCATCGAGGCCAATATCGCCTTTGGTATCGATCCCTCGCAGATCGACAAGGAGGCTCTTAGGAAAGCCGCCGAGGGAGCTCAGATCTTGGATTTCATTGAGAAGGAACTTCCGGATGGCTTCCAAACAACTGTGGGAGACCGGGGAGCGCGGCTTTCCGGAGGACAGCGGCAGAGAATCGGGCTGGCTCGCGCCCTCTATCACAAGCCTCAGATCCTAATTCTAGACGAGGCAACCAGTGCACTTGATCATACGACGGAGGAGGCTGTCATGGAGACCATCCACAAGCTCCAAGGGACACTTACGATCATCACGATCGCCCACAGATTGACAACGCTACAGAGATGCGACCACATCATACGCCTTGAGAAAGGAGTGATCGTTGGCTGATTCATTCGGTTGCATGAACAACTGGCCTTCATTAACCGGTTTGTTTTCGGAAGTTGTCCTGAGGTCGTCCGGATCCCAAGCAATCGCAGATGGATCGCGCTCCCTTACCTACGCAGAACTCGATGTTCAGTCCAATCGGTTTGCCGCTCACCTTGCTCATCTGGGAGTTCTTCCCGGCATGCGGCTTGGTATTGCCCTCCCAAGATCGAGCGAATTCGCCATTGCTGTTTTAAGTATTCTGAAGGTGGGTGCCGCCTATGTCCCTCTTCCGCTCGATTATCCCTCCGCCAGATTGGGATACATGATCAAGGATTCCGGGATGAACTGGTGTGTTGCCGATGCCGAATCATGGAGCATCCTTCCCGAGGCCGGAGTGACTCCTGTCTTCATCGGTCACTTGGACCTGACGTCTGAGGGTCCCTCCATTGTGATTCCGGAAGTCGATTCCACCGCTTCATCATTGGCTTATGTGATGTATACCTCTGGATCAACGGGCGATCCTAAGGGGGTTATGATCCCGCAATGTGCAGTTGCCAATCTGGTCACGGGTCAGGATTTTGCGGACTTCGGAGCAGGGATTCGGACCCTTTTGCATTCTCCCACGGCATTCGATGCATCCACTTTTGAGTTCTGGGGCCCATTGCTCAACGGGGGAGTCTGCGTGATATCAAGGGACGGATATCTTGATACCGAGACATTCAGCAAGATGATCCGCTGTGAGAAGGTAAACTGCCTTTGGCTCACGAGCAGTGTCTTCAACCATATCATTGATCATGAGCCCGAGATTCTTTCTGGAGTAAGTCATGTTCTGGCTGGAGGTGAGGTCCTTTCGGTCCATCATGTCCGCAAGGCATTCCAGTTGCTCCCGAAAACCCGATTGACCAACGGCTACGGCCCCACGGAGACAACCACTTTTGCCTGCACATACCACATCCCCCGTGACCGTGAATACTCCGCAGGATCGATTCCCATCGGAAAGCCGATTCGCGGAGTAAAGGTGCATCTTGTCGATGAGCAACTCCGACCGGTTCCTCCCGGTAAGGAGGGTGAGTTGCTGATTGGCGGTGTGGGCGTTGGGATCGGTTATCTCAATAAACCTGAATTGACGGAAACCAGATTCCTGGATGATCCTTTTCCGGGGGGAGAAGGTAGGAAGCTGTATCGCAGTGGCGATCGTTGCCGCATTCTTGAAAATGGTGAATTGGAGTTCTTGGGGCGCCTTGATCATCAGATTAAAATCAGGGGATTGCGGATCGAGTTAGGGGAAGTTGAGTCATTGCTTTGCAAGCACCCCTCCATCATGGATGCCGTCTGCATCCCCTTTGTCGAGGATGGTGTTGCGACTGGCCTCACCGCTCATCTTTCGACCGATAAGACGGAGATTCTAGAACAAGACCTGCGGAATTCCTTGAAAGAACGGCTTCCGATCGGATTCATTCCTTCTCAGTTTTTCTTTCACCGATCACTGCCCCTCACGCCACAGGGAAAGATTGATCGTGCACTTCTAGTGCAGATGGCCTCTAGCCAGTTGCTAAAGGCCCAATCGCGTAAAAAAGAGGAAAACGATTTTAAACTCTTTTTAATTCAACTTTGGGGGGAGCTCCTTCCTTTTCACCAGCACCCCGAGGATCGGGATAACTTCTTCGATCAGGGGGGGGATTCCCTGAAAGTCATTAGATTGATCTACGCTGTTGAAAAGAAAATCGGGAAGAAAATCCCTCTCTATGATTTTTATAAGGATCCCACCTTGGGTGGCATCCTCAATCTTGCAAAAATATCTTCATTTGATGAGGTTCCGCTCGTTTCGAACCTCTCTCCAAATGCAACCGGATCACCCGTTATCCTCCTCTATAATGTCGCAGGAGATCTCTCCTCCTATACTCATCTGGTAGAGCTTCTGCAGGTCGAGCACCGCGTGATGGGAATGCGTTCACCCCTCCTTTCCTCCAATCCCAGTCCCTATCATTCCATTGAGGAGGCCGCCACCCGGGTGATCCAGGAATTGGAGAAATCTGGTGAGGGGACTCCACCTGCTCTGATCGGATACTCCTGGGGAGGATTATTAGCCTTTGAGGTGGCGCGACAATTGGCTGGGATGAAAAGAGAAAAGCCCCTCGTTTTTGTGATTGGTACGGAATGCCCATTTTTAAGAAAGAAAACGATTTCTAAGATCCTTGATTTCACGACGAAATTTCCATCGTGGTTCATTGATGAGTTAAAAGACGCAGAGAAAAGAAAAATTCTTTTTCATCGTTTTGTAAAAATGGGCAAACGGAATGCTGAGGGGAATGCTGAGGGGAATGCTGAGGGGAATGCTGAGGGGAATGCTGAGGGGAATGCTGAGGGATTAAGTTACGGTGAAATTTACCGCCTCCATGTAAAATTAGCGGATCGCTATTATCCGGCGCATGGAGCTGATGTGACGGTTCACTATTTCCGTGATGTCTTGGCCTACAAGAATCTCATTGGAGATCATGGGCAGCCGCTGCCGTTGCTACAGCAACAATGGGAGCACCCCTTGCATCCGAGATATGGTAATGACTCACGAGTCGATCCGGATGGCGGTTGGAGAGAATTTGCAGGAATCAATCCGGTGATTCATCCCATCATCGCCGAGCATTATAAAATTCTGGAGAACCCCGCGATCAATCAGGTTGCTGCTGAAATCCTGCGAGTGATGAGAGAGGTTCCCACTAGAAAATAAGACCCGCCTTCATATTCCAGACACACCTATGAAGTCGTCTTTTCCGCTCGATCTTTCGATTATTGAACAATTTTCACGGCATGCAAAGAGGGCTCCTTTGGCAACCGCTGTGGAGGATCAGTTGGGTGAGATGACCTATGGCGAGTTGGATGCACGCTCCAACCAGGTTGCTAATTATCTTTTAAGCAACGGCCTCATGCCTGATGAGTCGGTCGCGGTTCTCATGAATTGCTCCAGAGGCATCGTGGTGGCACTGCTTGGTATCTTAAAGGCAGGAGGGTGCTGCCTTCCGATTGACCCCGACAGCCCTGATTCACTGATTAGTTTCTTTCTGAGCGATGCAAAGGCCAATCACCTCTTAGCATCGCCTGATCAATCGCTCAGACCCTGCTGTCAGTGTCTGAAGACGTTGGAGATTGACGATGGCTTTCCATCACTCCTTGACCAATCAGCATCGGACCCGGCACGCAAAACAGACCCTCGGGGAAGAGCTTACATTTTTTACAGTTCCGGAACCACCGGAAGACCCAAAGGCATTGAGGTGGAGCATCATTCCATTTGCAATATCGTCTCATTTTATACAAGCCATTTGAACCTTTGCAGTAATGATCGCGTACCCCTAATCGCCAATGTTGCTTTTGATATTTTTGCTGGAGAAATCTGGCCTCCACTTTGTACCGGAGGAACCCTTTTGATACCCTCATTTCAAAAGATTCTTTGGTTCGATGCAGAGGAAGTCATCAATTTTTTAATAGAGTCCCGTGCCTCTCTCTCCTTTGTGACTCCAGCAGTGGTTCCCGCTCTTTTTAGTATCCAATGCCCGGCTACGAACCTCCGTTTTCTCTACACGGGGGGGGATCAACTCTGTCATCGCCCTCCCCTCAACTTTCCCTATCCCTTTTATAATGGATATGGTCCCACGGAGAACACAGTTTGGAGTACCTGGTCCCTCGTGCGAAGCGATGGGGGGGATCAATTTCCGCCGATTGGCAAACCGCTGGATGGAGTTATCGTTTACCTCCTTGATGAAGAGCAGAAGCCGGTCAATCTAGGTGCCGAGGGAGAAATCTATCTGGGTGGTCGGCAGGTGGCTCGTGGCTATCTGAATCTTCCGGAGTTGACCTCGGAAAAGTTTTTGAGTGATCCCTTCAGCGAACAGCCAGGCTCCCGGATGTATCGGACCGGTGATTGGGGTAGATTCTTGCCAGACGGTGAATTGGAATTTCTGGGCCGACGCGATGATCAGGTTCAACTTGGGGGTGTGAGGATCGAACTGAATGGGATCAATGCGTTAATCATCGCTCATCCTCCAGTCAAGGATGCCTGCTGCAGACCCTTGATAAAAGATGGCCTCTGCGTGCGACTGGTAGCCCATATCGTTCCTAGGGAATTCGGGAATCCCGATACCGATCTGCTACCCGATTTGAGGACATATCTCTGCGAGAAACTCCATTTCTCGATGGTGCCGACAAAGTTCTTCTTTCACAAAAGCCTCCCTGCCACCCCCCGCGGCAAGGTGGATAAGAAAGCATTAGATTTAATAGCAACTGTGTGATGTCCAGATGGTCAAGAAAGCTTCTACTATCCCCCAAAATCGGATATCGTGCTGGAGCAAAAAATTAAACCGATTCCCTTTTATGAATCCGAATTTCTTGGAAGAACGCGTGCTGATTGCGGGAGCCGGAGCCGTCTCTGCTGGTGGAGTAGGTGGGTTGAAAAGTTTCTATTGTATCGAAAGATCAACTGTCAAAAAATTACTAATAAAATTCAATTAAATGAAGAGTGTGGTCGTAATGCAGTGTGAAAATCGGTTGAATCTTGGATACTTTATCTTAACGCAAAAAACAAATAAAATAAAATGCAATATTTTAAATTATGATTATAATTTTATTAATATTGATAGTTGTAAATTAG
>CAIKFI010000165.1 GCA_903826635.1 uncultured Spartobacteria bacterium | reverse complement strand
GACGGCGCTCTTCCCGGCAAGAGCCGAGATCGGAGGTTCGTCCGGGCCATCGCCGCGTGAGACCCAATCAATAGCATTCTTCAGTGCGGCGGAATAACTGCTATTGTATTCCGGCGAGGCAATGAGGAGGCCCTGATGAGTCAGGAAGAGTGCCTTCAGGCGCTTTGCCTCGGCGGGTTTACCGATCTCCTCCTCAAGGTCCTGATCGAAGAGGGGCATGGGGAAATCACGCAACGAGATCAGCGTGACTTCGGCTCCGGCCTCGCGAGCTCCCTCAGCGGCAATGGCCGCGAGCTTTTGGTTGAAGGAATCGTTACGAAGACTGCCCCCGAAGGCAAGGATGCGGGGTGTGCTCATGAAGGTAGAGTTACTGTGGAACCAGCGAGCCCAGCACAGAACCCCAACCATTGTTCCAGGCCTTCTCCAGTCCCTGAGTGAACTTGGCGCCGGCGGTATCGGGATCGACCACCTTGGCGTAGAGGATCTCCTGATAGCGCCCATATTCGGCATCGCCTCCGACAAGAAGAATATTCTGACTCGGGTCGGCCAGCATGTGCAGGGTCTGACCATGCCGGGTCTCGTGGCTGATGTGACCCTGCCTCAGGGATTGAAAGTGGGCGATCTGTTCAGGAGTCGAGGGCTTCACCGTGCGGAATCCGGCTTCCCGAAGGAAATTCTCCTTCTGCTGCAGGTGGGTGGTGCAACCCGTAAGAACAATGGCAAGGCAAAGAGCCGGCAGGGAGAGGAATCGGTTCATGTCACGTGGAGAGATATCAGAAGGCTCAGATGAGTCGATCAGGAAGAGCAGGCTAATACATCATCATCGGGCCACCGAACATGCCCATCGGGCCGTACAAGCCTTCCAATGGTCCGCCCGCTTCGTCAAAAGCCTTCATCTCCTCATCTTCGCCGATGCCGGGGATGACCTCCTTCTTATAGAGTATCTGTTGGTAGCGCTGGTATTGAGGATCTCCTCCGATCAGGACGAAATTCTGCCTGGCATCGGCCAGGACGAAGAGGACTTTCCCCTGGCGCTTCACGCGGGTGATATGCCCCTGGGGCAGCGCCTTGACCCGTGCAATCTGGACCGGAGTGACCGGAGTCACGGCACGGAACCCGGCTTCGCGCAGATAGCTCTCCTTCTTCTGAAGGTGCGTGGCGCAGGCAGGCAATACGAGCACGAGGAGTAGGAGGAGCAGGATGCCGAGGCTTGGTCGTGAAGGGGAGAGAAGTCGGGACAGGGCCATGACCCTATCCTTTAGGATAGATTACCCCGAAGTCCAAGGAGAACGATGCACCCGCCCGATTAAATCTCGGTTCCCTCCGGCAAGCTGTCATGATTGCCGAATGAAATCCGATCAGGATCTGTATAAACGACTGCGAGATCTGCCGAAATCGGAACTCTGGGGCGCGGAGGTGGCCCGATTCGATGCGGCCACTTCCAGGGAGCGCTTGGAGAAGGTGGCCGTGATCCGTGCTGTCGGGATGATCTTTTCACGTTTCGGAACGGAGGAGGAAAAAGTGCAGGTGCGCGAATGGCTGATTTCCTTGCTTCAGGACCCCCAGGAGAAGGTGCGTCGCTATGCGCTCGCGGCCCTGCCCAAGATCGGTATCGGGGAATTCGGGGAGCATGAGATGCTCGCACTGCTCCAAAAGACCGCCGAGGATCGCGAAAAGCTTCATCTGGGCCGTGCTCTGGAGAAGGTCGGTGGAAAAGCGACGCTTGCAACCCTCGCCGCGATCGAGGAATCGGGAGGGACGGCGGTGCCGCGCATTACCGGATTGAAGGTGAAGGCTGCGGTTTCCAGACGGGAAAACCCCGGATCCATCCGGATGGAGGCGCTCCTTCCCGGGGATCCCGACATGCGCGTGCTTCTGCGTTGCCGCAAGGGACTTGAGGACTTCGTGCGCGAGGAGGTCAGGGAGGTGCTCTCACCTGCGGAGTGGATCATCGAGAAGACCCACCCGGGATGCGTGACGCTGAAACCGCTGGGGGACTTTTCCCTTGCGACGCTCTATCGACTCCGATGTTTTGCCACGGTGGCCTTTCCCTTGGGCACGGTCGGTGAAAGCTCGGGGACATCTTCCAAATGGGTCGAACCCTTGTCGCGCTGCATTGCATCGAACCGCGCCCGGGAGATCATGACCGCCGCAACGGTTGGAGAGCCACGCTATCGGTTGGAGTTTGCGGGTCGGGGTCATCAGCGCGGTGCCGTCCGTCAGGTGGTTGACAGGGCTTATGCCCTCTGCCCGGAGATCCTCAATGACTCGCGCCAGTCGCTCTGGTCGGTTGACGTGATCCCCTCCGCGGCAACGAGTACCATGACAGCCCGGGGCGAATCCTCCGTCGAGCTAAGACCCCGACTCTATCCAGACCCCCGGCTTGGTTACCGTAAGGATGACATCGCAGCCGCTTCGCATCCGCCGCTTGCCGCCTGCATGGTCCGGTTGGCCGCCGTCAAGGTGGACGAGGTTGTTTGGGATCCCTTTTGCGGATCGGGTTTGGAGCTCGTGGAGAGCGCCCTGTATGGTGGGGTCGCTGTGGCCTACGGGACGGATTTGGATGCCAAGGCCATCGGGGTGGCCCGGTCAAACTTCGATGCGGCCTGCCGTGATCATCCCAGGATCGGAGTTGCCCGTGCCGAGTTCACGGAATGTGATTTCCGGGATGCTGGGTCAAAAGCAGGGATTTCCCCCGGAAGCATCACGCTGATGATTACCAACCCCCCCCTGGGTCGGCGCGTGCGGATCAAGAACATGCAGGGACTCTTTGAGGATCTTTACTCTGCGGCGGCAAAGGCTTTGAAGTTGGGAGGCAGGCTCGTCTTCGTGAACCCGCTGCGAACGGGGCCTTCGGACCCATCCCTCAAGTTAGAGTTTCAGAAGACCGTGGATCTGGGGGGATTCAACTGCCGACTTGAGATGTACCGCAAGGTTCTTCCCGGAAAGCAGTTGGGCATCAGCAAGAGAGTGGCCGGCGCCAAGCAAGTCACCAAGGGGAAGGGGCTTGGAAGCGGTTCTTCTGGGGACGAGAAGCCGTCCTCGAAGCATGCTCCCGCTCCAGCATGGTGGAGCCGTGTCGGGAATAAGGGACGGGACTGGGATCGGGAGCGGAGGAGTCGTAGCTGATCACAAGCCCACGCAAAACCGCCGCACATGCGTGCCCGCCAGATCCACGCTAAGGCTAGGAGGCGGGGGCAACAATCACAGCACTAGGATCAAGGGATCAGCGGTGCCAGGAGACCGAGCCACCCCGGTAGCCGGTGGCGCTTCCGGACCCGCCACCCCATGAAGCCGACCCACCCCGAGCTCCAGAGGCGCTGCCGTAGCCGTCATGCGAATAGGCATAGCCGCCATTGGCGTTGTGGTAGTAGGCACTGCTGGAAGACGGGGTGTGGTAATACCCGCCGGAGGCATAAGGGGTATGATAAGCGGCGCCGTTGACGCCGCGGTAGTAGGAGCTGTTGTAGTAAGCAGCGCTGGTGCCGTAGTAGGCACCGCCGTAATAGCCGGCTCCACCCCAACCGTAGAAAGGAACCACCGGTGGAGGGGTATAAACGGTAGGTCCGTAATAGGCACCGCCGTTACAGGCCGTCAGGATGAGTGCAACAGCGACTACGAGACTTGTTGAGAGAAAGGAGCGAAGAAAGTTCATCGAGTGGAGGAGTTTAGGTTGATCAGCGGTCGGAAGCTTTCAGCACGGCCTTGAAGGGGATCTCCTTGAAACCGGTCGGAGGGTGAAAAACAAACGAGGAGTTAAGCAGCCATGGATGAAGATTCCAGGCGGAGAACTCCACGATCGAGCGCGGGAAGTTGGGCTTGTCCGTGATGGTGATTGCAAGTCGGCGTGGCACTGCGCTGCGCCCGGCATCAATCCAGATTTCCCAATTCACACCGGGGGATCGGAAGGCCAGATGATCACACTCGACGCCGTTTACCTTGCAGGGGCCGACGACAACGGCGCTCAGGAGTCTGCGCGAAAGAACACCGTAAGGATCGCTGTTAAGGATCGGGGCGGAGGGAAAACGGATCCCGGTTTCCTGCTGCAGACCGGCGAGCATCTCGTCGATGGTCGATGGGGCCTTCAGCGTGGAGAACACCTTCGTGTGCGGTGCGATCGCGGAGACCGAGGTCCCGTCATAATAAAAATCAAAGGGAGGCGCCTCGCCTCCAAGTTCAGCGCGAACCTTGTCAGGACGCTGGAGCGAGATCCGCCCGGAAGGATAGAGGGTGATGAACTGTCCCGTGATCGAGGGGACCTCCATGATACCATGAGTTTCCACGGAGAAGGCCTTCGCAGCGGAGAGCGTGGCGCTCATCCGCTTAAGCATCGAGAGGGCGTTGGGGTCGATGGGCGATGGCTTTTCTGCCCGGAGAGAGCCGATTAATAGAAAGCCGGCCAGTGTGAGGAGGAGTGGATTTTTCATGGAAAGTGAGTTTGCAGCTTGGATTTGGGAGACAAAAACAGATGGCCCCTCAAGCTCATGCTGCAGAAAAGGCCTTGCGACAAGGAAAATTCCATCAGGACGGCTCACCATAACTGCTCGCCAACAGGAGATTCCCCAAAGAGCGTCAGGGAATGGAGAAGTCCTTTGAAGAACTCGATTACTGCGCCACCCAACTCGGCGAGCTGATCCTGCGCCGGCGCAGGATCCCCATGTTGGAGAACGAGGTTGTCCACGAGATCATCCTCAACGGGGAGTTTCTGATGAGTAGTCTCTTCCATGTTGTGGAAGAAGCTCTGGCCGACCTAGGCCTTGCAGCGGTGGAGACGAGCGGAGGAGGGGCACTTAATGTGGTCATCGGCGGCCTGGGGCTGGGTTACACGGCAGCATCCGCCTTAAAGAACAAAGACGTCGGCAAGTTGCTGGTGATCGACTTTCTGGAGCCGGTGATCCGGTGGCATCGAAGAGGGATGGTTCCACTCGGTGAGGTGCTGTCAGGTGATCCGAGAACGCGCTTTCTGGAAGCGGACTTCTTTGCGTGTGCCTCCGATCCTGTAACAGGCTTCGATCCGGACGCTCCGGGCGCAAGGGTTCACGCCGTCCTCCTGGATATCGACCACACCCCCGGGCATTGGCTCAATCCCCGGCACGCCGCCTTCTACACGACGGATGGGTTGCAGACCCTGCGTGCGCACCTTCATCCGGGTGGCGTCTTCGCCATGTGGTCGGATGAGGCCCCGTACGAACCCTTCTGCGCCCGTCTCCGCGAGGTCTTCCCTCGTGTTGAGGCGACGGTGGTGAGCTTCCCTAACCCGATCCGCGGCGGGGAATCGACCGGGACGGTTTACGTGGCAGTAGCCCGATGAGGAAACGGGGTAGCCTCTTTAAATACGGGAAAGACCCGAGGCAATTTTACCCTGAAGCTCGTCAAAACCTGCCAATGCCTCCATCACGGTGATATCCGAAACCTGTAACGATGGTTTTTGGAGATGCACATAGGGGACGCCCCAAGGATGCCACTTCATCATCTCACTTGGACCAAAGAAACAAAGAACTGGTTTTTGAAGTGCGGCAGCAACATGCATGCCGCCGCCATCACTACAAACAACTTGATCTGCTAATGAAAGGCCGGCAATCAAACCAGCGATGGAATCGGAAGGGCAAGGAAAGACGGGAACCTTGCGAAGGCTATTGAGAATGAGAGAGGCATCTTCGTCATCCCCAGGATGCATGAGATGATTTTTCCCCCCAGGTGACCAAAAGAACAGAACTTGAACGCCATAAATGGCGGTCAGGTTTTTCGCCAAGTCAACAAAGGAGCTGTTATTCCATCGGCGCTCCGCCTTCCGTGCACTAATATGGAAAGCAATGGAGGGACGTTCGGGATTCCAGCCCGCTTCAAGGAGCAGCTGGCGTTGCCGCAAAACCAACAGGGCGTTTGGAAAAACTCTTAGGGGACCCAGCGCCTCCTCGACCCCCAAAATCGATCCCAATGTTGCCATTTTCGAGACCTCGTGCTCATCAAATCCGCCGTGATCTGGTGCAAGAACATCGGGCTGACGATGATCCGGCTCTCCGGGCTCACGGAAGCCGATGGTTTGCCTGCCGCCAAGTGTATGGCCGTAACGCCACCCGCCGTTGGCCAGGATGACGTGATCGAAGCGCTGCTTTCGGATCGAGCGGAGAAGCTGCCAGCGGTTCCAGAGCATCCCCAAGCGTCCGTATCCATGGCTCTTTTGTTTCTTCTTAAGGAAAACAAGGACCTCATTCACGTCGGGATTTCCATCCAGGACCTCCCTGTTGTAACTACTGGCAAGGACCGAGATCCATGCCTCGGGATATTTCCCCCGAAGACCGTGAAGCAGGGGAGTCGTGCAGATCAGATCGCCGATATTATCGCGCCGGACCACCAGGATCTTCAGGGGCGCGCGCACGATATTAAAAGCCATGTTTAGATTTGAAGAACGGAGAGAAGATCAAACTCGGAATTCTTTTTGGAGCAGTAATTCCAGCCCTTTCATGGTCGTCTCCAGCTCTTCGTGAAGAGCGCCACGCTCGACGCCGGGCGGGAGGGTCAGGGCATTCGCGACCCGGTGGGCGAGCGAACGGTTGGGGTTGGTGGGAGTGATCCGATCAAGCAATCCATGGATACGTTCTACCTGCGAACGGGCTTGTTGGACTTGCTCCCGGGCCACGGTCTCGGGGATGGATCCCGAGAGGAGGCCGCGCAACTGTTGGCAGTCGAAGTTTTTGCATCGCAGGGGTCTCTGCTCATAGATCGCACAGGAGCACGCACCGGCCTCGTCCCGATGGGCACTGCAAGGTTGTAGGAAAGAGGAGACCCCTTTCTTGCTGCGTAGCTTTATACCTAGTGAGGCAAGCTGGCGCGTGTTGTCCCCTTTCTGTAACTCGACGGCATGAAAGAGCACGCCATCACAGCACATGCCGCAGGATCCACAGAGCCGTGCGGAAGGAGTGTTGGGGAGAACGGCGGCCATGTTTTGCTCTAGTCTAAGAGATCGGGTAGGGCGAAGCGAGCGAGGAGATCCTCGTAGTTTAGGCCGTCGATTTCCACCAGCTTTCTGGCGCTCCCATCGCCTTGAACGAGACGGACCGATCGCTTGGGAAGATTCAGCTCTGCTGCCAGGAATGAGCAGAGTTCGCGATTGGCCTTCCCCTCCACCGGGGCCGCGTGGACCTTCACTTTCAGCGCGTCGCCAAGCCAGCCCACGACCTCGCTCTTCGGGGCATTGGGCACCGCCTTGATTTCAATGCGGCAACGGGACATTGCAAGGAGCCTTTGCTCAGGCCAGAGCACTCAGGAGCTTACCGTGAAGTCCGTCAAAGGCGCCGTTGCTCAGGACCACGACGACATCGCCCTCCTGTAGCTGAGGCCGCAGTTGTTCGATGATCCTGTCGGCGGAGGGCTCGTGGAAGGCTGGCTTGCCGGCTTTCACGAGATCTTCCACAAGGCGGTCGGCATCGAGGCGCTCCTCGGGTTTCAGATCCGCGGCACGGTTCACTTCCCCGATGACGACGCCGTGAGCGGCCGCAAAGGCCTTGGGGAATTCCTGCTGGAAGAAGGCCCGTCGGGTCGTATTGGAACGGGGTTCAAAGAGGGCCCAGAGTCGGGACCCCTCGTAGTGCTTGGCCAGCCCCTCCAACGTTTGCCGGATGGCAGTCGGATGATGGCCAAAGTCATCAATGACGGTGATGCCCCCCACGACGCCGCGGACTTCCTGGCGGCGCTTGATCCCGCGAAATTGGAGGAGTGCCTCGCGGATGGTCCGGGTCGGAACTCCGTAGAAATGGGCGGCGGAGACCGCCATGGCGGCATTGCGGATATTGAACTCACCCGACATCGGGATCTCAAATTGGTCACCGAAAAGCTCGAAGCCGCTGCGTCCCTCTTTTTGCCAGGGATGGAGGATCCGGTTACCGGCATTCTCGGAGAAGCCGACCTCGACGATCGGGGCCTGACAGTTGCGAGCGACATCGAGGCAGTTCTGATCATCGGCATTGATCAGCACCATCCCCTCGGAGGGGACAATATTCAGTAGCCTGCGAAAGCTCAGCTTGATCGCCTCAAGATTCTCAAAGATATCCGCGTGGTCGAACTCCACGTTGTTCACCACGACGAGTTCTGGAAGGTAGTGAAGGAACTTCGAGCGCTTGTCGAAGAAGGCTGTATCGTATTCGTCCCCCTCGATCACAAAGTGATGCGAGGTCGCGTCATCCCGCAGGCAGGCTCCCTGACCCAGGTTCGCAGGGATACCTCCGATCAGGTAGGAGGGCTGCAGCCCGGCATACTCGAGGATCCATGTCGTCATGGAGGTCGTGGTGGTTTTGCCGTGAGTGCCGGTGATGACGATATTGTGGCGACCACGCAGGAAGTGGGCCCGGAGCACCTCGGGGAGCGAGGCGTAGTTCAGCTTCCTGTTGAGAACTGCTTCGACCTCGGGATTACCACGCGAGATGGCGTTGCCGACGACGATAAGAGCCTCCTCCTTGGGAAGATTCTCGGGATGGAACCCGGAGAAGACTTCAATCCCACGCTCGGCAAGGAAGTCGCTCATGGGTGGGTAGGCCTGATGGTCCGATCCGGAGACGACCCAACCCTGCTCCTTCATACCCACTGCGACGGCACCCATCGCCGTGCCGCAGATGCCCAGGAAATGGACGCGGCGGCCGGGGGATTTACTCACAGGGATGAAGGGGAGAGTGGGGAGGAGATGAAGGGGGTGGCTGAAAGAAGCCTGAGGGACTGATGAATCAGGGATTCCCTTAGTAAACGTCTTTCCTGTAGCGCTTCGACTTCTTCAGTTCTTCCACGTAGGCGGCGGCCTCTTCCGGAGACTTGCCTCCGGCGGTCTCGACGAGCTTGTGAAGCGCGGCATCCACGTCCTTGGCCATGCGCGATGCATCGCCGCAAATGTAGAAGAAGGCTCCTTGCTCAAGCCATCCGAAGAGTTCTTCCGCAGCCTCCAGCATGCGGTGCTGGACGTAGATTTTCTCGGCCTGATCTCGGGAGAAGGCGGTGGAGAGCTTGTGAAGCACGCCCTCCTGCTGCCAGGCCTCCAGCTCCTCGCGGTAGAGGAAGTCGGTTTCCGATTTCTGATCACCGAAGAAGAGCCAGTTTTTACCCGTGGCACCGGAGACCTTGCGCTCCTGTAGGAAGGCCATGAAGGGAGCGATACCGGTGCCGGGACCGACCATGATGACTGGGGTGTTGAGATCCTCGGGCACCCGGAAGTGCTTGGCCGTATGGACAAAGACGGGAACGTGGGCGTTGTCAGCCCGGTCTGAGAGGAAGGTGGAGCAGACACCTTCGCGCTTGCGGCCATGGCTCTCGTAACGGACGGCAGCCACTGTGAGATGAACCTCGCTCGTGTGTGCCTTCTGGGAAGAAGCGATCGAGTAAAGACGGGGCTGC
The DNA here is from genome assembly GCA_903826635.1 of uncultured Spartobacteria bacterium. GTDB lineage: Bacteria > Verrucomicrobiota > Verrucomicrobiia > Chthoniobacterales > UBA6821 > UBA6821. Next base: position 3,540 of record CAIKFI010000165.1, on the reverse strand, counting down.
AGCTTGCGGAGGCACTTCACGAACTCCTCGGGGGTAAACTTGGCGGCGGGGTGAGAGAGCAGGGGATCGATCACCTCGCGACCATGGACATAGGCTTCCAGATCGGCCTTTCCTTCAGGAGTCGTCATCGGGGCAAAATGAGCGGCCGTAGGATCCTTCTCCGCAATCGCGGCAAGGAGTTTCTTGTCCTTCTCCGTGATCACATAGCTCTTGGTCAAAGCTTCACGGATGGAGACGATGTTTCCGTTAGGATCCGGCACCTGCTCCTCCCCGCTGAAACCTAGCACGCCGAGGATCTCCTCGACGAGCGCTGGGTTATTGGTTGGGAAGACGCCGAGCGAGTCACCGACCTCATACGCCAGACCCGAATCCGCAAGGTCGATCTCGAAGTGGCGGGTGTCTTTGGCGGAACCCTCAGCGGTCAGCTTGCGGTTTGTCTTAAGCTTCGCGGGAAAGGGATTCTTGCGGGAATAGAGAGCGTTGGGATCGGCGGACATCGGTTTAGAATAAAAGGTTGGTGATTTGGTTCAAGTCAACAGAGAGCAACCTGCGGGCCAAAGGGGCGGAAAGTAATCTGAAAGCAGGAAAACAGGGAAGATAACCCTTATTTATTGCCAGGTAGCATCTCGAAGAGTTGCTGGATACGGGCTCTTGTTCGCTGATTGCTTTCTTCTTGGCTCAAAGATGCACGTTCCTTGAGCCACGACTCCTCCGCATGGTTCAATTTCTGATTTGCCTCTGGGGAGAGCTTGCAGCTCACCAGCTTATACATGGCTTCAAGCTGGTTATCCAAGCCCTGTGAGTACTCTGCGGGCATGGTTCTATCATCACGCGTCACAGGGGAGTCCGCTTTGGCGTGGAGGGTATCATAGAAGGCACTCCATGGCTGAACTTTCAGATCATGGTAGCGCGTGTTCACGCTAACGTGGAATCCCGAGGAGTCAGGTTTCCAATCAAATGCAGTGACATAAATACCATCGCTTTTCGATCCCGCAACATCTCCTGTGTTTTCGGCATACAGATGGCGGATGGACTGGTTTACATCGACTCCAAGTGGCTCTTCATATCTCAACCCTTGAACTCGCCTGAATAAATAGGGGCGGCTTGAACCATGAAATGCGGCGTTGTTAAGGACGATCCATTGACCGTCGGGAGAAAATAAGACGCTAAGCCCTCGCAAGAAAATTCCACCCATCTGCTGGCGTTCTGCAGGGTGATCTGGATCGATCAAAAAAACCCTGTTCAAGGAACCGGCCATGGAATCGTAACCTTGTTGAACGGCAGCCAATAATTTGCCTGATGGGGAGACATAGTAGACATAGCGGTTTCCGTAGTCGTAGTGGTTTCCCCAATCCACCGAGGAAAAGCCCTGAAATTTAGGGATCTCTTTTGCCGCCAAGGGATCGATAGATTCTTGGGCTAAACAGGGATCGAGAGAGGCGAAGCAAGATAGGAGCGGCACTATGAAATATTTAAGCCACCGGAGGGGGTGCATTTTTCTGCTTTCCTGAGTTCCTGATGAAATATTCAGCTAGCTTTTCCCAACTCCTCCAGAAGGATCTTGTTCATCCTGATCCCGCCAAGGAAGTTTTCGATCAGCATGTTCTCGTTGGGTGAATGGATGCGGCAGTCGGGATTGGCAAGGCCGAGCAGGTAGGAATCGACGCCCAGGATCTCTTTCAGCGTTGCCAGGATCGGGATGCTACCCCCGTCTCGCAGGAGGAGGGGCTCCGTGCCAAAGGCTTCTTTCAGAGCTTTGCGTGCTGCCAGTCCGTCCGTCGAGTTGGGGTCGGATTGGTAAGCGGCGCCAGAGTGACCGGTTGTGATCTCCAGAAGGATCCCGGGAGGTGTCTGGGCGCGCAGGTATTCCTCGGCGGCAGCAAGGATAACGGCAGGGTTCTGATCGGCAACAAGACGGAAGGTGAGCTTGGCAAAGGCCTCCTTCGGGAGGACGGTCTTGGTGCCTTCACCCTGATAGCCGCCGCCGATTCCATTCACCTCGGCGGTGGGTCGGGCGCCGATGCGCTCGATGGTCGTGAACCCTTTTTCGCCGGACAACTCGATCACGCCGGCGAGTTCCTTGATGGCGTCGTCACCCCCGGCTGCTTTCTCAAGGTCGGCGGCCGCTGCACGCTCCCAAGGTTCGAGAGGACGGACAGCATCATAGAATCCGGGGATCAGGACGCGGCCATCGGTATCGTGGAGGGAGGCGACAAGTCGCGCCACCACCGTGGCAGGGTTTGCAACCGCTCCACCGAAGAGACCGCTATGGAGATCCCGTGCCGGCCCTCGCACCAGGAGTTCCATGGCTGCGATCCCACGAAGCGCATAGGTCAGCGCCGCTTTGTTACCGGGCCCCATCGCTGTATCCGAGATGGCGACGAGATCACAGGCCAGCTCCTCACGGTGTTCTCTAAGGAAAGCTTCCAAATTTGGACTCCCAATCTCTTCCTCTCCCTCGATGAGGAAGATTATGTTCACTGGGAGAGCACCTTTTTCCCGGAGGGTCTCGGACACGCCGAGGATGTGGGCGAGGATCTGTCCCTTGTTATCAGCCGCACCGCGCGCATGGATGCGCCCATTCTCGATTCGGGGCTCAAAGGGAGGTGTGGTCCAACCTGCCAGAGGCTCCGGCGGCTGCACGTCGTAGTGGCCGTAGATCAGCACGGTTCGCTTCGCAGGATCGTGAGGTGAGCTGGCTAACACTACGGGCGAACCGGGCGTGGAGTGAATCGCGGCGGTCAGGCCGATCGCGGTTAGCTTCTCCCAAAGCCACTCGGCGCAGGAAGCCAGATCCGGGGCATGCTCCGGTTGGGTGGAGATGCTGGGAAAGCGAAGGAAGGATTTTAACTCTTCCAGTGGATCGCCGCCTATGCCCACGGGATCCATGGGCAAAAGGATCAGGCGTTCAGGGTGACTCCGAGGTCACCGATCTTGCCGAAGTTCAGGCCGGAAAGCGCCGGGGTCTCCAAGGCCATCTGCTTAAAGAGATCCTCCAAGGAGGAGGCGCCTTCGGCACCGAGCGCCTTGAGCAAGTCGCTGAGGATTTCCCAATCATCGCGCGCACTGCCCGGAGCCGTGAGAGCCCGGTTGAGGCGCTGGAGTCGTCCGTTGACGTTCACCATGGAGCCACGCTTCTCTGCGGAGGCGCTCCCTGGGAGAACGACCGTGGAGAAGCGGAGGGAGGTATTCGGAAGGATATCCACGGTGATCAGCGAGGAGAGTTTGGCCAGATCGGTTTCACCAAGGCCGCAGTGGAGTGGATTCTCGCCGAGGACCACGAGGGAGGTGATCTTTCCGGAGGCAATGCCCGAGACGATCTCGGGGAGACGTGAGCCCGGAGTGGCCGAGGTGACGCCGAGAAGGCGGGCGCCACGGGTATTGGGATTGCCATCATCGGAGACAAGGAATCCATCGCCTTTTTGGGCACGAGGGCGGATGTCGATGAGCTCGGTTCCAAGGGTTTTGGCAAGGCGGCTGGCAAGGAAAAGCTCCTCGTTGGTCATGCGACCCGAGGCCACGATCGCCGTGGAGGATCCG
>CAIKFI010000164.1 GCA_903826635.1 uncultured Spartobacteria bacterium | reverse complement strand
CCTCAACACCGCCTATGGGGAGGCATTCCAGCGTCCCTCCCGGTTTTTGGAAGAATTACCCGAACATCTCACCGAACGGTGGGAGGTCGCCCGTTCCGTTGCCCGTTTCACCCCGCAGGGAGAACGCCAAGTTTAGCGTCATCAACAACACCCCTTTGATCCCGCCGACGAATCTCAGGTTTCCGAATGGGAGGACTAGCAGGCTACCCTATCTTCCCCCGCCCGTTCCACGGCCGCCTCAACGGAACGGAGCGTCTGATCAACGACCCAGACAATGGTTGCGACCACCATGCCTGCAAGGATGCTGTAGATGTTGGTGAGGGTTGCATGAAACGATTGAAGAGGTCCGGGATTCATGCCTCCCCCTGTGAGAAAGACGATCAAAAACCACCCGATGATGGGAGTTAATTTGGCAGAAGAGAACTTTACCAAGTTGATGAGCCAAACAATGGCGAGAAACGCCGTCAAAAAAAACATCAGATTGTTCGTGGAGGAACTGATCAGGCTGTCAAATCCAATGCCAACCGGAACTGCCGCGACCCCGCAAGCAAAGGTGATCGGGAGCGATGACTTGTCCCGGGTGGTGAGGAGAGTGATTGCCCAGACAAGCGTGACCATGACAAGGAACGGAGAGGAAAGATACTCGACGGAAATCAAACCCACGACGAGGGCGACAGCGGAGCAGAATCCCAGGAAGATTGCGTCCCGGGTGGTGAAGATCATAGGACGGGCCCTGACTGCCGGGGGTTGTTTCGGAATAGGAAACACAAAAAAAGAGAGCGAACCGGCAAGGGTTCCTATCGAGCACCAGAACGACCTGTAAAATCCGTCAAAAATAGGAATGTCACCTGAGTCCGGAAATTTGTTCAGCAGGGAACCGCTAAGCCCGTAGGCAATGATCACCATGGAGGCCGTATCACGACTTCTGCACGCAAATCCAAAAAGAAGGCTGACCATCGCAAAGTAAAAAGGGATGAGAAACCATGGTGCATCCCGAAATAATGCCTCCGAAAGCATGCCCGCTCCCCCGGAGAGCCAGATCAAAAGCAACCGTTGACGCATCAGGGCATGACGGAACGTCGGCAGGGCCGAAACAAGCGTAGCACAAAGAAGTCCTCTTACCGCAACGGGGTTCGGATAAATCTCCACAGCAAACAAAGTCAATCCGACGGCCAGCGTGCACCTGGAGGCCATCCTGACCGCTGTGTTCATGGCACGGGAGCGAGAGGAAGATCCCTTGCAGACCCCATCGGGGCACGAAATTCAGGGGCATCACCCCGCTGAAGCTCATCAAGTCGCTTCATGCCACTCCCGGTGTCGCTGCTGGTTCGCACGATCACGGAAGCCGTCCCCCCCATCCGGAAGGAATGCTCCTCGGGTTCGTCCAGCACGATCCGGACGGGGAAACGCTGAGCCAGAAGGATGAAATCGAGCGTGGGGGAGACATTTTGAAGAATACCCTGGCCCCCGGCCGTTTTCTGCGTCGGAGCATACTGGGGAGTGATCGCCTTGGGCACACCTTGGACGATTCCACGGATCTTGCGGTTCGATTCGGCAAGGAGATAGACCTCGGCCTCCATGCCGGGTCGGATCCGCCTCAGGTCCGTCTCACGATAGTTGGCGAGCACATACCAGATCTTCTGGTCCACCAGAGAGAACACCTGTTCTCCCACGGCGGCATAAGCGCCGGGAGTGATCTGTAGGTTGACCACATAACCGTCACAGGGGGCATACACCTTGCAGTAGGAGAGCTTCAATTCAGCATCCATGAGCGCGGCTTCCGCAGCGATGCGTCTCACATTCACATCCCCCCGCTCTCCGAGTAGATTCCGGGCTTTATCGAGCGCGGCCTTATCCTGGGCAACCTTGTCAGTGGCAGTGACGGCCTCGGTCTGGGCAAGTTGGTTTTTGTCGATCGTAACATAAAGATTCCCAACAAGAGCCTGGACCCTCTTGGCATAATCAACGGCGTAGATTGCTTTTGCCTCACTCTGCTTGAGTTCGGCTTGGGACGATGCAATCTGATCCTTGTAGGCTTGGATTTCAAGTTCGGTCAGGGCCAACTGGGCCTTGGCCTTCTCGGCCGCCGCCTCATAGGGGCGGGAGTCCAACTCAAACAGCAGGTCACCCTTATGAACCTGCTCGTTGTCCTTCACATGGATGGCCGTTATGGAGCCACCCACCTGAGGACTGACACCGATGAGATTTGCCCTGACCTGCGCATCCTCCGTGCGGGGATTCAATCGGATATTCCGATAGACTCCCATTGCAAGCACAACGGTCGAAAGATAGATTGCCAGGGAAAGAATCACCCCGATGATTCTCCGGGCATTGTGTCCTGCAGGATGCACCGGTTCCGACAACTCAGGAGAGGAGGACTGGATCGGTTCGCTCATCGTGCGGCAAAGAAGAGAAGCCAGGCGCCACAGGTCAGGGCAATATACAGGGCGACATAGACGAGGGAGATCGGCACAAAATACGGAATGATTCTCAGGCGAAGAAAGATCAGATGAAACACCCAGAAAGCGGCGACTCCAATCAGTCCAGCGAGCAACCAGGCGGGAAAGTAGGCTCCGGCAACATTGACCTGCGGATCGCAACCCGTCATCGTCAGCAGGACGATCAGCGTGGTTAAAACAATACCGAAGTTCATATTCTCACTTTAAGAGTGCTTGCAATGGCGGAGCAACGCTAATTGATCCCAGTCAACCCCCTTGGATGATAAGGAGTCTCCCTTAAAGTCCGCCGTGCTTCCAGGTGGAGAGGGCAATGCGAAGGCACATGAATCCTCCCCAGCAGAGGCCAACCAAACCGATCACCGGGATGTGCCAGATCTTCGGAGGGATGCCCGAGTGAATCAGGAGAGCAGAGCAGATCAGGACGGAGGCCGCGACGATGGCATTAGCCAGCCGGTTGGCGATCGAGTCGAGGGTCACGCGAAGTGGTTCGATTCCCTTTGCATCGATCCGGTGCTGAAGGGGTATGATAACTTCCCCTCTTTTGATCCGATTCCAAAGCATCCTGAAATCGCTCGGAAAAACCTCCAGAAAATCCACCGACGCGGTGCCCAGTTTCTTGAGAAGCTCCAGCAGGTGGGCCGGCATGTATTTCCCTGCAATGAGTTTCTCGGCATAGGGACGGCCGAGTTCCACGAAATTAAGAGATGGATTCAGCGAGCGGCCGACCGCCTCCACTTGGGAGAGCGCCTTGATACCGAGGTAGAAGCTCCCCTTCATCCGGAGACGGTGCGCCCTGAGGAGTTCGAGCAGGTTGTTCAGGACAAGGGAGAGATTGATCTGGGAGAGGGGCTTGTTCAGGTGCTTGTCGCTAAACTCCTCGACATCGCGAAGCATCCGGTCGAAGTCCTCAACATTCCCATCCTCGGAGAGATCGATCAGGGCAAGCATCACCTGCCGGTTGTCCTTCTCACCGAGACCCGCGATCAGATGAGCCAGATTGGATCGGAAGCTTGGTGAAAAGGCTCCCATCATCCCATAATCATACAAGCCCAGCACTCCACCGCCGGGAACTTCCTGGGAAGGGATGATTGTCATGTTCCCAGGATGGGGGTCCCCATGGAAAAAACCATGGTTGAAGACCTGCTCGTAGATGAGTCCCGAGATACTCTCCGAAAGGGCGATCGGGTCGACGCCACAGGAACGCAACTCCTCGCTCTTGGTTACGGAGTGCCCCGAAATAAACTCCATCGTCAGAATCTTCTCACCACTCAGATTCCTGAAGAGTGCCGGCACCTTGATGGCGGCGGATCCCCGGAACTGTTCGGCAAAGCGCTCCGCATTCCCCGCCTCGTGCGTGAAATCGAGCTCCTTGAGTAGCGTCTCGGCAAACTCCTTCACCACGGCCACCGGATTCAACGAGGCAAAATCGGGGACATGCTGCTCCAGAAATTTGGCTAGATCGACCAGAATGGAGAGATCCTGCTCGACCACCGGACGGATGTCGGGACGTTGAACCTTCACGGCAACAGTCACTCCCTCGCGTGTGACGGCGCGGTGAACCTGGGCGATAGAGGCCCCGGCAAGGGGCTTCTCATCGAATTCCAAGAGGGCCTCGCCAACAGTCATCCCCAACTCGCGGGCGAAGATCTCCTTGGCCAAGGCTCCGGGAAAGGTCGGGACATTATCCTGAAGTTTGCAGAGTTCCTCGTAGTAGGTATCGTCCACCAGATCGCGTCGGGAGCTCAGGATCTGACCGAATTTGATGAATGTTGGCCCAAGTTCCTCAAGGGCAAGCCTCAGGCGCTCCTGGGGTGGCTTGGAGAGGGGGCCGGTGGCATGAGTTTCCAGCACGGCGCCGCTACCCACGACCTGCTGCCAAGCAACGAGTTTGAGAACATCGGCAAAGCCGAATTTGAAAAGCGTCGTGACAATCTCGTTATAACGGGGCAATTGCGTGGCAAAGCCGACAGCGGAGCGGATTTCAGTGATCACAGGGGGAGATCAAATCGTTAGCCGGAGGCGATGGCAACTCGATTTAGAAGAATTGGGAAAGGCTTCATCCCAGAGGGCGAGGCATCGGAAAGCTTGCCTCAGGGGAAGGAAGGGATTGAGTTCAAAACGACATCACGCCATGGTGTCCACTTGGATATCCTACGCAAATTGGCCTTGGCATGCCCTTGAAACTTCCCCATCAAAGCAGAATCATTGCCGGCATGGCTCTGGTGATTGCCATCCAGTCGTTGTTCACACTCCCCCCGGCATCTGCCAAAAACGAGTCCGCCGCCTTCAATGCGGTCTTCGGTTCCGAAAAATCATTCCCCCTCTCCGATCATATCGGCACCTTCGATCAGAATCGCAGCTACGAGCTCTCCTCGCTGATTGAGCTCTCCCTGGCCAACAACCCTTACACGCGGTCTGCCTGGTTCAACGCCCTGGCCTCCTCGGCAGCGGTAGGACAGGCTAAGGCACCTTACTACCCAAAGGTCACATTCAGAGCACCAGGCGGCTTCGACTCTGGCTATGCACCGGTTCAAAGCGGTCCCGTTCACTTCCAACGGACTTCTATAAATCCGACCTTCAATCTCGAGTATCTCCTGCTTGATTTCGGCAGACGCTCCGCCGATGTCCGTAACACGGTCGCATTGCTTGAGGCTGCCAATCTGGAATTCAGCCGCAAAGTGCAGAGCACGGTCTTTTCAGTTCAGCAAAGCTACTTCGCCCACACCGCTTCACTCATTCAACGGGATGCCGCCGCGGCAAATCTCGAACTTTCCAAGACCATCCTGGCGATGGTGGAGGATCAGAAAAAAGTCGGCTTGGCCACACAACCCGCACTGCTGGTTGCTCAAAAGACGCTTGCCCAGGCCCAATTTGACGTTGCTGATGCAGAAAGGAATGTCCTTGTCACCTTGGGAAATGTCAGGACCGCTGTGGGACTAGATGCCAATGCCCCGCTAAAAGTGGCACTACCAGCAGTCTCACCTCCCTTGGAACCCATCTCCGGTAAGGTTGACGATCTGATCAACTCCGCCATCGCCCGGCGTCCCGATCTGGCTGCTAAAATTGCTGATATCCGGGCAAGAAGGGCATCGACGGACCGTGCTCTGGCAGACTTTATGCCGACAGTCTCCCTGGAAGGCTCCTATCAGAATCATACCTACAACTACTCCGCCCAACAGGGGACAAATTCCGGAACGTTCGACGGAAACCATGTCTATCCCAGCGGTTTTATCGTCATGAGCTGGGACCTGTTTGACGGATTTGAAAGGGTCGAGAAGGTCAAGAAGCGCCGGGCAGAAGAAGCCGTGGCAAGAGCTGATGCGGAATCGACCCGACTCGAAACCACCCGAGATGTCTGGACCGACTACAACAACTCCCTGAAAGCCCGTAAACGAGTGGAGTATGCAACCTCGCTCCTTGCCTCGGCCAAGGAAAACTTTGCTTCCATGGAGGCAGCTTTCAAAAACGGACTGGCCACGATCACCGAGCTGATTTCACTACAAAGTGCTCTCGCCACGGCACGATTCGAACAAGCAGGAGCACAGGCCGATTACCTCACAAGCCTCGCCTCCCTATCACTCGCCATGGGTCAGTTTTCCACCCCCGCGGGAACCAAAGTCCAACCCGCTAGACTTTAGCTTGGGTGTGAGAAAGTGGATGCAGTGTTCTAAAACTTTTCCTATTAGTTGACGTTGCCAACAGGGCGACTGCTCTAGAAGTCACCAAGATGTCACCAAACTTTCTGAAAGACCGGGCGACAATGTCCCAGAGCAATTCCTGCGGACTTGGTTATTGATTCCGTTGATTTCGGCTTCGTATGCTCAACACGTGAAATCTTTAAACTCCGCTAGTTTCTTGAAAAGGATGACGTTGATGATTGCCGTCATCCTCCTCTTCGGATGCTCTAACGCGCAACACTTTGCACCCCCTCCTGTCAGGGCAATTCTGAAGATCAGAAAAATCCAAGAGAAAGAGGCTAAAGCCTCAGCATCTCCTTCGCCCTCGCCGTCAGGATCTCCCTCACTATCATCCACCAACAATACGTCGATTGTAACGCCTGCCCCGGGAGGCATGATTCGAGGCCTCATCGAAAGTCGTTTGCAGGGAACTCAGTGATTCACTTTCCCAAGCCCGTAGAAAAACAAGCAATGGGGTGGAGTCATTAGACGAATCAGTTTTCTCGTCAGCCAAAATCTGGGTTTTCTTTATTTTCATTTTCTTTGGGGACTTCTTCCATCAGGGAAGGTCCTCCTAGCCTCTAGAAGAATCGTGGGGTAGATGGGTGAGGCAGATCGCTAAAGAATTGGGAATTCCTTTGAGATTCTGAAAAGAACCTCCTCTGCCCGTTTCGAGCAAAGTTAGAACGTTTCATCAAAAAGATCTTGACGGAATTTCTGCTGGAAAATAGAAAAACTATGGCTCTTCGCTATTTTCAGTGGGTGGGTAGAGGTCTGAAGGATGGCACGTCGAGCTGAAGTTTGCCAGCCTTGAGATAGGCCATGATCCTGAAGGTTCGGATAGATCGGTAGCCTCTGGCCAGACGCTTGGCGAGTTGAAGCAGACCATTGATGGCCTCCATGGCACCGTTGGTGACCCTAGTCCGCATGAAGGCAACCACTCCGCTCCAGTGCCTGAGGATTGAGCGACTCAGGCGTACAAAGGGGGCTAGTCTGCTTCGTCGGGCCCTCTGACACCACCAGGCAAGCAGCTCCTTGTCCTCCTGGGCTAGGATGTCCTGGAGGAGATCCCGCAGTCCCAGCGCCTTGCCAAGCTTGGGATAGGACTGACTCAAGAGGCGACGTTGTTGCTGCTGAGTCGAGGATCTCGTCCACTCATTGCCGCGGATTGACCAGAGAGAGCCCTTCAGATCAGCTCCGTCTCTCATGAGTTCCTTGCGCACTTCATCGAGCGCCTTACCCGCCATCTGCATGATGTGGAAGTGGTCAAAGACCACCTCGGCCTTGGGGAAGAAGGTGGCTGCTGCCGCTATAAAGGCAGGCTTCATGTCCATACTCAACAACTCGATCTGCTCGGCTCGAGCGTTGTGCCTGGTGAGTTCCTGAGCGAAGGCCGCGATGGACTCTGCTCCATGCCCCTCCACCATGAAGAGGAGTTCCCGCGTTGTGGCATCCACGAAGTTGGTCACGTACCGATGGCCCTTCCTAGAGGAAGTCTCATCGATGAGAACACGCTTGAGCTCCGACCAGTCCCTCTTGGCCTGGGCCTGCTCCACATAGTGCGCCACCAACCTCCAAAGGCGGGTGTCGTGCTCGGCAAGCAGCTCGCTTGCAGCAGCCATGGGCATCTCCCGACACACCAGCATTACCAGCGCCTCAAAAAGCAGGGTAAAGCCGCTTCCCGCCCTTCCCCACGGCACGTTGATGAGCCTCACTCCATGCTCTGGGCAATCCACCCTCGGAACCCTGGCTTCGAGT
>CAIKFI010000163.1 GCA_903826635.1 uncultured Spartobacteria bacterium | reverse complement strand
ATGACCCTTGAGACTGCTCTCAGGCTCAATCCTAAGGATCCAACGGCCCTCCGCTTGCAGTTAAATCTGCAAAAGATGGATGGGAAGGCAGACGCAAGTCTCTCATCCTATCAACAACTTGCCCGAAGCGGCAGGATGTCGCTCACTGATCTCCGACCCTACGCGAATCTGGCATCCAACCAAGGGGACATGAAACTGGCACGACGCATCGCCGAGAGTGCAGCCAAGAGCGATCCGATGCTCGGGCACTTGATCAACTCGGATCTCTCGATGAAGGAGCATCACGCGACCGAGGCGGCTCTCGAACTCCGTAAGGCGGTGGAGGTCGGTGGAACTCTTCCTCCGGGCGCGAAGATCAAAGATGACGGGACACCGGAGGCAAAGGAGAGGTTGTCTGCGGCCCTGCAAGCTCGCGGAGACCTGCCTCGTATGGAGTTGGTGCGATTCCTGATCGCTCACGGTCCCCAGCCGTTGAACTTGCCACAAATGGTGGAGAAATCCATTAATACATCCCCCCTTCTCAGTCTGACCAACGACCTCTCCAAAGAGTCTGATGGGAAAAAGGTGAACATGGCTCCCCTCTTAAGCCTCAAAAACGACCTCTCAAAAGAGTCTGGTGACGATGTTCGTCTGAATATGGCTCCGATGATCAGCGGAAGTCTCGAGGGAGTTGATAAGTCTAATGAGAAGATCTCCAAGAAGGGGCGCGCCCAGCCAACACCTTCGGCCTCACCCTTTGTGACTCCAAGGCCGACTCCCGCACCCACGGCGATATCGACTCCTTTCCCGTCACCCTCCTCCTCGCCACGCGTTGAGGCGTCCCGGGCTGTGTCGACACCGGCTCCGACCCCTTTTGCCACGCCGGTTCCTTATGTTCCGGTCTATGACACGAATGAGTTGAGCACCTTGATAACGGGTCTCTCGACGCGGACGAACTCCGTTGGTTCCCAGGCGCTTGCCTTGGGACTGGAGATTGGTATCGTTCCTCCAGCAGAGCAGGCAGACTGGATTCTGAGACTCCGTAAGCACCCCAAGGTCACGCCCCAGATGCTCCTGCTGGCCGATGCGGCGACCATCCAAGGAAACCCCGCTGAGAAGCCCCGCGTCGTGGAGGGGGTGGTTGCACGTCTCAAGGAAGCCCCTCTCGATCAGCGTTTTTCCGGCGCAGCGTGGCTCCTGAGGATGAGGGAGCCACAACAGGCAGAGTTGCTTGTGACCCGTGATGAGGCAATGAAATCACCCGAGGCCTTCATGATCTGGATGACTCCGCGTCAGATCGATGGGCACTGGGACCAAATCTTTGAGGCCTTGAAGCTGCCGAACAACCCTCTCCCACCGTATCAGCGTGATCTTTTCGCGGCCGAGGCACTCACCAAAGAGACCAAGGTGAATCAGAAGGCGGAAGGCGAGAAGGCCTTTGCCAAGGTTCTTTCGGACTATGGGAAAAAATCACCGGAGTGCTACAAAGTGCTTCTCTTCCTGAATGTCGCGGGTGAGCAGGCCCTCTACGAGAAGGGGGTACAAAATCTTTTCGCCGATCCAACTCTTGCCCAGAATGCCCTGCCTCAGGTCCTCGATGTCATGCGTCACCGGAGCGATGCGACAAAACTCCTCGGTGTTGCAGAGCAGGCTCTAGCCTCTCCCCAACTCTCGGGGAATGTTACGGCCCAAAACGAGCAGGCTTACCAGAAGCTTGTCCTGAACGAGCCGGTGAACCTGGTGGAGCTCTCCAACCGCACCGAGGCGAATCCGAACGAGTTTTCCTATCGGGTGACGGAGGCCCTGTCACTCCTAAAGAGCGGTGACAAGGTCAAGGCTCGCGAGGTGTTGGAGAGTATCGAGGCGACGGTTGACTCCACCAAGATCCCCTCCTACCAGAAGGGGGTGCTGGCAATGGTTCTGGAAGCAAATGGTGATCACAGGAATGCCCTTGGGCTAATTTCCCAGATAAAACCCTCGGAAATGACGCTGCAAGAGCTCTCGATGATCCGGGCTGCTTTTCCTCAACAGACGAGGGCTTCCGAGATGGGGATGGCGTCTCCCCCATCGGGCCCCACCTCATCAAACTCAACTTCAAACTCCATCTCGTCCAACCCGGCACCCGCTTCCTTGGCGACACCTTCCTCGTTGCCCAAGGCCGGAGTCCTCATGAAGAAGCCTGCCGAGGCTTCTAGGAACTGATTTCCTCAGCAAATCCACCATCAACCACTAGCAACGAGCAATAAGCAATGAGCGCTCCGAACCCTGATTCCTCTTTTATAATTTCCTCTGGTCGTCAGGGGAAGGGGAGGGGGGTTCCTCTCTCACCCTGGCTTCTTGGTCTACTCTTCGTCGTCGGATTCGGGCCGCTGATCGTCGTCTTTTTTTCCAATCTTTGGAAATATGAGATCCACCAGTTTTACCCGCTTGCCCTGATTGGTGCAGCAGCCCTTGCGTGGCGCGGATGCTGTGAAGTGCCTCTTCCTCTCGATTCCGGATCCAGTCTCGGGACGGGTCTCCTGACACTTGTCTCCCTAGCCCTGTTGACGTTTGCTTCCCTACTCTGGTCTCCTTGGATCGGGGTGGCCTCCCTGCTGGTCGGTCTCGCCGCGCTGGCCTCGTGGCTTGGTGGTCGCTCCCTCTCCCGCTCCCTCTTTCCATCCTGGATCATGCTCCTGACCGTGATCCCGCCACCGCTCAAACTGGATGCCCGTTTGGCCCTGCTGATGCAGCAATGGGCCGTGGCTGGAAGCAGTCGTGTGCTTGACCTGATGGCGGTGCCTCATCTCCGTGAGGGAAACATCCTTCAGATCCCGGGTCAGCGTCTTCTGGTCGAGGAGGCCTGCAGTGGAATTAACTCCGTGCTCTTCATGTCGGCAGCCTGCGTCTTCTACGTGCTCTGGCAGAGACGGCCGCTGATTTTTCTTCCTCTTCTCTATTCGGTGACTATTGGCTCGGTGCTCTTTGGGAACCTGATTCGCATCACCTCGGGTGCCTGGATTCTTTTTAATTTTAGGATCGATCTCTTTACGGGGTGGCGGCACGAGACCCTGGGACTTGTCCTGACAGCATCCTACCTCATCGTGATTGTGCTCTCCGATGCCCTGCTCGCACGGATGACATCAAAGATGGTCACCAAACATGCTGCCCGGATCGCGGCAAACACGGTCTCTCCGGCCAGAAAATTCTCCTTCACGCCCCTGCTTGCAGGTCGCTCCCTGAGCGGGATCGCCTTGATCCTGCTTCCACTTCTCCTGCTGCTGGGGTCGCTGCAGTTGGCAGTTGCCTGGTTCAATTCCGACTCGCACAGGAGGGAGGTAAGGATCAATCCCGATGGGATGAAAGGTTCGGCAAAATTCTCCTTGCCCAAGGGAATCGGGGATTGGGTGCTTCTTACCAAGGAAGTTCCTGTTGCCAAGAAAACCGCGTTTGAGGACGGCGTTTACTCCCACGCATGGCAATACCGCAAGGGAGGTGTAACCGTTATGGTCTCCCTCGATTATCCCTTCTTCGATTACCACGATGTAAGGATCTGCTACTCAGGGGGAGGTTGGACGATCGACGAGAGCAAGGTTCATCCCGCGCATGAAAGTGCCGATGATATCCCCCGGATGGAGGTTCTGCTCAGCAAGGAGAACGGACTGAAGGGAGAACTCCTCTACAGCACCGTGGATGAATCCGGTTCGTGGCTCGACGATTCCGGCTACCGTGCGGTCATGGACGAAAGCGGACGCCAGTTCGAGGGGGGATTTGTTACGAGGATTCTTGCGAGATTACGGAAGTTTCACGGCATCGTGGGTGAAAAACAGCCCAAGGTGAACTACCGCATCCAACTTCTCTCGACGGCTCAGGGAGGGCTTGATTCCAAGCAGGTTGACATGGTGACAAATTTCTTCCGGACGGTCCGAAAAAAACTTTCCGATCAATTCATCATCGCTCCCAAGTCGACGATGCCTTTCAGTTCCCGATCAGATGATGGGATCGTCCCGGCAAAGAACTCGAGGACCACGGGACCTGACTCCTCATCCGCAAGAAGCGAAAAGACACCTCAGAAATAAGAGCCCTCCAGCTATAAAATCCTACTTAGCACGAAGGGAGCCTGCTAGTAGTCAGAAGTCATGAGGGCAGCGTTTCACCACACTCACGAGTTCGGAGGCTTCCGGATGCGTTACGGTCATGCCCTTCCCTATGGGGCGAGTCATGTGCCGGGAGGTGTGAATTTCTCGATCTTCTCGTCACATGCCACCAGTTGCACACTGGTTCTTTTCAGGAAGGGGGATCCCCAACCCTATGCCGAGATTCCCTTCCCCCCTGAGTGCAAGATCGGCGATGTCTATGCGATGATCGTCTACGATCTTGACTATGAGGAGTTGGAATACGGATTCCGGATGGATGGTCCCACGGACCCAAAGTTGGGACATCTCTTCGATCAAGGAAAAATTCTCCTGGATCCTTTCGCCCGTGAAATCGCCGGACGGGACGTCTGGTTGAGTCCCCCCGCCAAGGAGGAAATCTATCCTCACAGGGCCAGAATGCCCTACGAGGACTACGACTGGGGTCATGACCGTCCGATCAACCTTCCCGTGCAGGATTTGGTGATCTACGAGATGCATGTGAGGGGCTTCACCCGTCACCCTTCCTCGGGAGTGCGGCATCCGGGGACCTATGAGGGAATGATAGAGAAGATCCCTTACCTGCAATCCATCGGGGTGAACTGCGTGGAACTGATGCCGGTTTTCGAGTTCAACGAATACGAGAACAAACTGGTGAATCCGCTGACTGGGGAGTTGCTCTGCAACTACTGGGGATACAGCACGGTCGGCTTCTTTGCACCGAAGGGTGGGTATGCCGCCACGGGTCACCACGGGACGCAGGTCTCGGAGTTCAAGAATCTGGTGAAGTCGCTCCACGCCGCCGGGATCTCCGTGATTCTGGATGTCGTATTCAATCACACGGCGGAGGGTGACCTTCGCGGGCCGACCATCTCCTTCCGAGGGATCGACAACCAGACCTACTACATGCTCAACCCGGATGGTAGTTATGCGAACTACACTGGGTGCGGCAACACGCTCAACTGCAATCATCCGGTGGTCAGATCCTTCGTGCTGGAATGTCTCCACTACTGGGTCTCCGAGTTTCATATTGATGGATTCCGCTTCGACCTCGCCTCGGTGCTGGGCCGTGACCGAAACGGGCACCCACTCTCCAATCCCCCTCTGCTTGAGGCGCTCGCCCTAGATCCGATCCTAGCCGGATGTGACCTGATCGCGGAGGCGTGGGACGCAGGTGGACTCTATCAGGTCGGAAACTTCCCCGCCTACGGACGCTGGATGGAGTGGAACGGTCATTACCGGGACGCGGCGCGGCGCTTTCTGCGGGGAGATTCCGGAGTCGTCGGTGAAGTTGTTCAGGGAATCCTCGGGTCCCCGAATCTCTACGCTCCCTCGGGTCGCAAGCCGACGGCCTCGGTGAACTTCATCACCTGCCACGACGGTTTCACCCTTCGGGATCTCTACTCCTATAACGACAAGCATAACCTGGCTAACGGCGAGGGGAACCGTGATGGGGCCAACGACAATTTCACTTGGAACTGCGGCGCCGAAGGAGTCACGGAGGATCCGTCCGTCAATGCCATGAGGGCCAAACTTCAGCGCAATGCCATGGCCCTTCTCTTCCTGAGTCAGGGAGTGCCGATGCTTTCGATGGGTGATGAACTCGGCCGCTCTCAGAACGGCAACAACAACGCTTACTGTCACGATGCCGAGTGGAACTGGCTGGATTGGAATCCACCTGAGAGCGGAGGCGGATCAGGCGAAGCCCTCAGGAGGTTTGTCTCACTGATGGCGGACTTCCGTCGGCGTCACTGTCAGTTGCACAGATCCGAGTATTTTTCCGGAATGAACACACGCGACAGCGGTTACCCAGACATCAGTTGGCATGGGGTGCGGGTCGGCGTTCCGGATTGGGGTAGCGAGAGCCGCTCCCTGGCCTTCCTTATTGCAGGGGACAGATCCTCCTCCGGTTCCGAGGGCGATTTCATCTATGCCGCTTTCAATATGTGGCATGAACCTCTGGTGTTTTTGCTGCCTGTTCTCCCGTCCGGAATGCGGTGGAGGCGTGTTGTCGACACGGCGCAATCCTCTCCCGATGATTTCTTTGAATCCGGTTCTGAGGAACTGCTGCCCGATCAGTCACAGGTTCTGCTCTCTGGAAGGAGCGTGGTTGTCCTGATCGGGAATCTGGCGGGGCGCCTTGGTTGAAACACGCCGCTTCCAGGAAACAGGCGGGAATGGGCAAAGATTTTTGATTCCTTTCCGATGCCTCCGCTCGCTCCCACCCTGGAACTTGTCATCGCACGCTATCAGGAGGATTTGCGCTGGCTCAAAAAAGTTCCTTCTGCCATCCGTCTCACCATCCTCAACAAAGGGGACTCCCCGCCACTCCCCGAGGGGTTGTGGATCCGTCAAGTTGACCGTCAGGGGATGCCCTTGGGAAGACGTGGGAAGATATGCGAGGGTCCGTGCGAAGGGGTTAGCGTGACAGGCCTGCCCAACGTCGGCAGGGAGGCGCATTCCTACCTGAGGCATCTCACGGATCGGTATGATTCCCTCGCGGATGTGACCCTTTTTTGTCAGGGGCATCCTTTTGATCATGCGCCCGATTTTCATATCCGGCTGCAGGCTCTGGTAAGCGGTGGGGAGTTTCCGGATCCCTTTCTCTGGTATGGTTTTCTGGAGGAGACGGATGACCCTTTGGGGAGGCGTCTCTTTGTCCCTTGGAGCAAGAATCCGGAGCGGCGGGAACTCCCGACGGGAGGACTTTTCCAGGAACTTTTTCTCGAAAAATCGCCGGAGTTTTTCCACTTCCGGGGAGGGGCCCAGTTCGCTGTTTTGAAATCGGCAGTGCTGGGCAGGTCGCGGGCCTTCTACCGAAAGGCCCTGGAACTTACCGAGGCGGTCCCTGACGCCGCACATTGTTTCGAGCGATTCTGGGACCGTGTGTTCGGTGCCCCGGTGATCGATCCAGCACGACTGGGCCCGGACGGTGTCAACTATCTCAAGAGAATCAGAAGACTCATGACTCCTTGATGCTTTGGAATGTCCTTGGTGATCAAATACCGTTGACACGGCACACCTCCTCGGAGTCGATGGTAGGGAACCAAGCTCCACGATGCCGACTTTTTCCTATGTTGCACTTGATGCGATGGGCCATCGCGACAAAGGGCGTATTGAGGCTCTCTCGGGTGCTGATGCCTATCGGAAACTCCGTGAACGTGGCCTGCAACCAAGCAAGGTGGTTGCCGAGTCAATGGGCGCTGACACAACAGGTTCCGCAGGAATCGGAAAAAGCTCGGGACTGGGTGGATTGTTTTCGGGATTCTCCGGGATCCTCAAGGCATCCCCTCAGTCATCCGTTTCCTCGGGGGGAGGTTCGGCAGGTTCGGGTGAACTTCCCCGTTTGACAACTCCTCAACTTCTCTTCTTCACCGAGGAGCTTGCCGAACTTCTTGAGGCAGGCCTTCAGTTGGAAGGGGCTCTCAAGGTCATCGAACAGCGGCAGGAGCGTTCGCCGGTGAAAATTGTCGCAGCGTCCCTTAGGCAGCAGGTTCGGGAGGGTATCAGTTTTTCGAATGCGCTCCGCAATTGTGGCAGGAGTTTTGATCCCCTGTATTGCAACCTTGTTGCGGCGGGCGAGGCCGGGGGGGTCCTTCCCCAGATCCTGAAGCGGCAGTGCGAGCACTTGGAGATGGTCGGGGAGTTGGGGAAAAAGGTCACCTCGGCGCTGGTCTATCCGGCCATCGTTTTCTCGTCGGCCATCCTGCTGATGTTCATCTTCCTCACGTTTCTCGTGCCCCAACTCTCGGTACTGCTGGGAAAATCCGGACAGAAGCTTCCCGCCGTTACCCAGGCGCTCATCACGGTGAGTCTTTTTTGCGGGCATTGGTGGTGGGCCATTCTGGCTTTTATCGCGGCTGTGGTGATGGGGGTGAAGTTGGCCGTCTCCACTCCGACCGGTCGCCTGTGGTGGGGTGAGAAACAGCTCTCCGTTCCGGTCGTGGGGCCGGTGCTCAAGGCCCGTTTCTATGCCGAGGTGATGCAGAATCTCTCCACGCTGGTTTCCAACGGGGTGACGATGCTGGCTGCTATGGATCTGATGAGGGCGGCCACCGGCAATGTCTTCCTGAAGGGATTGCTTAAGGAGGTGGCCGACA
Source organism: uncultured Spartobacteria bacterium (assembly GCA_903826635.1). GTDB lineage: Bacteria > Verrucomicrobiota > Verrucomicrobiia > Chthoniobacterales > UBA6821 > UBA6821. The sequence continues at coordinate 7,941 of CAIKFI010000163.1, read as the reverse complement.
GGGTCCGGGAGGGAAGCACCATTGCCTCGGCGATGAGGCGCACCGGCTTCTTCCCCCCGGTGCTTCTCGATATCCTTGCTGTCGGTGAGCAGACTGGAGATCTCGCAGGATCCCTTGCTCGAGCCGCCAAGCGGTATGATCGGGAACTCACCTCGCGGATCGGCCATCTCACGACCCTGATCCAACCTGCCGTGATCCTGATCGTTGCGCTCTTTGTGGGGTTGGTGGCGTATTCCATGATCTCCGGAATCCTCACCAGCGTGAATGCCTTGAAAGCCCGCTAGGATTGTTTCCAAGGATTTCTCAAGTCGGCTCTTGAGCCTCCCCATGATTCTGATTTCAGAAATCTCTTTTCTCCTTCCCGGGGGGGCTCATCAAAAAACCGTTTGCCAACCCGAGGCCGCTCACGCTTTGCTTGCAAATCATCCCCCCTAATCCCCCCTATGTTATTCCCCATCCTCCTGACGGCAATCTTCACCACGGCACCGGACTTGGGCTCGACCAATTCCACAGCGCCGCTTCCCTCTCCGAAGCCGGCCCGCAAAGTCATGACTGTCAGAGTTCCCATGCCTTCGTTCATCACACCCGATGAGGAATTGAAATTTAATATTCCTTATCAGATCCCCGAACTGGATTGGGGGAATCAACGCTTTTGGGATCCCTACAGAACTTCACGCGACAATTCGACAAATTGGTTCCAGTCCGATTATGCGACCATGAACTGGTTCGGCCTGCGTGACAGACTCGCGACCAATGGACTGGATGTTTCGGCCTCCTACACGGCCAACCTTGCCGGGAATCCGGTGGGGGGAAAAAGCGCCGGGTTCACGTACTGCGACAACTTTACCCTGGATCTTGAATTCCAGTCGAAGCCCCTGTTGGGTTATGAGGGCGGCACGCTGAGCGTCATCGCACTGAACCGCGACGGTAACAACCTCTCCTCACAGCATGTCGGCAATCAATTCACCGTGCAGCAGGTGTATGGCGGAACAGGCACCATTTTCTATGGACTTGCCTACAATCAGCGTTTTGACGATGACAAGATCAGCTTCAAGTTCGGACGGATGGCTGCGGGCGATGACTTCGCCTCCTCTCCTCTCTACTGGCTCTACATGAACAACGGCATTGACGGAAACCCTCAGGCCCTGCCGGTCAACGGTTCTTTCTCGACCTACCCCTGGTCGGTCTGGGGTGCCCGTCTGCGGGCCCTCGTCACCAAGGAAACCGAGGCGATGCTGGGCGTCTATCAGGTCACCCCGCAGGTTTCCCAGTCCCATATGCATGGGTTCAATTGGAACATGAATCCCGGGGACGGAGTCATGCTGATCGGCCAATATGGATGGGCTCATGAGTTCTTCAAACCCACCATAACCTCGATGCCTCCAACATCTCCCGCCCAGTCCCAAGACGGCAAGTCGGTTGCCCCTCCGAACAACGACGGCAAGTCTTTCGCCGTTCCCGCATCAGATGCAATCCCTCACGGCCTGCCGGGCCACTATTGGATGGGCGGCTACTACTCCACCTGGACCTATTCGCAATTTGGGAGTACTCAGGGACAGAATGGTGCCTACGGCCTCTACTGGCACTTTGACCAGATGCTCTACCGCATGAATCCCTTCAAGGACACGGGCCTCACCGCCTGGAGCGCTTTTGTTCTTTGCCCCCAGCAGAATACGGCCAAGGTCCCTTTCCAGTATAACGGAGGTTTGGTTTACACGGGCATGATCCCCGCCCGCCCGCGCGATATCTCCATCTTTGGTGTTGCTTACGGGAACTTCAGTTCCAACTACGCACAGGCCAACCAGACCTCTCTCGGCGGTTATGCCACCTACGAATTGGCTTACGAATTCGGCTACCGCATCAACCTTACGAAATTCGCCTACGTCCAACCCGACGCCCAGTGGATCATTAATCCGGGAGGCACTGGAACGATTCCCAATGCCCTCGTGCTTGGGGCCCAGATCGGTGTAACGTTCTGAAGAAAAACACGAAGGATGAAGTCAGAATGATGAGAAACCGTTCTTTGGAGCGGTTTTTTCCTGAGTTCCAGATTAATCCTTTAGGGCTCTCAAAGCGTGCCTCACCGTCTCAGCACACGCTTTTGATGCGGAGTTCTCCACGAACTTTGCAAAGTCTATCTCCGCACTGCCATCGGCGGAATCGGAGATGACCCGCATCACCCCGAGAGGGAGTCCCCCGGTGCGGCAGACCTGGGCGATTGCCGCCGACTCCATATCCACGGCGCAGGCTTTTGGAAGGGCTTTCAGGACGGACTCCCTGGCCTCGTTGTCGGAGAGGAAGAGATCGCCACTGACAAGCAATCCTTCCAGAACGGAGGCATTCTCCAGTCCGGGAGGGCGCTTAGAGGCAAGCATCCCGCGCGCCGCACCCGCCAGCAGGGTCCGCATTTCGGGTTCCGCCTCAATGAGCGAGAATCCCTCGTAAGGAATCACATGACGTGGAAAGAGGGGGCGTGCATCCATGTCGTGCTGGATGAAGGAATCACCGATCACAACATCCCCCACCGTCACACCCTCTGCCAAACCTCCCGAGACGCCGGTAACCAAGATTCGGGAGACATTGGCATGAAATGCCAGCAGGGTTGCCGTCAGTGCGGCGTTCACTTTTCCGCATCCGCAAAGGGTCATGGCCACGTCATGGCCCTCCAGTCTTCCGTAATGAATTTCCCTGCCTCCAATTCTCTCCGAACTTTCCTTATGAAGATCGCCCAAAAGGTCCCGGAGTTCCGAATCCATGGCGGCGATGATTCCCGTACGATTTTTCATGAGATTCTTGTCATCGTTAAGTCCTAGCAAACTGAGGCCCAGTATGCCAGAGGCCAGCTCTTCCGGGAATGGCAAGGTGGTGCTTGACGGAACGTCCTGCCCAGATAGATAAGAAGGTTCACACAACCCAAAAAATAAGGAAAAACCACTATGCGCATCGGAATGGTCGGACTCGGAAGAATGGGAGCCAATATGGTTCAACGCCTCCTCAAGGCAGGTCACGAAGTCGTAGTCTGGGATCGCAGCGAGGAAGCAATCAAAGATCTTGCCTCCAAAGGGGCGATTGCCGCTGCCGATCAGAAGGATTTGGTCTCCAAACTCACGGAGCCAAAGGCAGTCTGGATGATGATTCCCGCCGCCTATGTCGACGACACGATCGCCATATTTGCCCCCCTTCTCGGGAAGGGTGACATCCTCATTGACGGAGGAAATTCCTACTACAAGGACGATATCCGACGTGCGAAGGAACTCTCCGTTAAGGGTATCGAGTATGTCGATGTCGGAACATCCGGCGGCGTCTGGGGTCTGGAACGCGGTTACTGTGAAATGATCGGTGGATCCAAGGAGACCGTGGGTTATCTTGATCCGATCCTGAAAGCTCTTGCTCCCGGTAAGGGAGACGCTCCGATCACTCCGAGTCGCACCAGCAAGGGGACGGCTGAGGAGGGATACCTTCATTGCGGCCCCAACGGAGCGGGTCACTTCGTCAAGATGGTCCACAATGGCATCGAGTATGGCATCATGGCAGCCTATGCCGAGGGCTTGAACATTCTCAAGAATGCCAACGCGGGTAAAGTATCCCGTGAAATCGATGCCGAGACAACACCTCTCCGTGATCCGGAAAATTACCAGTATGACATGGATCTCCCCGAGATCGCCGAAGTCTGGCGCCGGGGCAGCGTGGTCGCCAGTTGGTTGCTGGATCTGACCGCCGACGCCATGGCTGGTGATCCGGAACTCTCCTCATTCGGAGGTCGCGTCAGCGATTCCGGAGAGGGTCGCTGGACCATTCAGGCTGCCATCGAGGAGGGAGTGCCCGCTCCCGTTCTGACGACGGCACTTTACGAGCGTTTCTCCAGCCGCGACCTGGGTCTCTTCGCCGACAAGGTTTGTTCAGCGATGCGCTTCGAGTTCGGCGGTCACCACGAAAAGCCGGCCGGCTCCAAGTAAGGGCAGGAAAAACCCCAAACACACTCCATCATGCCCGCACTTAAAAGCGATGCCCTAGTCCTCTTTGGAGCAACGGGGGATCTGGCCCACAAGAAACTTTTCGACACGATTCAGGCACTTTATCGTCGCGGAGTCCTTGAGGGGCCGGTCATCGGGGTCGCCAAAAGCGGCATGACGCGCGAGCAGGTCATCGATCGGGCCCGTGAGGGGATCACGACCTACGGTCGTGGTGTGGACGAGGCTAATTTTAAAAAATTCACCGACGGGTTTCAATACGTGGATGGTGATTATGGGGATGCGGCCACCTTCGAGGCTCTCCGCAAGGCTCTCAACGGTGCGCAGCGCCCGATTCACTATCTGGCGATCCCCCCTGTTCTTTTCGGAACTGTGACCAAGGGGCTCAAGGCTGCAGGTTGCATTGATGAGAGTGCCCGCGTCGTGGTGGAAAAACCGTTCGGTCATGACAAGGCCTCCGCCGAGTCTCTCAACCGGACACTTCATGAAGTTCTTGATGAGAGGCAAATCTTCCGCATCGATCATTACCTTGGCAAGGAAGCAACGCAGAATGTCCTCTACACCCGTTTCGCCAATGCGTTCCTTGAGCCCGTCTGGAATCGCAACTACATCAGCAACATCCAGATCACGATGGCCGAGTCTTTCGGGGTCGATGGTCGCGGTGCCTTTTATGATGCGACTGGCTGTCTCCGCGATGTGATTGAGAACCACCTCATGCAGGTGGTCGGATTCCTCTGCATGGAGCCTCCTTACTGGCCCGATATGGAGCGTGTCCGTGACGAGCAGATGAAACTTTTCCGCTCGATCCGCACGATCTCCACCAATGATATCGTTCGTGGTCAGTTTGAGGGATACCTCCATGAACCCGGAGTTGCTCCCGACAGCACCACTGAAACCTTTGCCGCGGTTCGTGTTTTCATCGACAACTGGAGATGGCAGGGAGTCCCAATCTACATTCGTGCCGGCAAGAATCTGCCCGTCTCGGCCACCGAAGTTCGTGTCCAGTTTCACCGCCCGCCCCAGGTCGTCTTTCCCGACGAGCAGGCCCCTCTTCACAACTACGTTCGCTTTCTCTTCTCTCCGCGGATCGAGATTGGCATCTGTATGCAGGTCAAGATCGACGGCGAGAGAATGGTTGGTGAGCCCATGGAACTCAAGGTGGTCGATCAGCAATCGGATGAAATGACTCCTTACGAGCGTCTCATCGGGGATGCCATCCAGGGGGATCAGGCTCTTTTTGCCCGCCAAGATGTTGTGGAGGAGGGCTGGCGTATCGTTGAAAAGATTGTCGGCAACTCTGTACCGGTGCATCCCTACAAGCCGGGAAGTTGGGGACCCGAAGCGGTTAACGATGTCCTTCTCCCTTCGGGAGGATGGCACGGCCCGGAGTTGTAAAACCAAGCTGACCTAGAGGGATCCTTAGGTGTTTCCTACGGATCCTATGGTAACTCCGATTCCCTCCGGGGCACTCTGGCTAAGGAGGGGATGAGAGCGATTGGGCCATGCTTCGGTCTATCCGAAAGCATTGCCCCCGTGTTAAAATGATCTGATGAATGCGACACTTCTTCTGCTTCTGGGGCTTGTAATCGGTCTTGCCCTGGGTGCGGTCCTTGGTTGGTTGTCCAAGGAATCCCAGGCCCGTTTGGAAGTCGCAGACGCCGCCCTCCGTCTTGAGCAGGCGCAATCGGAGGTCCGCAGGGCGGGTGAGGAGGCCGACCGTGCGCGAAACGATGCCCTCAGGGCGGCTTCGGAAGCCCTTGAAGCCCGCGAGGGACAAGCAAAGCTTGCGGAGTCACTCTCGGCTCAGTTCCGAAATCTGGCGACGGAAATCCTCGAGGAAAGGACAAAATCCTTTTCCAAAACGAGCAGTGAAAAACTGGGCAGTCTCCTGACCCCGCTTCAGGATCAGTTGGACCGCTTCCGTAAGCGCATCGACGAAGTCCATGAGTCGCAAACCAAAAGTACATGCGGGCTTCAAGAGCACCTTCACCAGATCGGCAAACTCAACACCCGTCTTTCGGAGGATGCCCGGAATCTGACCACCGCTCTGAAGGGGGAGTCCCAGCGCCGAGGGGCCTGGGGGGAGTTGATTTTGGAAAGAACCCTGGAACTCTCGGGACTGGAGAGGGGTCGAGAGTTCGAGCTTCAGGTCTCCACCGAGAACAGGTTGCGTCCCGACGCGGTGATCCACCTTCCCGAGGGAAGATTTATCGTGGTTGATTCAAAGGTCTCGCTGGTCGATTACGAGCGGTCCTGCAATCTGGAGGGGGAGACCGAGCGCACCGCGGCTCTCAATGCCCATGCGGCCGCCGTTCGCCAGCACGTCAAATCCCTCTCGGAAAAGGGATACCCTGATCTTTTCGAGGGAAGGACCCCCGAAGTGGTGATGATGTTTCTGCCCGTGGAGCCGGCTTTTGGGGCCGCCCTGACCGCAGACCCAAATCTCTTTGAGTTCGCCTTTTCCCACCGGGTGATCCTTGTCACGCCAAGCACCCTGTTGGCGGCACTTCGAACCGTAACCAATGTCTGGAAGGTCGAGAAACAGACAAAAAATGTCCTTGAGATCGCCAGACTCGGCGGAGTCCTGCATGACAAGCTCACCGAGTTTGCGAAGGGATTGCTGGTTGTGAAGCAGCGGCTTGCGCAGGCCACCGAGGCCCATGACGATTCCCTGGCACGCCTCAAAGATCAGAAAGGCAATATTCTTGGAACCGCCACCCGTTTGCATGAGTTGGGAGCCAAAGCCGAGAAGCAGATGCCCAAAGATCTCGTTGTCGGTCTTGGTGACCCTTCGGGAGATCCTGAAATTCCGCCACTCCCATGAGAAAGCTCGTCACCTTGCTGCTGTCCTGCTTTTTGCTTCTTCTCGGTAGCAGTTGTAAAAAAGCTGCCGACAACTCGGAAACCGCAACGCTTGTCGTAGGAATGGATCTCTCCTATCCCCCCTTTGAGAGTATCAACACCCATGGAGAGCCCTCCGGGATCAGCGTCGAGATTGCCCGTGCGCTGGGTGAATTCCTTCATCGTCCGGTGAGGATCGAGAGCATTCCCTTCACGGGATTAATTCCCTCGTTGCTGACGGGAAAAATCGACCTGATCATCTCCTCCATGACGGACACGAAGGAGAGGGGAAAAACCATCTCCTTTTCCGACCCGTATCTAAAAATCGGCCTTGCGGTTCTGGCGGGAAAAAAAAGTGTTCTTTCGGGGGGGGGGAATCTCGACGAGTCTGGCAGAACCATCGCAGTGAGGCAGGGAACAACGGCCCAGGTCTGGGCCATGGAGCACCTGAAAGTGGCCAAGGTTCTAGTCCTCGACAAGGAGTCCTCCGCGGTTCTCGAGGTTATCCAGGGAAAGGCGGACGGGTTTCTCTACGATCAAATGAGTGTCTGGAAAAACCATCAAGAGCATCCCAATGAGACGGTAGCCCTCCTAGATCCCGTCCAGAGCGAGTCTTGGGCGATCGGTCTCCGGCCAAGCGACACGGTGCTCCTCGGGCAAGTAAACCGGTTTCTCAAGTCCTTCCGGTCCACAGGAGGATTCGATCGATTGGGAGAGAGTTACTTGAAGGATCAGAAAGAGGCTTTTACCAAGGCCGGAATACCCTTTTACTTTTAATCCTCGAAACATTCATGAAAACAGCACTGCTCTTCTCAGGCCAAGGCGCCCAATCCGTGGGGATGGGACAGGATCTTGCCCTGGCTCACCCTGCCGCCTCGGCTCTCTATCGTGAGGCTGACGAAATCCTCGGCTACACACTCTCCCGAATCTCCTTTGAAGGACCTGCCGATGAGTTGACCCGCACCGCCGTTTGCCAGCCCGCACTCTATGTTCATGGACTCGCGGCGCTTGCTGTCCTTCGGGAATCCTTGCCAGACCTCTCGTTTGATGCGGCGGCGGGGCTTTCGCTCGGGGAGTTCACCGCTTACTCTGCGGCCGGAGCTTTTGATTTTGAAACCGGTCTCAGGCT
>CAIKFI010000162.1 GCA_903826635.1 uncultured Spartobacteria bacterium | reverse complement strand
GCAGGCGGACCGAGGCATCGATAGAGCGTTTGTCGATGGGTTTCAGACCTGGTTCCACATGATGTTGGGAAGTCGATGTGCTCATGGTTGCTCCTTTGCTGCAGTGGCCTGAAGGGATGGGAGAACCAGTTCCATCGCCCTGCTGACGGGAATATGCACGATCCCCTTGGCCTTGTCATTCCACCCGTAGGTGCTCAAGGTATTGGACTCTGCTGCCTGAAGTTCGATCAGATTCTTTGTTCTGAGGGTCGCGCGCTCCAGATCCTCGCTTTCCGTGGCCGGATCGGTCCGGTTCAGCCAGAAAGCCCCGAGCGCTGCCGCAAGCATGACAAGAAGAACTCCCAGCAAAAGCAATATTCCGAAAGAGGGTCGCTTCGGTTTGGAAATGGTCGTGTGATCTTGGTTCATCAGTCGATGTAGTTGACGGCCTCGGCCAAGCGGGGGTCACGGGAAGGCCAGAGTGGGGAATCTCCCAGACGCTTCAGGAAAACCGCTCCGAGGGTGCACCCAATGGCAAGCAGTGCAACGATATCAAGCACTGCCGGGTGAAAGCCCTCCGGGTGAAGAACGGGAAGTATCATGGTGTAGACATCAAGAAGATGCATGGCCAGGATCCATCCGGCGACCAGTCCAAGAAAGCTTGGGTTGGCTTTCGGAGCCCTGAAAAGAAGTAGGGTGAAGGGAACCAGAAAGTGACCCACCACGAGAAGGACGCCGAGCACTTTCCAGGATCCGCTGGACCTCAGGGTGAAATAAACGCTCTCTTCGGGGATGTTCGCATACCAGATGAGCATGTATTGAACGAACGCTATCCATGACCAGAAGAGAGTAAAGGCGAGCAGGAGTTTGCCAAAGGCGAAGTTATGCTGGGTGTTGAGAACCCCCTTCAGGTACCCCCCGGAACGCAGTGCATTCGCTAACAGTATGATCACGCAAAGGGCGGCGAGCGCACTGCCGGAAAAGATGTAGATTCCCCAGATTGTGGAGTTCCATCGATAGTTAAGCCCCATGATCCAGTCGAAAGACCAGAAGGTGAGGGCGATGGCTCCGACGGGAATCATGAAAAACGCAACACGGCGGTTGCGGATCGTATGAATGGCCGCGCCGTCAACATCCTGGGCCAGCGAGTTGCGCCGGAGCGTCCAGGCCACCCCGCAGAAGAGCAGGAAATAGAAGAACGTGCGCAACCAGAAGAAATTCACATTCAGGTAGGCCGCCTTCTCCGCGAGTTCGTGGTCATGAGCGGGGGACAAGGCCATCCAACTCCAGACAAGATTCGCGACAAAAAGGAGTGGAACCAAGAGGAGTGTGAGGAGGGGAAACAGGCAGGCAATGTTTTCCAATTGACGGCGGATGCCAACACTCCATGCGGCGTCAACCGCATGGTGGACAATCACCCAGAAGATCGATCCGATTAAGATCGTGAAGAAGAAGCATCCTGCGAAGAGCCAGGAGAAGGCGAACTGCTTGGGGTCTGAAATGCCAAGGATCAGGGAAAGAACAAGGGTGGCGAGCGCAGCGATGCAAAGGCCGACAAATCGCCCTCCCACATGCTTGTAATCAAACGTCTCCGGGGCAGGAAGCGTTCCGGAGACTGCATGCGCTTCGGCGGGGAGGCTTGTTTTCTCGGTGCTCATGGGACGGATGGAGAGGTTCAGGGCTTGGCGGGGGTTGTGGCCATGCCGCTTTCCCCAAGCAGGGCCCGATCGGCTTCCGGCACGTCGTTGAGCGAGGCATTCTGGGAGCGCTGAAGTGCGCGAATATAGGCGACGATAGCCCATCGATCGGGAATCTGGATGGTGGAGCCATAGCCCAGCATGGTGTTTTTGCCATTCACGATCGTGTTGTAGATTTCCCCGTCGGTCATGTCACGGATGCGTTGTTGATTGAAACTAGCCACCCCCACCAAACCATATTTTGTGGCGATACCATTGCCGACTCCTGTGGCACCATGACAGACAGCACACTGGATCTGGTAGCGTTCCCGTCCCCGTTCAAGCGTTGCGAGTGTTGCGGTGAAAGGAAGCCCATTGCCCCAGTTCGTCCCCGTCTTGCCGGTGTTGGCATAGTTCTCACGACCTTCAAAAACCACCACCTGGTAGGGACTCCCCATCGTGGCTCCTTGGGAGGAGTCATTGGATTGAGGTTTGTTGAGGGGTTGGGCGTATCCGATCGGCACGGTTCCGCTCACAGGATCGCGAGCCCCGCGGCCATCCGCGTAAAAATCACTGGGGGCCTGGGCCTTGACCTTTGCCTGGCGGACCATATCCGGGAAGATTTCAATCGGAGGACGCTTGGTCTTGTGAGGCAGGAAGGAATAGTCACGAAGGCCGGCGATCGAGATCACAAGAACCGTCACCAGTGTCAGAAGGAGTAGGAAATAGCGTACCATGGGTGTGGTCAGTTGCCCTGTGGGGGCTCCGGGGCCTCCAGGTGGATTGCGGTGACATTCCCTGCACTGAGATCATGAAGAAGATCGGACAGGCCGGCGGTGGAGAATTTCTTGTCACGAGCCTCGACGGCAAGGAAGAAACCGCGCGAGGCCTCCCTGGCAAAGAGGTCCCATGCAAACATCGGATTGTTCAACTTGGGCAT
>CAIKFI010000161.1 GCA_903826635.1 uncultured Spartobacteria bacterium | reverse complement strand
CTTCGGTGATGCAGCGTCCGCCCGTGAGGACTGCGATGTCCTCCATCATGGCCTTGCGGCGATCGCCAAAGCCGGGGGCTTTGACCGCGCAGATCTGCAGGGTTCCGCGGAGCTTGTTCACGACGAGAGTCGCGAGCGCTTCGCCCTCGACGTCCTCGGCGATGATCAGGAACGGCTTTCCGCTCTTGGCGATCTTCTCGAGAAGCGGGAGCAGGTCCTTGAGGGAGCTGATCTTCTTCTCGTGGATGAGGATGTAGGCGCTGTCGAGTGATGCTTCCATTCCCTCGGCGTTGGTCACGAAGTACGGGGAGAGGTAGCCCTTGTCGAACTGCATTCCCTCGACGACGTCCAGGGAGGTCTCGATGGACTTGGCCTCTTCGACCGTGATGGTGCCGTCCTTGCCGACCTTGTCCATCGCGTCAGCGATGATCTGGCCGATGGTGGTGTCCCAGTTGGCGGAGACGGTGGCGACCTGAGCGATCTCGGAGCTGTCCTTCACCTTCTTGCTGATGCGGGCAAGCTCACCGACGATGGCGTCGACGGCCTTGTTGATTCCGCGCTGCAGGGAAGTGGGATTAGCACCGGCGGTGACATTCTTGAGACCCTCTTTGTAGATGGCCTCGGCGAGCACGGTCGCGGTCGTTGTTCCGTCACCGGCGATGTCGCTGGTCTTGGAAGCAACCTCACGGACGAGCTGGGCGCCCATGTTCTCGAACGGGCACTCAAGCTCGATCTCCTTGGCGACGCTGACGCCGTCCTTGGTGATCGTTGGGCTACCGAATTTCTTGTCGAGGATGACGTTGCGACCCGAGGGCCCAAGCGTTGCCTTGACTGCCTTGGCGAGTTTCTCGACACCGCGCAGGAGTGCGTGGCGTGCGGCCTCGTCGAACTGGAGTTGTTTAGCTGCCATAATGTTTTTAAGTGTGTTTGTGGGTTGGATTGGTTGATTAGCCGATGATGCCAAGGATGTCGTCCTCGCGCATGATCAGGTAGGTTTCGCCGTCGACCTTGACCTCGGTGCCTCCATACTTGGAGATGAGGACGGTGTCGCCCTTCTTGACGGTGAAGGCGATTTTCTTGCCATCGTCGTCGAGCTTGCCGGTGCCTAGAGCAACGACCTGAGCCTCTGTCGGCTTTTCCTTGGCGGTGTCAGGGATGATGATCCCGCCCTTTTTGACTTCCTTCTCTTCGATCGTCTGCACGAGCACACGGTCACCGAGAGGTTGGATTTTTACTGCCATGGTGTGTTTTTCCTTTGTCTTTGTTTGTGGGTTTCTAACGCGTGCCCCGTCCCGCACCTGCGGGGAGGCTTGTTGCTAAATTTTTTACGGTGGGGAGGAAGTTTTACTTCTTTTCCTTGTCCTTCTTCTCCTCGTCAACCATTTCGAACTCGGCGTCAACGACGTCGGCGTCCTTCTTCGGTTCTGACTGGGCGGCACCTGCTCCGGCTGCGGCTTCAGGACCGGCTCCGGCTCCTGCTGCGGCGGCATTCTTATAGAGCTCGGCACTGACTTCCTGGAACTTGGTCTGAAGGGTCTCGTAGGTGGACTTGACGGCCTCGATGTCGGCACCCTTGAGGGCCTCACGCACCTTGGCAATCTCATCCTCGATCTCCTTCTTCTTGGCGCCGTCGAGCTTCTCACCGAGTTCGGTGAGCTGCTTCTCGCACTGATAAGCGAGCGTGTCGGCATTGTTGCGGATCTCGATGCCTTCCTTGGCCTTGAGATCGTCCGCAGCGTGGGCCTCGGCTTCGCGCTGCATGCGCTCGACCTCTTCCTTGCTGAGTCCGCTCGATCCGGTGATGGAAATCTTCTGCTCCTTGCCTGAACCGAGGTCCTTGGCGGAGACATTCAGGATGCCGTTGGCATCGATATCAAAGGTGACCTCGATCTGAGGTGTGCCTCGGGCGGCTGGCGGGATGCCATCCAGATGGAAGACGCCGAGTTGCTTATTGTCACGGGCGAGCGGGCGCTCTCCCTGGAGAACCTTAATCTCCACACCGGGCTGGTTGTCGCTGTAGGTGGAGAAGACGTTGCTCTTCTTGGTTGGGATCGTGGTGTTGCGGGGGATCATCGGGGTAGCGATGCCTCCGGCCGTCTCGATCGCAAGGGTGAGCGGGGTGACGTCGAGCAGGAGAACATCCTTCACGTCGCCGCGAAGCACACCGCCTTGGATGGCCGCTCCGATCGCAACGACCTCATCGGGATTCACACCCTTGTGAGGCTCCTTGCCGATCATGTTGCGGGCCGTTTCAACAACCTTGGGCATACGGGTCATGCCTCCGACAAGAACGAGTTCGTTCACATCGCCCTTCTTCCACTTCGCATCAGCCAAGCAATCCTCAACGGGCTTGATGGTGCGTTGGAAGAGGTCGTCGGTGAGTTGCTCGAGCTTCGCACGGGTCAACTTCTTCTGGATATGCTTCGGTCCGCTGGCATCAGCGGTGACGAAGGGGAGATTGATCTCATACTCTTGGGTGGAGGAGAGTGCAATCTTGGCCTTTTCGGCCTCTTCCTTGATACGCTGGACGGCGTCAGGCTGCTTGGTGAGGTCGATGCCGGACTCGGTTTTGAACTCATTGATGATCCAGTCCATGATGCGATGATCCCAGTCGTCACCACCCAAGTGGGTGTCGCCGTTGGTCCCGCGAACCTCGAAGACACCGTCTCCAAGCTCTAGGGCGGAGATATCGAAGGTGCCTCCACCAAGATCGTAGACGGCGATCTTCTCATCAGCCTTCTTTTCAAGACCATAAGCAAGCGAGGCGGAGGTGGGCTCGTTGATGATGCGGAGCACCTCGAGACCGGCAATCTTGCCAGCGTCCTTGGTAGCATTACGCTGGGAGTCATTGAAATAAGCGGGGACAGTGATGACCGCTTGGGTGATCTTCTCACCAAGTTTAGCCTCGGCGTCGCTCTTCAGCTTCGCAAGGATCATGGCCGAAATCTCGGGTGGTGAGAAAGCCTTGGGCTTGCCATCGATCTCAACCTGGATGTGGGCATCGCCATTGGCGGCCTTGACTAGCTTGTAAGGGACGCGGTCCTGCTCGCCGCGGCACTCGTCATACTTGCGCCCCATGAAGCGCTTCACGGAGAAGATGGTATTCTGCGGGTTGGTGATGGCTTGACGCTTGGCAGCTTGGCCGACAAGACGTTCACCACTCTTGGAGAAGGCCACCACGGACGGGGTCGTGCGGGCTCCTTCGGAGTTCTCCAGAACAACTGGTTCCCCACCCTCCATGACAGACATGCAAGAGTTCGTCGTTCCTAAATCGATTCCTAGAATTTTAGACATAGTTGCTTTTAACTAAGCAAAACACATGCCTAAGAATATCATAATCTATATCCACCTCTATGTAAGATGTTTAGAGATTTTTCATCTCTTGATAAGAGACGCAGACCGAGTCAGTATGACTCATTTATGAGACCTTTGATAACTTAATGAGACCATCTGTCTCATTAAGAAACTTTGCCGCCACCATCTTGAAGAGAGGGGTGAATTGTTCCGGTGTGCACTTCACCCAGCGACGGATCTGCTCCACAGGAAAGAACGCTCCAGTCTCCACCTCTCCGGGAGCAAAGCGAAAAGGTCCATCGCAGAGGCCGGTCAGGAACTCCACAAACTCGTGCCCGGTCTCGGGAGTCGCATCAACCTTCCAGAATTTCACGAGCTGACAGTCGGCCCCGATCTCCTCCCTCATCTCCCGATGAGCAGCCTCCTCGTAGCTCTCGCCCGCATCGACATGACCGGCTGCGCTGGAGCACCAAAGGTCGGGATGATTCCCCTTCCAAGGAGAGCGTTTTTGCAGAAAAAGCTCCCCCTCGGAATTAAAGATCCAGAGATGAACCGCCCTGTGCGGGAAGTTATTCACATGCACCTCGCTACGGAGGCGGGGCTCCAGAACACGGTCCTCACTATCAACCACATCACACATCTCTTCCGGATGATTATGGCCCAGCGGGGTGACATGAAGAGCCAGGTCAGCCCAGTGATCGACAGGCAGATCCTCAGCCCGGGCCGTGACTGCATGTCCCTTGGCGGAGGCCCACTCATCCCAGATTCCAGTGGGGAGTTTCAGAAGTGATCGAAGCTGTTTTCGGCGGGAGGAGAATCCCAGACGCACGAGTGATGAGAAGCCGGCCGGATCGGGATTTGGAAGCCCCTCAACCGGACGCCTGGAGACCTCGATCACGGCGGACTCCACGGTCGGTCGAGGCCAGAAAACATCCGGTGGGACAATGCGGAGCTTCTTCACTGACCAACGCCGCCCAAGCTGCACCGTGAGCGCCGCATAATCCTTTTGTCCGGGAGACGAAGCCAGCCTCTCTCCGACCTCTCTCTGAACCATAAGAACCAGTCTGGATGCGGGTGAGAAGGCCTCGGTGAAGTGGGAGATAATCGCGGTGGAGGCACTGTATGGAAGATTGCCCACCATCTTGACCGGACCATATCCGTGGAGGGAAAGGAGATCCGTTCTGGCCCCGTCTCCTTGACGGATCTCCAATCGCCCGGAGGCAATCTCGGCGGCGTAGCGCTCGCTCAGTTCCAAAGCCAACCTGTGATCCCTCTCGATGAGAGTGATGCGACGGGCCGGCGACTCCAAGATGTGAACCGTGAGGGCTCCCATACCTGGACCGACCTCGACCAGATGATCCCCTTCACAGGGTTCCAGATCGGCTACGATCGCACGGGCCAGATTGGTATCTAGGAGAAAATTCTGACCGAGCATTTTGCTCGGACGCACCCCGATCTCATCGAGACGGGCGCGGAGTTCGGCTTTGGACATGCATTCAGTCATAAACCCTTGGAACGCCCTGTGTCAGCAACGTTGAAGAACAAGTTTTTCCTATTTGTCCCCAAGTTATTCACAGAGTGGAAAGAAAGAGAGAGATTCGAAGCAAGGTGATGAAAGGAAGAGGGAATCATTGATTCCTAGTTCCAAGGACTATCCCCAGGGAATGAAATCCCCTTTATCCCATTCATCCCTTGTGAGTTCACTCCCCCTCTTCCTGTGAGTTCTCTTGAGAATTTCAACCAGATCCTCCACGCTGTGTCCCGATGAAGAAATTCGGTTGTCTTTCGCTTCTCCTGGTTGCTGCGCTGGTCATCAGCGTGTGTGCGAATCTCGTTCTTCTCATCTCGCTCGCCTCCAGGGGAGCAGGCCCTGCCAAACACTTCACCGAGAAAAAGTTTTCTGAAAAAACACTGATCCCCGGCACGGGCAGTGACGAAAAAATCGCCCTCATTCCACTCAATGGCCTGATCTCCTACGGCAAGGGTGTTGGATCGGTGCAGGATTCGATGGTTGAAAGCATGAAGGAGGCCTTTCAGCAGGCGGCAAACGATCCTAAGGTCAAAGCCGTCGTTCTCTCTGTGGACTCCCCCGGCGGAGAGGTCACGGCGGGTGATACCATCTATCATGCCCTTGGAAAACTGACGGCCAGAAAGCCGACCGTGATTTTCATCAACTCCATCGGAACGTCCGCGGCTTACTACATCGCCTGCGCCGGTTCCTGGATCATGTGCAGTGACACAACTTTCACGGGAAGCATCGGAGTGATCATTTCCACGCTCAATTACAAGGAACTTTTCGGAAAGATCGGCCTGCAGTCGGTGATCTTCAAGAGCGGCCAGTTCAAGGACGCCCTGAATGGGGCCCGCGACCTGACAGAGGATGAGAAGACCTATTTCCAAGGACTCGTCATGCAGACTTACGACCGATTCCTGAACATCGTCGCCACCTCCCGACATCTCGACGCATCGATGCTCCGCAACGGCATTGCCGATGGACGCGTCCTGAGTGGAAAGGACGCCTATGCGGCCAAATTGGTGGATCAACTCGGATACATTGAGGATGCCTATGACAAGGCCCGATTGCTTGGGAAGGCGCCCGGCGCGGAAGTCGTCTGTTACGAAAAGAAGCAGGGGTTGGCTCACTTTCTGAAATTCTTTGAGGATTCCGAAAAAAGTGACGTCCGACTCGATCTGAACATCGGACCGGCCGGTAACGTAAGACTGGAGAGCGGCCGACTCTACCTGCTTCCATCGTTTTACGCCTTCTGATGGAACCCCTTCTGACTGCCGGGGATTGACTCCACGGTCATTGATGCAACCTTCTTCGATTCCTTGATCCTTTCATCGTTAGCCTGTCTCCTTTTTCTGCTGCTTCTGGCTTTTTACGGATGGCTGGCGGATCGAAGCAACTCCCGGGCAGTGCTTACCACCCAACCTTTCGGGATGGCGGATGTTTTTTGCGCCGGGGTCCTGGCACTCTGGATGGTTTCGGTGATAGCCCAGTCATTCGATGGGCATCAGAGCATCACCTTCCAGGCCATCCTCGGCAACTCGCTCTTCTACATCTGCCTGATCATGGGAATCTTTGGTGTGATCGGATTCCAGGGGAAATCCGCGATCGCCATCTTTCATCTTCAGCCTTCGCTCTTTCCGAAAGCAGCATGCATGGGACTCCTCTGGTTGATCATTACTTCCCCGTTGATTCTGGCAGCCCAAGTAATGATCCAACAGATTTTCGGAAGTTCGGATGATTCCCAACTGATCGTGAAATATTTTCTGGAACATCCCGATCTAAAATCCCGGATCTCTGTTGTGTTCATGGCGGTCATTCTTGCTCCCATTGCTGAAGAGGTGATCTTCAGGGGATATTTTTACGGAGTGATCAGGAGATATTCGGGGAGAGTGCCGGCTATTGCCATCTCCTCTCTTCTCTTCGCGGCAATCCACGTTCACCTGCCCTCGCTCCTAGGACTCGGAATCCTAGCGGTGATTCTCTGTCTGCTCTATGAACGTACAGGTTCGCTCTGGGCCCCGATCACGATGCATGCCGCCTTCAACGCCTCGAACATCGTCGCCCTGATCCTCTGGCCGGAGGCCGTTACCAAATGAAGAGAAAACCGCAATCCGAGGAGGAGTTGCTGACATTGATCAGACGGGAACTCCCCCCAGTGGACTCTAGTGTGATGACCGGAATCGGTGATGACTGCGCAGTCATTCGCTCCGCAGGCAGGGCAGGTTCTCTGGAATTATTGAAGACCGACGCACTTGTGGAGGGAATTCATTTCATCCCAGGAACTCCCCTGGACAAAGTCGGATGGAAGGCTCTTTGCCGTCCCTTGAGTGACATCGCCTCCATGGGCGGTTCCCCCCTCCATGCACTCATCACGGTCGCCGCCCCTGCAACTTGGAACACCAGTGCGTGGCGGGCACTCTATCGGGGAATCGGAAAGGCAGCGAGGCAGTTTGGAGTCTCGGTGGTCGGAGGGGAGACCGTTCAATCTCCGGGACCGCTTTTCCTCTCGATAGCACTGACCGGGTCTGTTCCCAAGCGGAACAGGAAGCTTCGCTCGGGAGCCAAATCGGGTGATCTGATCTGTGTCACCGGAAAACTTGGAGGAGCGTTCAAGAGTGGCCGCCACCTCAATTTCCATCCGAGAGTGGCGGAGGGGCGCTGGCTTGGAGGGGAAAACGCCGTCACCGCAATGATGGATCTCAGCGACGGACTAGGAAGCGATCTGCCCAAACTGGCCAGAGAGAGTCATTGCTCGTTCCGGATCGCGCCGGACTGCATTCCTCTTCACAAGGAATGCTCAGTCGGGGAGGGCATCTCCGACGGCGAGGATTATGAGCTTCTACTTACCGTGAACCCGAGACTCTGGCCCTCGCTTCAATCGCGATGGGGTCAGGCTAGTCCGAGGCTTGCTCTAACGCCTATTGGCGTGATCCTTGCGCACGGGGAGCAATGCACTCCTCTCACGAAAGGATACGACCATCTTGCCTAGGAGCGCCCGAGTCGCTAGTGAAATGAACTTCATCAAATGCCTCTTGGGTTCCATTCCCTAAGAACCATGAGTTCATCATTCATAAAAAAACCTGTCCTTATTCTCACCTCCGCATTCGGCGAGGGGCACAACGCAGCCGCTCGTAATCTGGCAATCGCGCTTCGCGAGCAGGATCCGGAGAGGCTGGTGGAGGTTCGCGATCTGTTTGCCGAGGCCTACGGCTCCCTCTATAAAGTTGCCCAGCAAGGATATTTTTTCTTCATCAACCATTTTCCAGAGCTTTGGGGCGCCTTTTACAGATATCTCGACAAAGACAAGGCCGCACCAGGCAGGGTTGCCGTCTATCAACGCGCCTCCAGACTGCTGAAAAAGACCGTGACCGATAGGGCTCCGGCGGTAATTGTCTCCACCTACCCCGGCTATAATCATCTGCTCGACCATCTCCACGCCAACACGAAACGTCCTTTCAGGACAGTCACCGTGGTCACCGACTCCATCAGTATCAATTCCCTCTGGTATAGCGGTCACTCCGATCTCTTTCTCGTACCCAATGAAGTGACCGCACAAGTCATGGAGGAGGCCGGTGTTTCCCGCGACATCCTGAGGGTATCAGGCTTCCCGGTTCCACCACTTTTTGAAACACTTCGGGGTCAGCGGATAGCTCCCGGCCCGTCTCGGCTTCCAAAGGTCCTCTTTTTAGTCAATCCGGGGCAAAAGAATGCGGAGGAAATTCTCCGCCAGCTCGGATCGATCGATGAGATTGAACTCTCGGCTGCCTGCGGTCGTGATGAACCCCTCCGGACTTCTCTTCAGAAGATTGCCAATCAACTCGAACATCCCGTCAAAATCGAGGGATGGCTTGAAGACCTTCCGGAAAGAGTCGCATCAAGTCATCTCGTGATTGCAAAGGCGGGAGGCGCCACCGTGCAGGAGTGTCTTGCGGCCGCAACTCCTCTCATCATGAGTCAGGTGATTCCGGGACAAGAGGAGGGCAACGCGGAACTCCTCTCCAAGGCGGATTGCGGATGCACTGCGACCTCTCCCCAGGCTGTCGCCGCAGCGGTGAGACACGCGTTCTCCCACGGAGCCAGGGTTTGGAAAACTTGGGAGGCTAATGCCTGGAAAACGGGCACCCCCGATGGTGCCGGGAATTCGGCACGTGAGGTTCTCCGAGAGGCCACAATCGAGGTGGATTCGACTGAAGGCTGAAGAATTGCAAGGAAGCGACCATGAGAGACCACTGCAAACTTCGAGCATTTGAGTTGGCGGATGAAGGGACTCTTCTTATTTTCCAGATCCTTTCATCCTGCAGCTGCACCAACAGCTTTAAGACTTCAGCCTTAACTCCTTGAATTCCATGTCCCAAATCGACGCGGTCATCTTTGATATCGGCAATGTTCTTCTCACCTTCGACTACTTCATCGCCGAGCGAGCACTGGTAGCCCATACGGGGATCAAGGCTCCTCCCTCCCTGGAGGAACTCCACCCCCTGAGGATGGATCACGAAACGGGGCGGATCCCCCGCGAGGATTTTGTGAAGGTTGTGAGGGAGGCCTTTGCCCATGATGGTCCCGAGGACCATTTCATGGAATTG
This sequence comes from uncultured Spartobacteria bacterium, assembly GCA_903826635.1. GTDB lineage: Bacteria > Verrucomicrobiota > Verrucomicrobiia > Chthoniobacterales > UBA6821 > UBA6821. The sequence goes on along the minus strand of CAIKFI010000161.1, from coordinate 14,463 downwards.
TGGACACGGATCTTTGAGGTCAACACTCAAATGGTGGAGTGGGCCCGCTCACTCCATGGGAAAAAACCCCTCTATCTTCTCTCAAACATCGGCTGCATCCATCACGATCACATTTTTGAAGAATATGAGTTTTTCCAGAGTCTCTTTGTGGACGGGATTTATTCCTACAAAGCCGGCGTGATGAAACCCGAGCGGCGCATCTTTGAATTGGCGCGCACTCAGTTCGGGATCGACCCCACAAGGACGCTCTACATCGACGATCTGGTTGAAAATGTGAAGGGTGCGGAGGCGGTGGGGTTTATCGGACATCATTATGACCCATCGCGACACGACCTCTTCGAGGCACATCTTGGAAAGCTTGTGTTTTAGTTCCCCTCAGCACGGAATAACTAAACGGCTTGAGACGCCAGAGATTGGCGTGGATCTCTACTTATGATCCGACACGACAATCGACGTTACCCGATCCATAAAGGGAACGATCTGCAGATGATCTGACCCGGTTTGTAGACCAAGAGCCCCGGTCTCATCCTGACGCAGAAGTACAATCCCCTCCTGTTGCAGGATGCGGTCCCACTCGTGACTTGGAAAACCAACTCGTTTGAGCGTATTGACTGGGGAGATGATGACCTGGGGTCCGATCCTGCGAATCACTCGAAGGGTGGATTCTATTTCAGACCCTCCCAAGGGCATGACAAGCACCTCGGAGCAAATCCTGTCAGGGGAAATCGCTTGGACATCCGGAATCACTTCGGGTGTCAATCGTGGCAGCATCAGGATGTGAAACCGACCGAGCTTCAATCTGACCACGAGGGAACCAGTGGAGACAAGATAGGGAGCAGGCAGGATTTCCGCAGTGACATCCTTGGCTAATTCCCAAGAAAGAGCTGCAGGGATTGGTTGAACTTCTGAAAAGCCTGAGAGAACGGCTTTAGCCACAGGGGATCGTCCGGGCTCGGAGGAGACGGCGATTCTTCCGAGCCTCATCTCCTTTGCGATTCTGGGAAGTCCCCCCAAATGGGACGCATCCGCCTTGGTGATCAGGATGTCTTGCAACGAGTTGGCTCCCGAAGATTCAAGAAAAGGAAGCACTGTGGAGGCAGCACTTCTTTTGCTGCCCGCATTGATCAGGGCAAACTCCCCGTGGCTCCGGACCACGGCGCAGGAGTCCCCGCGCAGATCCAGAATCGTCATCTCTGGTGAGGATGCGTGGGGCACTCCCACAAACCAATGCCCGCCGGGAATCAAGGCACTCCCTTGAACGATCAGGAGAAGCAGCTTGGTGACCAACCAGTTTGCATTGTTGAAGGCCCCAGCTATCCAGAGGGAAAAACATCCGCTGATGAGCGAAAGGGCTCCCAGCGAGAGAACAAGAAAGGCCAGAGGGACAGCCAGGAGATTGGCACCGAAGGCAGAGAGTGAAATCAGATGAAAGTAGGCAACCGTCGGGATCAATGAACCAACCCAAGCCGAGGCCGAGACACCAATGAGTCCGGCGACATGCTTCCAAGCGGAGATGAGCATCCGTTCTCCGCGCGTCAGCAATCCCGAAGGGATGAAGGGATCGGGAGAATAAAGCCGACACAGCCACCGCTCAACCGGACCGGCAATCATAAGGATTGCAAAAACTACAGAATAGGAAAACTGCCAACCAGCAGAGAAGAGTGCATTGGTATCCCACGCGAGTTGAAAGAATGCGGAGGCCGCAAGGGTATTGAGAAGCGGTGATCTACGGAAAAGAACAAAGCCGCAAAGCAGAATTGAAGCCATGGTAGCACTCCGAATACTTCCCATTTTCATTCCGGTCACCATCACGTAGAGGAAGAGGGAGGGAATCGTGATGGCAACGCACCAGAGCCGCGGAATGCGGATCAATTTCAAAGCAAACCAGATGATCACAGCCAGCATTCCGACATGCAATCCACTGACGGCAAAAAGATGCATTGTGCCAGTGAATCGGAAATCATCGGTGAATCCATCCGGTGCGTTCTCCGTAACGCCGAGAGTGATCCCCTTGATGGCGCTGAGTTCCGGCGAGTCTTTTGGCAGATCGGTCGAGAGAATCCCTTCGATCCTGTGACGAGTGCAAAGGGCCCAAGCCATGAGGGGATTCCCCACCCCGTGGGAAACGATTTCTCCGGGAAGAGAGGGGTCGATGCGGAATTCCGTGTAGATTCCATGACGTTCCAACCATCTGCGGTAGTCCATCGATCCTGGATTCCGTGGAGGTGGAATCCGTTCGGGTCGTGCTTGAAAGGAGACGCGGTCACCATAGGTTGGTGACTTCCCCTCCCAGCGGACCAAAACATGGACTGGCGCGCTGATTGAGCATTCCTTGGTGAGTTGACGGATCTCCTCAACGCTCAGGGTAAAGCTGGCACCTCCGAAGGAAGTTGATTTTGGCTCTCCGGAAACAATCCCCCTGACATCACACTCCCCTCCTTGTAGCTCTGCTTCCCCAACATCACCGGGTCCCCTGTCGGATCGATGCTCTTCAAGCACTCCGGCCAACTTGCGGGCGGGCGCGTCGTTCCAACTCCAGAAATGCAGCACCGCAAAAACCATCATTGTCAGGACCCAGCAGTAGCCACCGCGTCCCCTCAAGGAGGGTAAGATCAGTAGCGGCAGGGAGATGGCGGCGAAAACGAGCAACCACCAAATCGGTCCGAAGAAAGAGACGAAGAGGATTCCAAGAATTGCCGAACCAAGAAGTCCCGCAAAAGGAAAGCGCTGTCTTGAGAGGGAAACAGCCTTCACTCGGTCCTGGGACTGTGGGGACCGCAGGCTAGAGACTTACGGAAAAGTCTGTAAGAGAGACTAACCGCCGCCTCCGGTGTCAAAGGAGAAGGGACTGTAGCATGACTCGGTGTAGGCGGAGTCATACCAGTCGTCGATCATCGGAGCATTGTAATAGAAGGGCTGCTGATCCTGATTCAATTTGGTATTGTTTTTCACATAACCCGGGACCTTCGATCCCTTCTTGGCCGGGCTGTTGTTTCCGTAGAATCCCTGCGTCTCGGTCAGGTAGTTGAGCAGGTGTGGCTTGGCCCCTGCGGACTTGAGCGACGCAAGCTGTGAGTAGGAGAAATCATACACCTTCTGCGTGCTACGGAGGTAATCGATCGTGATATGGGAAGGAATACGCCCTTTCACCAAGTTTAAGATGTCGCCGTAATCGAGCGTCTGGGCATTGTAGATCTTGTCGTAGGTCAGTTTGTTGACATTTGCGGAGGCGACAGCCGCCGTGATTTGGGGATCCACTTTGGGTCCGCCTGCACAACCGCAATTCAAAAGAGCACCCAAGAGCGTCAGGGCAGAGCAAACGTAAAATCTCAACATCTTCATGAAGCCATGTTATTAGTCATTAGCCCGTAAGGCTTCAATCACATTCACCGAATGCCGTGAAGTTATCGTAAACCGTGATTTGAGAGATCTCTTTTCTGATTGATTCCAACAATCAGAAAAGAGATTGATGTTTTTGATCATTCCTGGGCCGATCTGTTCCTAGAACATCGGCTTTCTTCCCACCAATCCCCCAACCCCCGCCAAAAAAATTATGGAATGGTATTATTATAGCGGGGGTCGGCAGCATGGCCCGGTTCAGGAGAACGAGTTTTGGAGACTCGCCCAATCAGGAGATCTCTCACCTGAGGATCTGGTCTGGAACCCTTCGATGGGAGAACACTGGGCTCCGGCCTCAACGATTGAAGGGCTCATCGTCATGCCTCTGGAAATTCCGAATCCGTCTGTTATCCCTTGCTCCTTAATCTCTGGAACTCCGGGTTCTCCGCTGATTCCCACTAAAGAATTGTTGAGGATGGCTCGAGAATCGCTTCGGGGAAAATGGGGGCTGGCGATTGGTGTGACCCTTCTCTGGGTGGTCATTTGGATAGCCATGAGTTTCATCCAAAAAGCCCCTCTGCTGATTGCGACCCACGGGCAAATTGCGATGGCTCTCTCTCCCAAAACCATCCTTCCACTTTCCTACCGGATGAGCTCGTTTGGGATCTTAATTCTGCAACTGCTGATGTGCGGGGTTTTTACCGTCGGATTCAGTTCATTTAATTTGAATTTGGTCAGGGCATTATCCCCAAAGCTGAGTGATTCCTTTTCTGGATTTCGTATTTTCTGGAAGTCTTTATTCGCTCAGTTCCTAGTCGGTCTTTTTAGCCTGCTCTGGATCATCCTCTTCCAACTCCCCGTGTTTGCAGTCATTGGAATCATGAATCACCAGTTTAAGAACTCACCATTTACTACATCGGTCATTATACTCCTCACGCTGATCTGTATCGTGACTGCGGCATCCTTCATCTACTCGTATACGATGACCTTTTTTGTGCTGGCGGATGACCATAAAACAGAGCCTCTTCAAGCTATCCAAAAAAGCAAAACGATGATGAAAGGGCATAAACTTAAACTGCTCCGTCTACAACTGCGGTTCCTGGGATGGTTTCTTCTGGCCCTCTTGACGCTCGGAATCGGGAACCTTTGGGTCGGGGTCTACTATCGCGCTGCACTTGCTCATTTTTACGACGATCTCCGCTCCAAGTCCTCCTAATTTCTCCTGCTAGGTGCTACGAATTTCTGCTAATTCGGAACCAAGAAAGAAGCTCAGTCGGATATTTGACTTGTTCTTTCGCAACGAGAACGGCATTTCCATCCCATGATTTTCCGTTCCTTAAGCAGATACCGTGATCTTGGCCTCCTGATTCTTCGCATACTCATCGGGCTCTCGTTCCTGGCTCACGGCCTTCCAAAGCTTGAAGGGGGGTCTGAATACTGGATCAAATTGGGAAAATCGATGGCGTTCGTCGGAGTGACCTCCTATCCGATCTTCTGGGGGCTTATGTCCGCACTTACAGAATCCGTGGGCGGATTTCTTCTCCTGATAGGCTTCTGCTTCCGACCGGCCTGTCTCTTTCTGGTGATCAACATGGCCGTGGCCACCATGATGCACTTTCACATGACTCCCGGTGGATTCATGGACAAATGGTTTGTTGCTTCCCACGCCATCGAACTCGGCTCCGTTTTCCTCTCGCTCCTCCTGATCGGCCCTGGCCGCTTTAGTATGGATCGAGAATAGGCTCCCTAAGCTGAAGTTAGGACAACGAAGGCCGATCGGCGAAAATCATTGAAGACCCCTTATCAAGGGACGGTTAGGCAGCCCGGCTCTACCGGACTGTTACGACAAACCTGACCGTAGCGTTATAAAAATTACTCCCTCCGTTTTGCGTAGGTGTGATTTCGGACTTCCCTCGCCCCTGCACATGACGGCCGCGCCTCTCCTGTTCGTCCCAATAGTTCAGGTAAAGGATAATCCCCGGGAAGAAGCAGCCTCCGCCACGCCGATGAAAAACCCCAGGTCACCATGATGCGTGCAATCCAGACCCGGGGGCCGATTTTCTCAAGCAGGATATTGCTCGGCACTTCGAAGATAAAATAACCAATGAAGAAAATGACGGCGCCTAACTCATAGACAGTTTCACTGAACTTCAAATCCTCTAGCATCTGCAGCTTAGCAAAGCCGACGTTCACACGATCGAGATAGGCGACGAAATAGCAAAGAAACAAAAAAGAGCCAGATGCACCGTCTCTTTTCTGTCGATCTCCTCGTCTAATAATTTAACCATTTTTTGAGTGAGCGGGGCACTTCCAAGTCGCCAAATACCTCCGCCCTTCCGGAAAGTCAATGAGGTCTACCGACAACTGATAACGCTATGCTTCCGGCGCAACCCATCTTAAAAAGTACCTAAAAGCCCTCAATCAGCACCCCGGAGTATGGCACCCGGCGATTGATCTCGGGGCAAATCAACGGGTGCACCGCGACTCCGAAATCAGCTTTTCTTGGAGGGGCAGGCTCGCTCCCGGGGCAGGAATCTTGCGGGAACCTCCCCCGGCACCTGCTGGGCCGGGGGAGCCTAACGTTCTCGTTCTAGGGATCCCTGCGGAGTTAGGATATCTGCTGCTCCAACCCGGCAAATAATTCATCGGCACGATGAGTTGACCAAATACCGCGAGCCTTCAGGCGCAAGAAGAGGCTCTTCACGGACTCCTTGGAATGGGAGTTTTCATAGAAGCAATAAACAGACTTAAATCCCATCCCCTTGAGGATTTTGCCAATCCTTGTAAAGAGGACTTCTGCATCGGAGACCAATGCATCGACGGCAGCCCGGTACTCATCTCCGTACATTTCGGCGGGCTCAACACCAAAGACCAAATACAAAGGGATACTGCGATCCAGGTCGGGCCGGGCTTCCTTTTCAATAATTTCAATCACATTCTCCAGCGGGTCATTGCAATCTACGACGATTCCACCCATGGGCACCTCCTTTTCGGCATCCAACGGGAAGGGATCTTGCAACAAATTCGCGGTCTCCGGCACGGAGGCGGCGAAGTAGCTTGGTGAAACGATGCGGCTAATTATGAGAGCGAGGATGCCAAAAACAAAGACAAGCGCGGCAATGGTTAGCGGAGGGGCGAGCCCGAGCAACGGGGCACCCATGGCAGATTTGCTCGGATCCCACAGGGACTCAACGGCCAGAAACAACATTCCGAAGAGAACCAGTGAACCGATGCCCGGGGCGAGCCCGACAAGGAGGAATCCCTTGAGCGATCGGACAACATGCCTACGGTAGTAGATAACGCAGGAAAGACCGGTTGCCCCATAGAAGAAGGCCACAAGGATACCAAGCGCCGAAAGGGTATCGATGATCGCGGACCTGGAAATCAGGCTCACCACGACATAAAACCCGACAGCCATCAGGGCGAGCGCGGCAAGTGAAACGTAGGGTGTCTTAAATCGAGGGTGCATCAGGCCAAGCCTCGCCGGGAGTGCGCCGCGACGGGCCATCGAAAGTACCGCACGAGAACCGGGCACTAAGGCCAACTGAGTCGAAGCCAAGGCGCTAGTGGCGACCGCAAGGAGCACTAGGAAACCCAATGGTCCGAGGACGGTTCCGGACATTTCAATCAGGATGAGCTCGGATGCGTTGATGGAGGCGAAGTTTGTTTTGCCAAGATAGAGGACGACCGCCACAGCCACTAGGGTGTATGTGCCCACGAGAATGAGGGTGGAGAGGAATCCGGCCTTCCCTCCATCGGACGGGTTCTGGCATTCCTCGGCTAGGTTAGTTGAGGCTTCCCACCCCCAAAAGGCAAACACTCCCAGCAACATCGACGCGATAAGGGGCTGCGCACCATGGTGGAGAGGGTTCAACCATTGGCTGGAGAAGGCAGGTAAGCCGTTCTTCCAGGCGATGTAGAGTGCAAAAAAACCGAAGATGATCAGGACTCCCACCTGAAGATAGGTTAGGGCGGCCTGTAATTTGATGGAGGATTCCGAGAGGGTGATCGCAAGGGCCACCATCACGATGATGAGAACCGCTGATCCCAAAATGACCACCGCATGGTTCTCTGCCAGCGATGCTTGTCCGAAGAGATGAAGGCCATAAGTAACCGCGGTCTCTCCCAGACTCCCGGCAAGAAGGATACCGCACGCTGCGATCACCCATCCGGAAATAAAGCCCGAGTTTACGCCAATAGCACGCGTGACCCAGGAAAAGGTCGTGCCGCAGTCGGGATCCCGACGGTTAAGATAGAGGAAAGCCAGCGACGTCAAGGACATCGGGATAAACGAAAGGATGAGAACCAACGGGGTGGCGTAGCCCACCAGTGCTACCATCGGCCCCAGAATCGCAGCAAGGGAGTAGGCCGGGCTCGTATTGTTGACGCCGACGGCAAGGGCCTGCATCAAGGTCAGACCAGCCTTCTTTGCTCCTTGGTTTTCGGATGCTTCGGATGTTTTTTTTCCAGTGTCAATATTCATCAATTATATTCGTTAGTAAGTCAATTCATAATCAGCGTGACGGGATTCGGCTTTTCGAGCCAGTAGAGAGTTTGTCTTTGGAAGTTGGTTTGGTTTTTAGTGGGTTGTTGTTTGGTTGTTCATCTCCTGCGTAGGGAGCCCGAAGGGCGACTGGAGCGGAGATGGTACGCTCTACCCCTAGCCGCGAAGCGTTCTGGGCTAAGGCAGCCCAGTTTGCTGTGTGGACTGAAGGTATTGTATGTCCAAGTCTGCTGACTTGGTGATGTCCCTTCGCTCGGTACCTTTCGGTAATCCTCGATCACCACACGGGCTTCGTTGAGTGTCCAGAACTGTTCCCGGTTGAGGCATTCGTCACGGAGGCGTCCGTGCAAGCTCCCCACATAGCCGTTTTGCCATGGGCTCCGTGGATCGATGTAGATCGTCTTGATCTGGTTCTCTGAGAGCCATCCTTGGACTGCCTTAGCGATGAACTCGCTCCCGTTGTCGCTTCGCAGGTAGGCAGGTGCTCCATGTTGTTTGATGGCTCGCCCATCCACTCCAGAACATCTCCGCTCTTAAGTGCTCGATCCGCTCAGAGCACATGGCCCTCGCGAGTGTACTCATCGAGGATCGTAAGCATCCTCAGCGATCCTCCACGTGTTGTCCCATCGCAGATAAAGTCCCAGGTCCAAACATGGCCCTTGTGCTCAGCCTTCACCGGCAGTCCCGTCGAGTAGCCTCGACGGATCACCTTCCTCTTGGTCGGAGGAACTCGGAGTCCGAGCGATCTGCGTAAGCTCTGGATGCGTCTCTTGCCCACATGCCATCCTCCCTGCAGAAGTAGGGCAGCGATACGGCGGTAGCCGTATCGGGGATGCTTGTCGCTGAGTTCAATCACCCGCTTCAGGATACCCTCCTCCCAAGAGGTCTTCTCTTTGGGGCGATACCAATAGCTTGAACGCGGAACCGTAAGGATTTGGCAGACCTTCCTGCCAGATCCAAGTCCTCCCTCTACAGCCTTCAGTGCGTATACCCGGCGACAAGCCGGTCTCAGAGCTTTTTTTCGCATGCGAATTTGAGGACTCGGATCTCTAGCAGGCTGGCCGAACTGCTTCTTCTTCAACTCCGTGTTTTCACGTTCCAACTCCTTCAGCCTCTTGGCCTCGTTGACCTCCATCTGGCCGAACTGCTTCTTCCATCGGTGGAAGCTCACCTGCGATAGGTTGTGCTCTCGGCATACCTCCACGATGCTCTGGCCTGCGTCCGCCTGCCTTAAGATCCGAATCTTGTCCTCTGTACTGTATCTCTTTCCTTTCATGTCTTTGGGGTTCCTTAAACCCATAGACTAACACACCAACCGGCTCAAATCACCGAGGTCACGTCACCGACACTGCAGCGCTCCCGTCAGAAGATTGATAGATCCACCAGGTTGAAATTCCCTCCGCTCAGTTTGCTGCCTTAATGGCAGCAATACCGGATCGGTAGACCTTTGCGGTCAGTTCCGGCGTGATGAAATCCATCATGACGGCTCCGAAAAATCCGGAGGAATTTCTGTTAAAAAATCCGTTCAGTCGCTGATTCATAGCAATCGCAAAATCCGGAATCTGGGGCACTCCCAGATAGTAAATCGCTCCCGAGCTATAGGTAAGATGGAAGTATTTTCCCTCCGTATCCTCAAAGGCCTGCAGAAGTCCATCGTAGGCGGCCGACCACTTTTTATCGAAGTTTTCTGAATTATCGGGATTCCACATGCTGTAGTAGAGTTTGTAGAGATCCTGGATCCTGAAGAGCGATCCTGCATTCACAACCCCATTGGCATTATCAGGCCATGGTGTGGCATTGATCCCAATCGTACCCTGAAAGCGCCTCAAGAGGACGATTTTTCCACGGGCAGCACCGAGAGTGGGCATGGTGGTCGTAGCTTTCCATCCGTTGTAGAAATACTTGGCTGGATGATTGGTGAGGTAACTCTTGACCGTATTTTCATAGCTTCGGGTATTCTGTGCGGCGGTGTATTCCTCCTTGAGAAGCATCACGATGGTCTCGGTCGGATTGTTGCTTAGGAAGGATGTCGCCGCATCGAGAACATTTGAGAAATTGGCATTCTGATATACCTCTCCATGATGGATAGTGAGTGCGTTGTTGTAATGCCTTCCCCGGATATCAAGACAGCGAATCCCGTCGGTCAACTGTTTGCTCAAGGTATCTGTCTGACAAATCGCCGTGCCGGGAACGGTCTCATACAGGGCCATGGTCTCATGCGTACCGGGAATAGTCATTCGTGATAAGGACTGAGCATCCGGCACCTTAGACATCCAGTTTGTCGATGTCGCAGTATCATTGAACGCGCTCACCGAGAAGGCATATGGAGCTACGCCGGGATTCGTGAAGGTGATGGTCACAATTCCGGTGAGCAATCCTGTGGCGCCGTTTGATGGATTCACAACCGAGAAATTTGTGGATCCACCAGCAGGGATAGTTAGATTTGACGGCGCAAGAACCGAAAATCCACCGGTGGCCGCAATCGAGGAGATACCGAGGCCAGATCCGGTCGTGTCGCTGATCAGGAAGTCGTTGGTACGACCTTCCTCTCCCAGATTTACCGGTGTTGTCAGTGTGGAGGACCCAATGGCCACACCATTGAGGGTGATTTCCGCCGCAAGGTCGTTAGCCACGTTAGTCTCGCCGAGGCAAGAGGCCACGAGGCGAGCCGTCGCGACATGCCCTGGGGCATTCACATGTGACGTACCAAAGGAGGTCAGCGGTAGGACTTGACCATACCACTGGGGCGTGGCTCCCTCGGCCAGCACGCTCTCACGGGCCGTGACGATCCAACGCGTGTCTTTGGGCGCACCGTAGCCGTGACCGGCTAACACATTGCCCACTCCTCCAACGTAGATCCAGTTGTTGGTTGCAGCGGCATTGCTGACGGCCCGGTTCAGCGGTTCGGTATATAACCTGCTGAACAACATCGCCTCGGAGGGATTGATGGCCATGGTCGGAATAAGGTCGGTCAAACCGGGCGCCCACCAGAGCACCGGCTTACCGTCGGTTCCCTGCACATGAACCTTATAGAGTTCCGGATACTCCGTGATGGCTATCCGGTCGATGGCAAAGAGACTTCTCAGGGATGCATTGAGGATTTTGTAGTTTGAGGCGAGCACCGTGATGTCTGCGTCAAGACCTTGGAATGCCCACCTGACAGCCGTGGTGCTGGAGATCCCATTGAGGATTTTGTCCGCGATGCCCTGGGCGTTCGATGAGGTAAAGACCGAGGGGAAATCATTGGTCGTAAAGGGGCTTGGGATGTATTGCGCGTAAGCCGGATTGGTGGCGATCTTGGGCGAGAGAGAAATCGGATCAATGAAGTCTCCGTCCCAACCCGTGAAATAGCCGGCGAAAATCACGGGACTGGCAAGCAACTTGGCGACCAGGGGAGCGAAGCCGAGATCGTTTCCTCCGATGGAGATGAGGAGCCTGTCGATTTTCCGGTTCCCCACGATCTTTTTCAACTCCGTGAGTTGCACCGGCATCGGCGTGGTGCCGTCATCCGCCGACGTATTGTGCTGCGAGAGGAGTTCCCCGACCACGGCTCCTGACTGGGCCACGTTCACGTAGGTGACGGAGAGATGAGGGTTCGCATTCTCTAGGGCCATGGCGTAGCGGGCCGAGTAGCACTTGGTGGAGCGGTGGGCATGGAGATTCTCCAAGGTCATTGCGGCACTCGTGCTGCGAGCCCAAGACTCGGGCACAACCGGTTCCAGGGATCCGACCGCAGGAAAGTCAGCGAATTGGATTTTGTTCAAATCGGATGACAGAAGATACTCCATGGTCTTGCTCCCGGTGTAGCTGCTATCAATCAGGAAGAAGGCAGGGATTTCCGGAACTCCTTCCCCTGATCCGCAGCTGTCCCCAATCGCCACGATCAGCAGGTCCTTGATGTCGATCTGGCAGAACCCAGACTCAGTGACCGTGGTTCCATTTTTCCCGGTCACCGTGGTTTTCCAGAGACCGGCAGTCAAGCGGAGCTTGGGATTTGCACCAGTGGCGTATATGGTCTTACCTCCCCTCGTGAGTACCCAAGTGTAGTCCGTGGCGACTGTCGGTTCCTTGCCGAGCTTAAGGCTCACCAAGAAGTCATTGGGTTGGGCATAGGCGGCCGTATTGGGGAGGGTAACGGCCCCGGGATTCCTCCAATCAGGCTGAAACCGCTTCTGCATCTCGTAGTCGAGACCATTCAAGGGATTGATGGCAGATACAGTCCCATTAACCATCATTAGGGAGAAAAACAATGCGGAGGTGATGCGGAGAAAGGGGGTTGTTCTGCGCATAGGTGTGTTTTGGTAGCCCATATCCGAGGTTTGTCAACAGGACCAAGTAAAGTTTCTGCCCTGCATTTGATTTGGGTCAAAAACGTGCGAAAAACAACCTAATTTACTTCTCTCACCTCCGAGCTTTACAGATCTTGAGAGTGACGGGACTCGGTGCTCTTCCTTCCCGGAGAAATACAGGTCTTCGATTAGGGAAATCTCATGGGAACCATTCAGAGGACTAAGTTCCAGAGGGCATTCTTATGCCTTCTTTTTGGAGAAAAGCCGATAAGTCAGAAGCTGAAAGTGCAACTTCTAGGGAGCTCCACACCGTGAGCGCTTATTCCCCTTAGGAAGTGATCTTTCAGAAGAACATCTACGGACTGATTTTCTGTTCTATTCGGTGACCTATATCTCGAATCATGCCATCGCGATCTTCATGCTGAAAGGCCTTCCCATGGAGATCCTGCATTAAAGCGGTGAGGTGGTTCTGATTCTTTGTGGCGTGGGCTACGGTTCATCAAGAGCCTCCTAGCAAAGGCAAGCGGGTAACACCGGCCTTTTAACGACTTTGTGATAATCCTCCCCGACAATTTGAAACTGGGAATGCTGTAACAATCTCACCCTTTTTAAATTCTACTATTTACACCGTCATATGGTGATGCATGTTTTCAAATGATGATTCATCATTTTTCCCGATGAATCTTTCACGCCGCCTGAACCAGCCCCGTATCCTCGGAATCTGGACTCTCGTTCTGACTGCCGTCTTTCATCTCACGCTTGGCGCTGCGGCGCATGCACAGGCTCCCGGCACCCTTCTCAAGGCCACATTCCTGAGGACAGTGGGCACCAATGAACTGAACACCTTTCTGAGTACGGACGTTAATACCTCCACCACGCCACACAGCACGAATTACACCGTACCAAGCTTTTCCTCTGCTGCTTATCCCGTCGACATCTACCAGATCGCCTACAGTTCCCGGATTCCCGAGCAGAGGAATAAAAGAACCGTGGCCACCGGGATGATTGCCATCCCCAAAGTCAGCGAGGGAGATACAAGATACCCCAAAAACCCCAAGGTCATCTCCTATCAGCACGGCACGATCTTTGGCAAATATCAGTGTCCCTCCTATGCATTCGTGCCCAATAATCCCGAAGCACAAGGGACATACTGGGACGGCGGTTACGAGGATCGCTTGGTGACGGCAGTCTTCGCTGGCCAAGGGGATGTGGTTATTACCGCGGATTACTTTGGAATGGGAGGCTCTACCGAGAGTGAGGGAACCACCGTCAAGGGAAGCCATCAGCAGGCATGTCTTGATCTCTATGTTGCCGCTTCCACCTTCCTAACGAACAAGGGAATCCGACAATCAGCTCTGTTTCTGAGCGGATGGTCGCAAGGCGGCCTTGTTACCCTCCAGTTTCTGGAAAAACTCGAAGACCTCGGATACACCGTCACTGCGGCCTCCACGGCTGCCGCCCCACCGGATCTCTTTGCGGCAATGAACGGCCTGATCTATAATCCAAGCCCGATTCAGGCAAATTGGGCTAATATCATGCTCATCCTGACCGTGTTTTCCTATGAGAAGTATTACTCCCAACCAGGCCTGGCCAGAGATGTGATCAATCCTGACTATTATGATCGTTGCAAGCAGGTCTACGAAAGGAAGGGAACCAATAGTCTTGAGCAGACCATCTCCATCCTTTTCGGAACTAACGCCATCCCCTCAGATTATTGGCATCTTGTTCGAGACAAATATCATGATCCCCTGAACTTGGCCGCCTCAATCTACGGAAAGGATCTTGAGAGGAATCAAGGTTATCGCTGGTTCTCCTTCACCCCTTTGCACATGTACTATGGTCTTGTGGACGAGGTGGTAACAGTACCCTCGGCATTGCTTCCGTTCTACTACAATCAGGCCATGGGAAACACCAATATCACCGCCTATCCGGTGGATGGCGGCAACCATCTTGGAACCTTCCTTCGGGCGGTGGCCGAGCAGAAAATCTGGTTCGACTCTTTTTAGGGAAACCCCTTATCGATTGCTCCGCTCTCCCGGTTACATACTTCTTCGCCGGAAGGCACGATAACCAGGCAGATAGTCTTTTCGTCCCAACATGGCCGTCCCCTCACAACGGGGGGATCACCGATAGAATCGCGCTGAGTCAACCCGCGAGTCTGGGGAGTTCAATCTTGGAGATCTAGTCTGTAGACTTCATTACTTTTCCACGCTTCAACATGACGTGACTTCGGTGATTTGAGCCAGTTGGTGTGTTAGTCTTTGGGACAACCAAACCCAAAAACCATGAAAGGAAAGAGATACAGCACCGAGCATAAGATCAGGGTCTTCT
>CAIKFI010000160.1 GCA_903826635.1 uncultured Spartobacteria bacterium | reverse complement strand
CCGTGGGATTCCACGAATTTCTCGCTCTGGACGAACATGCCGCCCGATCCGCAGGCGGGGTCGTAGATGCGTCCCCGATACGGGGCGACCATCTCGACGAGGAGGCGGACGACGCAGGATGGGGTGTAGAATTGGCCGCCGTTCTTGCCCTCGGCGCTGGCGAACTGGGTGAGGAAGTACTCGAAGACGCGTCCGAGGAGGTCCTTGGACCGGCTGGCGGCATCGGCAAGCTGGATGGAGCCGATGAGGTCGATGAGCTCGCCGAGGCGGTTCTTGTCGAGGTCGGCGCGGCCGTAGTTTTTGTTCAGGGAGCCCTTGAGGCGGGGGTTGTCCCGTTCGAGGGCGACCATGGCGTCGTCGACGAGCTTGCCGATGGTCGGGAGCTTGGCATTAGCCTGGAGGAAAGACCAGCGGGCCTCCTTTGGGACCCAGAAGACGTTGGCGGCGAGATACTCGTCCTTGTCCTCGGGATTGGCCCCGGCGTACTCGCCCTCTCCGGCGACGAGGCGGGCATGGTGCTCCTCGAAGCTGTCGGAGATATACTTCAGAAAGATGAGGCCGAGGACGACGTGCTTGTACTCGCCCGCGTCCATGTTGTTGCGGAGCTTATCGGCGGCGAGCCAGAGCTTTGCCTCGAAGCCGAGATTGGCCGAGGAGTCCTTTGAAGAGGAAGAGGAGGATTTCTTAGGACGGGCCATAGAGGGGAAATTAGGGAGCAGAATTAACGGATTGCCCTACTAGTGACGAGGTGTTTCGGATCCAGCTGCACAGGGGGTGGCCTGGAAGTTTCCATGCAGTGCCGGATGCAAGTATTGTGCTGTGTAATCTGCTGCGAGCGCAGCAGATCGATGTGGAGTGCGAAAATCCCAAGCCTCGACCTCTCATTTTCCTGAGGAGTAGCCTAAGGACCTCTCCACAAAATCCGTCTCCTCGATGGGAAGGGTACCGGTGATGTCGAGTCGTCGTAGAGTCACAGTCCTGTGGTCATCGGAGAGGGTGGCATCCAAGACATCTCCAGGCTTGGCTGTCATGTGAATGAGCCCCCCATCCACGATGCCACTGAGTTGGACCTCCTTGGCTATGCGGACCTGCTTGGGCCAGAACCTAGGATCTGGGAAGGAGGGTGGCGAAACTTGAGGATTATGACCTGAAACCTGGGTGGATTCGGCCGGAACTGACGTCGGGCCTGCACCCGGCTTGTTGAAGAAGCTTCCGATAAATCCGATCAGGAGAAGGATCCCAATTAAGAGAAGGCAGCCGTGTGTCTTCCGCTCAGACCAGGGCTGATCTGGGTGGTCGTAGCAGTGGTCGATGAAGTCATCCGGGATGGCATGACCGTGGTCAGCGTAGAATTTCTTGAGTAACGTCTTGGAAACCTCTCTCTGCTGCTCCTTGACCTGCTGGAGGAGAGCGTCGGCCTGATCCGAGCCGAGGGTGCTGAAGTCGTAGCCCTTGAAGTTGACGTGATGGAGGTTGCTAAACTGAGCGATCTGATCGGGGCGGATCGGGGCCTCATCGGGCTTGCGATCAGGGATGTGGAGGGTCCTGTCGACCTGATTGGACCTCACCCAAGATTCGGAGGGCATCGGAATGCCCGCATGTCGCTCGGCAACACGCCGATGGCTGCTGTGGATGTCGGTGTAGGAGAGTCCGGTGCCCGGAATGCCGACCGTGGTACGGCTCCCGGAGGTCCCAAAGGTGTAGTGGGCTCCCCTCCCCCCGATACTGAGAGAGGTGCTACTCTTCTCGAAGTTCCAACGAACTCCGGGCAAGATTTTAACACTTCGTCTAAATCGGAAGAATCCCATGGGAGTAGGTTGTGAGATTGTCAGCTATTCGCCTATGTCGTGGGCAGCCCCTAAATTGAAATGAAGATCGGTTGGATTCCCTATCTAAAAATCTCACAGACTTCAGTCTTGAATACCTTGCTCTGGCCGAAGTTGACGGTTGGGACATAGAGGAGTATTTATAAAGTGTGAGCTCTACAATGACCTTGGAACTGCCATCTGATGTGCTTGAGTCTGCCCGAATGTCGGTTCCTGACTTGAAACTCGAGCTTGCACTCTCGCTTTTCTCGCTAGGCCGTCTCTCGATGGGTAAGGCTGCGGAAGTCGCCGGGCTACCGGTCGGAAAGTTTCAGCTTCATTTGGGCTCTCGAAATTTGGGTAGTCACTACGGCACGGAAGAAGCCCTTGAGGATGCAGGCACCCTCTCCAGGCTCCGGGGTGCATGATTGTCGTATCGGATGCCTCTCCGCTAATCGCGCTCGGGCGGATAGGAAGACTTGATCTTCTTAGAGAGATTTTCGGAACTTTGGTACTCCCCGAAGCTGTTTGGACTGAAGTCGTCGAGGCAGGCACGGAGAAGGAAGGCGCCCTTAAGGTAGCTGAGTCCTCCTGGATCAGCCGGCAATCCGTGAGAGACCAATCTCTTGTGAATCTACTGAGGCATGACTTGGGCGCTGGCGAAGCCGAGGCGATCGCGCTGGCACGTGAATGCAATGCCGACCTTCTTCTCATCGATGAACGATTGGGCCGATCCGCGGCGAAGAGTCTAGGTCTGAAAGTGGTCGGGCTGGTTGGAGTGCTGATCGAGGCCAGGGAGAGAGGACTTGTCTTAGATGCAGGTACGCTAATCAATCGTCTCCACATTGAAGCTGGATTCTGGATCTCGGAAGATTTACGCAATCTAGTCACAGGCTCATTCTCAGAACCAAGCTGAAGCGAAACGAGATGGCATAGCTTGACGGGCAGCAAAGTGCCATCAATGGAAGTGTTAGATGGAGCACGGGAAGTCATCGGGGAGAGTAGTATTCATTAAAAGCCGCCCTAAAAGTATTCAGGTGGAGAGGGAGGAGCTTTTCCTCGATCGGGGTCTGATAGCCGCCTGCCAGGACAAAGAAGAGGGGCGTCCCGCATTGATGAAAGTGAGCAAAGACCATCCGGTCCCGTTCAAGAAGTTGCTCCGTGCTCAGGATCCCTGAGCCCATGCTGTCATCCTCGTGGGAATCGACCCCTGCCTGGTAGATGATCAGGTCGGCCTTCCACTCTTGGGACTTCGCAAATCCCTCGAGGAGGGCCCTCTTGTAGTGATCGAAGCTGTCGGGGGCCTTCTTGATGTGACGGCAAACGCTCCTCTCGTTCTGCTGCATGCCCCAGTCGGTCCCGTTGATCGAATAATTGAAGAGATTGGGAAGCTTCTTGGTGAAGAAGGCGGTGCCGTCTCCGCAGTGCTCGTCGCAATCCAGAACGAAAACCCGCTTCTCGGGGAACTCTTGGGCCACGAGTGCCAGCCCGTTAAAGGTGCAGTACCCGGCCCCGTGCTCAGGACGGGCATGGTGGAACCCCTGCCCCACGTTGGCCGCGATCCCGTGTTCAAAGGCCAATTTGGCGGCCTCGATCTGTCCGGCATTGATGGCCAGGACACCGTTTCGGATCTGTGGTGTCCATTCCCACCCCTGAGAGTCTACCAGGCGCCCCTTTCCGGTGATAAAGGCACGGACGTAGGAGGGGTCGTGGAGGGATCGAAGCTTAGCACGGTCGAGAAGACCCGGATCGTGAAGGGTAATGTAGCCTGCGGCTTCTGCGGCGCGGGCCACCGGAGCAAGCTTCCTCATGCTGGCAGTCGGTGTGTCAGCCGAATAAGTGTCGGAAAAACAGGCTGGTATGGATTGGCGCCTATGGGAAAGATTACTCAAGGGAAGGGACTCCTGTGATGGTGGGGAAGGTTGACTGAGGGGGCGACCCGGAGTAAGAATGATTTATGATCGTAGCCGATATCGCAAAACTCACATTGCGCGAGAAGTTACAATTGATGGAGGCTATTTGGGAGGATCTGAGAGGGCGCGTGGATGACATGGGAGTGCCCAAGGAGCATCGCCGTATCCTTGACGATCGGCGCGCCCGGATCGACTCGGGTGAGGCTAAAGTCTTGGATTGGGACCAGGTAAAGCATTCGCTGGGCAGAGCGTGATCAAAATTCAAATCACCTCCGATGGCTTGGAGGATCTGAAAGCGGGTTTCCTGTTTTACGATGCCCAAGAAGTGGGACTTGGGGAGTATTTTAGTCATTCTCTGAAAAGTGACATTGAAGGACTGAGAGTCACTGGTGGAGCTCACAGACTTGCCTACAAAGACTATCGAAGGGCTCTGAGTCGAGTATTCCCCTATGCGATTTATTACACCATGGATACCCAGATCATAACAATTTGGGCCATCATTGATTGCAGGCGCAATCCGCAGTGGATCAGTGATCATCTTGATTAGTGAAAGTTTATCAATGAAGTCGAGTGGTGGGGCGCTAAACGTATCATCCCCAAAGGATACAACAAAAAGGAGACACTGAGTGTCCTAGGCGCAAGAATTGTAAATCATCCCCAGCAGTTACTCTCAGGCCATGGGGTGCCCTTGGGAACGATTCGTGCAAGCTTGCGGTAATCCTCCCTTAGGTAGGCCGGCATGCGATCCAGATTCTGTTTCAACTCTTTTTTTGAGTTCTGAT
>CAIKFI010000159.1 GCA_903826635.1 uncultured Spartobacteria bacterium | reverse complement strand
TCCCCCATGCTCAATATCGGACTTCTCGACCCGATGGAGTGCGCGCTTGCAGTTGAAAAGGCTTTTAAGGAGGGCAAGGCCCCCCTCCCTGCAGTCGAGGGCTTTGTCAGACAAGTGATCGGCTGGCGTGAGTTTGTGAACGGTGTCTATTGGATCAAAATGCCGGAGTATGCTTTGGTGAACGGGCTTCAAGCATCACGTTCTCTACCCTCCTTCTTCTACACAGGAGATACAGCGATGAATTGCGTCTCCGCTGTTCTCAAGGAGACGCTGCAAATCGGCTTCAACCACCATATTCAGCGGCTTATGGTGCTGGGAAACTTTCTTCTCATCTCCGGGGTCAATCCGCAGGAAGCTCTCCGATGGTTCAACGAGATGTATGTCGATGCCCATGACTGGGTGATGGCGGCCAATCTTCTGGGAATGGCGCTTCATTCAGATGGAGGGTTCATGGCTACCAAGCCGTATGCCGCGAGCGGAGCCTACCTCAAAAAAATGAGCAACTATTGCAGCGGTTGCAGTTTCAGTCCCGACATCAAAAGCGGAGAGGGAGCCTGCCCTCTGAATCTGCTCTACTGGAATTTCTTTAACACGCATCAGGAGCTTTTTGCACGTAATCCCCGCACATCGATGCCGGTTCGTTCCTGGCAAAAACGTCCGGAATCGGAACGACTCAAAATTGTTTCCGAGGCAGAGGCTTTTCTTGAGAGCCTGAGTTAAGAAAACCGTGAATCGGATTTCAGCTTACCGGACGATTCCCCGTTCGCTGGAGGCGATGAAATCGGTCAGATGAGCGACGGATTTCGAATCAGGGAAATTTGCCCTAAGGGATTCAAGTCCCTGGGTCGTATTCAGGTTGCTGCGGTAGATCACTTTGTAGGCCTCCCTGATCTCGCGGAGTGTTTCTGGTGAAAAGCCCCTTCGCTCGAGTCCGACCATGTTGATGCCCCGCACTTCGGCGGGATTGCCATCAGCGATCATGAAGGGCGGGACATCCTGCACGATCTTGGTGCAACCGCCGATAATCGCATGGGCACCAATGCGGCAGAATTGGTGGACACCGCTCAGACCTCCGATCACCGCATGGTCTCCAACCCAGACATGGCCCGCGAGGGTTCCGTTATTGGAGAAGATCACATGATCGCCCACGGTGCAGTCATGCGCGATATGGGCGTAGGAAAGGAAATTACCATGGCTGCCGATCAACGTGGTTCCGCCTTGATCCGTGGCGCGATGAACGGTGACGAATTCGCGAAAGGTATTGTGGTCGCCGATCCGGAGATGAGTCGGCTCTTCTTTGTATTTCAGATCCTGGGAACGGTGTCCGATGGAGCTGTAAGGGTAAAACTCGTTGCCAACCCCGATCGTGGTAGGACCCGCGATGGTGACATGGTTGTGGAGGATGCAATCCTCACCCAGAACCACCCCCGCTCCGACCACCGAATAGGGGCCCACCTTGGTGGAGGGAGAAACTTGCGCCGACGGGTCAATGATCGCGGTGGGATGGATTCCGGACATCTCTCCCAAGTTACTTGTTTACGATTCCAAAGAGCAGAACGCCTTCGGAAACAATATCGCCGTTGACCATGCATTTGCAGGATGCTTTTCCGAGATTTTTGCGCGCTTTGATCATCTCGACATGGATGAATAAGGTGTCCCCGGGGTAGACTGGCTTGCGGAACTTGACCTCGTCAGCACTCATAAAATACCCGATTTTGCCCGCATTGTCCTCCTTGCGCATCATGGTGATGGAGGCGACTTGTGCCATCGCCTCGAGTTGGAGGACTCCCGGCATGACGGGGTGCCCCGGGAAATGTCCCTGGAAATAGGGCTCGTTGATCGAGACGCTCTTCACTCCCACGGCCTTCGTCTCCCCGTCGAATTCGACGATCCTGTCTACCATGAGGAAGGGATATCTGTGGGGAAGGACCCGCATCACCTCGTTGGCATCCATCACAGGCAAGGAGGAGGTCACCGGATTCGGGGCCATGGCAATCAGATCCCGGTGATGTTTGACAATGGCGCGGGCAAGCTCCGTGTTGGGGCCATGTCCCGGTCGGACGGCGACAATGTGGCCCCGCAAAGGCCGTCCTATCAGGGCAAGGTCACCGATGATATCGAGAATCTTATGGCGCACAAATTCGTCCTGGAAGCGGAGAGGTTCCTTGCTAAGCACGGATTCTCCACGGATGACGAGCGCGTTTTCCAAACTCCCACCCTTGATAAGGCCCTTCTCCATGAGGTGTTTGACATCCTCGTAGTGGACAAAGGTCCTGGCCGGGGCAATGTCACGGGCATAAACTTCGGGGGTGATTTCCAGGGAGAGGTATTGGGTGAACCTTCCGTCAGAACCGACCTGCGTGCAGGAAATCCGCAGGCCCGAATGGGGAAAAATCGTCATGATCGATCCGCCATTTGTCTCTAAATGAATCGGTTCAGTGAGTTCCAGTGGAGAGCGACCCGCCTCCTGGGTGATGATACCCGCCTCCTTGATCAGTGCCACGTAAGGGGCCGCGCTTCCGTCCCCGATGGGTGGCTCGTTGGCATCCATCTCGATCAATGCGTTGTCAACGCCAAGGCCGGCGAGAGCCGAGAGCACATGCTCCACGGTCTGGATCTTTGCGCTGCCCTGAACGAGGGTTGTGGCCCGTTCGACAGTCTTCACATGATCCACTGAGGCATCCACAATCGGCTCATCCGGCAGATCCTTGCGGCGGAATTTGTATCCATGGCCGACGGGAGCGGGATGAAGTGTCAGGGTGACATGGCCGCCATTGTGAAGCGTTCCGCCGCTGAGACTGGCCGACTTTGCGAGGCTGCGCTGGTATTCCATGGGACAATCTACGGTGATCAGTGGGTTCTGGTTGAATCGGAGGCGATGAAGCCGTCTTGGATCTGGATGCGTCTGTCGGCCAAGGCCGCCACGGCATCACTGTGAGTTACCATAATAACCGTTGTGGTCCGTCGGGAAGCAATCTTTGCGATCACTGCGAGAACCTGGGACGCATTCGTGCTGTCCAGATTGCCGGTCGGTTCATCCGCCAGGAGCAGAGAGGGGGTATGAATGAGTGCCCGGGCAATGGCGCCCCGTTGCATCTCCCCTCCGCTGAGTTGGTGTGGAAAATGTTCCGCACGGTGTCCCATGCCAACCTCTTCAAGCATCGCCAGGGCGGCCTTTCGCACACCCCGGTCATGCTCTCCCCTCAACAAAAGAGGCATTTCCACATTTTCCACCACGGTCATCGAGGGAAGCAGGTTGAAGAACTGGAAAACCATCCCGAGTTTGGTGCGTCTGAAAAGGGTCAATTCCCGGTCGTCAGCGCTTTCCAGATGAGTGCCATCGACCACCACTTCGCCGCTTGTTGGGTGGTCCAAGCCCCCGAGCAAGTTCAGCAGGGTGCTTTTCCCCGAGCCGCTCTGGCCCGTAATGGCGACAAATTCCCCGGCTCCGATCTCAAGAGAAACCGAATCAAGGGCAACAATCGGAGGGCTTCCATAAGTGCGTGAGGCTTTGACGAGACGAATCATCACGTTCACAAATGAACGGACACTCATGGTTGTTCAAGCCCCCATCCAACTCCCCTTCCGAATTCTGGATGAAACGGCTGACTTGATTGCCATTGAGAAACCCCCATTTCTGCTCATTCATCCAAGCAAACCGGGAGGTCCCGTTACCCTTTGGGATCATCTGCGGGAACTTCTGGCCTACGAGATCGCCAGCGGTGGACAGGTGTCCCTCATCAACAGGCTGGATCGTGAGACCAGCGGCATCGTCCTTGTTGCCAAAAATGCCCCCGCGGCCCGAGTCTGTTCCATGGCGATGGCCGGCGGGGGGATTGACAAGGAGTATTTCGCTATTGTGGTGGGATGGCCCGATAGCAATGAGTGGAGTGTGCAGGAACCGATCCTCCGATTGGGAGAGGTGGAGCACTCCCGGATCTGGCTCAAAAGGGGGGTGCACCCCATGGGTATTTCCGCCCACACCGACTTCCGTGTCATGGAGAGGGTGAATCATGCCAAGCATGGGCGCATGGCTTTGGTTCATTGCATTCCGCATACCGGGCGAACGCACCAGATCCGCGTGCATCTTGCCCATTCGGGATGTCCGGTGGTAGGGGACAAAATCTATGGTCCCTCGGATCGGTGTTACCTGGAGTTTATTGAAACGGGATGGTCCAAGTCCCTGGAGGAGCGACTCTGGTTACCCCGGCACGCCCTGCACTCCTGCTCCCTCCGTGTCACCTTTGGGGAGGTGCGGTATGCCTGGCGCACAGACCTGCCAGAGGATCTGCGCAGTTTTTTTCACGAATCAGACCTTGCGAGTTAAAGTGCGGCGCTTGATTGCAAAACCTGCCACAAGCAAGCCGAAAGCACTGAGCAGAAAATCACCCGGCTCTGGCGCCAAGGACATGATGGATTGGATCTGGGAGTCGTAGTAGCTCAACTGGACCATGTAGGAAAACCCCAGGTTACTAGAACTGCTCCCCACGGCCTCGTTGATACCCGCAAGTTCCCAGGTTCCGTTGACATTGATAAAATCTCCACCCCCGGAGTCTCCTGGGTAAACCTGCGCTGTATTGGTGATGCTTCTACCGAAAAAGCCAGATCCATAGGAGGTGACCCCATAGGCCGTGACAAAATCGGCAGAATCAAAGCTCTGGCTTCCCGAGGTAACGGGTGTTGCTTGGGACGTTGCCGTCACGGTATTCAGTCCCCAGGCTTCACCTTGCCCCCCTCCGTAGCCGATCATGACGACCTGACTTCCCGCCGAGAACCTGGAAAATGCCGTGGGAGCGTTTGTCGAGGGAGTCAGCGTCAGCGGGGGCATGGAGAGGGTGCTGCTTCCGGTTGAGGACGTCGTCAAGATCTGGAAGAGGGTTAGATCAGCGATTTGGTTGACTCCGCTGATATTCAACGTGAAATCGGAGTAGAAGGTCCCGGTAGGATTGAATGTGTTCCCGTTCAGGGTGAAGTTTCCCACACCGACATGGCCGGCCGTGAGGACCCATCCGTTCCCGAGATACACGCCGCTTCCATACCCACGACCGGCGATGATCTGTCCGATATAATTCCACCCCGTAAGGGGATTTGCCGTTCCCCACCCGGTCGACCAACTTGTCACGGTCTCACTGATATTATTGGAGGTGTTGTAGTTGGTTGATCCGCCGGGATACGACACGATTTCTACGGCCGAGGCGCCAGCAATCAAAATCGAGAGCAGAGTCAGTGCTGCAAGCTTCCCGATCAGACCGGCATAAGGAAACCTCCCTCTAAAATCAGGTTGGAAAGACGGGGGTGTCATTCGGATGAGCTTAAGAAGCCAGTAATGGCTGCTTCAAGATAGCACAAAAAAGCCAAAAAAAGCGGATTTCAAAAGAATCATATTCTTCATCCTCAAAAAGGCATCTGCAACGGGTCGCGCTGTGAGAACTCCCAAGCCAAAAGAGCTCTCTTTCGCTCAAGCCCCCAACGATAGCCGGTTAATTTACCGTGGGAGACGACCCGGTGACATGGGATCAGGAGCGAAATTTCATTGGATCCCACGGCCTGCCCTACGGCTCTGGCGGCCGAGGGGCGTCCGATGGATGCAGCCACTTCTCCGTAAGTCATCGTCATTCCCTTCGGAATCCGGCAGAGAAATTCCCAGACCGTGAGTTGAAAAGGAGTGCCGATCGCCATGAACCGCACGGCTTCGGGATGATCAAGGAGGAGTGGTATCATCTGGTCCGCTTGACGTGTTCTGCAAAGGGTTGATGCCGGCCATTTTTCCCCCATGGCGGTGATTCCTATGTCCAACTCCTCTGCGAAATAAAGCCCCAAGAGATACTCTCCCGAAGTGATCACAAAACAACCTCCGAATGGGGTGCGGTCGTATCCATACTCAAGCTTTCCCTTCGACTGAAGGGAGCGAACCCTGGCATCGTGGGAAGCAAGCCAGAGGTGCATGAGGTGGTCAGGGGGTCCCGGGAGTCGACCCGCTTAGAAGAACCATCACCTCGTTGCGCCTCATGAATCCGGGGGTCCAGGGAGGATTGTAGGAAGCGAATAACGGCGGTCCATGAGACACAAGGTGATGTCCTGCGCTCCAGTGACGCAACGCATCCACAGCCTTCCCGTAATCAGCCGGACTTGCCCTGCCGGAGAAGCGATACACGGCATAGTTACCTTCGGGCATGGTGGTGATGCGGATCGAGGGATCAGTGGGTTTTGGGATCCCTTTGAGGGAGAATTTCTTAGGCACAACAAAGCTCATTGTTCCCGATTCCGCCCCTGTCATGATCACGGGCACCGTCATGGAGATTTTTTCCTGCTGGTCGTTTTTTCCCGAAATAAAACGGAAGAGGCGCATGAAGGAATCATCCGCTCCGCGTTGATGCATGGTGGTGGTGACCATCGAGCTTTCCGGATAGTTTCTGATTTCAAAAGCCCCCTCCGATTTTACGACCCGGTAGTCGGGTGATTCGTAAGCCTCCCTTTTACAGGACGCAAGGAGAGAGGAAAAGAGAGCGAACATCAGAGCAATTTTGAACGGGGAGTCGCAGACTTTGAACATATTTTTGAGATTCCGTGAATCACGAACGACGTCCAAGCTTTATTCCCTGGCAACTCATGGCGTTGCAGAGTGTATGAAAGAAGTTTGTCAGAGTTGTTTTTTTGTTTTCTAATACAAAGTCCTTTCCACATGGTGATCATCGGCACCCCCCTATCCTGATCATGAACAGAACAGCACGAGTCTTCGTCATCCTAGCAACTCTTCTTCTCCCGTCGTTATCCACTGCCGAGATGGGGCGATCATCGGAAGCCTTTCCAAGTCCTTCTAGTCCTACTCCCTCTGCGACTCCTCACAAATACTCCGACGAGGTGATCAAGTTGGCACAGGCTCCCGCCCCAGCTCCGGGGGGCATCCTGATGGTCGGGAGTAGTATTTTCCGTAAGTGGAATACCTGCACCAACGATTTTGCCCCTCTGCCGGTCACAAACAGGGCCTTCGGAGGATCCCGCACCGCTGATCAGCTCTACTTTTTCGACCAAATCGTCCCAACATCCAAAGCCGGGCTTGTGGTCTGGTATTGCGGGAGCAACGACATCAACAGCAAATTGACCCCCGAAAAGATTCTTCAACAGACCAAGGATTGGATCGCACGCGCACAGGCTGCCCTGCCAAAGGCCCGGATCGTTCTGGTCTCCGTCATCAGAGCTCCCCAGAAGCGTCTGGCGGGATATCTTGCCTCGGTGGACGAGGTAAACAAGGGCCTGATCGTCATTGCCTCCTCAACGCCGGGCGTTACCTATGTGGACGTCAATCCACGCTTGGAAACCCCACCTGGAGAAGCCCGAATGGAGTGCTATGTGGCCGACAAACTCCACATGACCCCCGAGGGCTACAAGGGCATGGTTTCAGTGATGCGTCCCGTGATGGAGCGGGAATGGAACGTGGCCTCACAGAAACCTTAACATCGAATCTCCTTAATACCCCTTTAACACCCCCTACCCATGTCCACTGAGAACATCTCCACCTCCCTTCGTCCCTCCGGAATGACCCGATATCGTTGGATCATCTGCGGACTTCTTTTCTTCTCCACGACGTTCAACTACCTTGATCGTCAGGTCATCAGTTACCTGAAGGAGTTTTTCTGCACGCCCACGACAGCGGGCGGTTTTGGATGGACGAACTCCGATTATGCGAACGTGACCGCGGTTTTCACGGCCTTCTACGCCACGATGACGATTCTGGCGGGTGTGATCATCGATAAGATCGGCACCAAGATCGGTCTCGCCCTCTCACTGACGGTCTGGTCCCTCTTCGGGATTGCCAATGCCTTTGTGGGAAGCCTGACTGCCGCGCACATGGTCATCCGGAGTCTCTTCGGGATCGGTGAGGCGGGAAACTTCCCTGCCTCGATCAAGACTGTGGCCGAGTGGTTCCCAAAAAGTGAACGCGCCTTGGCGACGGGCATTTTCAATTCGGGATCCAATGTGGGGGCCATGATTGCCGCGCTCTTTGTTCCCTGGTGCCTCATTCATTTCGGTGACGAGCACGGCTGGAAGATGGCCTTCATCCTCACCGGTGCGGTCGGCTTCTTCTGGCTGATTTTCTGGTTCTGGCTCTACAACCCTCCGGGAAAGGAGAAACGCCTCTCGAAGGCTGAGTATGACTATATCAACGCTGATCAGGAGGAGACCAAGGAGCAGGTCGCAGGCGATGATCGCTCGGGGAAGAAGTTCTCCCTGACCCTCTTTTCGTTTTCTGGCAGGATGTCGCTCGCCGGATGCATCGGCCTTCATGTCATGATCCTGTTCCTGGGGCTATTCATCTATTTCATTTCGACGATGTTTCCGAGCCTGGATCGCACGGTGGCGATTGCTCTCTATGGGACGACGGGTGCGATTGCCCTTCTGGCAAGTCTCTCGGCTCTGACCCGCCGCTGGCATGATATTTTGGCAATCCGGGAGACGGCCGCTGGATCTTATTCAAGACAAGACGCACCAAGGACCGGTGTGCTGGGCTATCGCCAGACCTGGGCTTTTTTCTTTGGAAAATTCATGACCGATGGCATCTGGTGGTTCTATCTCTTCTGGCTTCCCGATTATCTTAAGAAACAGTTCGGAATGACCAAGCACGAGGTGATGATCCCGACGTTCATCGTCTACGGAGTGGCGATTGTCGGTAGCATCTACGGCGGCAGCATTCCCCTGACGTTGATGAAACGCGGGATGCCGACCTATCAGGCACGTATGACCGCCATGTTCCTGATCGCTCTCTGCCCTCTGAGCGTTCTGACCACTCAGTATTTTGCAAACGTCAGCCACTTCGGCCACCTCGCTTCAATCTTTGCCATTGCTATCATCTGCATCGGCGCTGCGGCTCACCAGGCTTGGTCGGCCAACCTCTTCACCACTGTATCGGACATGTTCCCTAAGAAATCTGTCGGATCGGTGACTGGTATCGGCGCGATGGCGGGCGGTCTGGGCGGTGTGATTATCCTCAAGCTTTCAGGAACCCTGACCGACACGTTTAAGGAGAACCCTCAGCATGCCTACTTTATCATGTTTGTGATCTGTGCCCTGAG
>CAIKFI010000158.1 GCA_903826635.1 uncultured Spartobacteria bacterium | reverse complement strand
GTCTCCCCAAAAAAATACTGGGACATGTATGATCCGGCCAAAATTGATCTGGCTCCGAATCAATTCCTTCCCGTTGACGCTCCTGAATATGCCGTTAATCCTCAGGATGGAGAGTTCCGTGCCTATAAGGGAGTTCCTCCAACGGGACGTGTTCCTGACGAAGTCCAGCACAAGCTGAAGCAGGCCTATTTCGCGGGTATCAGCTACACGGACGCCCAAATCGGCAGGGTGCTTGATGAACTTAAAAACCTCGGCCTCGATAAGAATACCATTGTCATCCTCTGGGGTGACCATGGGTGGAAGCTTGGCGAGCACTCCACATGGGGCAAGCACACCAATGTCGAGAACGACGTGAATGCACCGCTCATCATTTCCGTGCCGGAGATGAAAAATGCTGGCCAGCACAGCAAGGCACTGGTGGAGCATGTGGATATCTATCCCACCCTCTCTGAATTGGCCGGACTTCCCCTCCCAAGCCACCTTGAGGGAACGAGCTTCGCACCGCTTCTTGATCATCCCGACCAACCTTGGAAGACTGCGGCATTCAGTCAATATCCGAGACCCAAAGGAAAAGGCACCGATGTTCCTCTGATGGGCTACTCCATGAGGACCGACCGGTACCGCTTCACGGTCTGGGTCGCCCGGGATGATCACTCGAAGATCAATGCCATCGAGCTCTACGATCATCAGACCGACCCTCAGGAGAATACGAATATTGCCAAGAAAGCGGAAAATGCCGACCTGGTGAAAAAACTCATGGATCAGTGGAACAAGGGATGGCAGGGGGCAAAGCCTTCTGCTAAGCTCCCTACTTCCGCCTCATGAAATTAACCTCCTCCCTTCTCACGCCACGGCTCCTAATTTTAGGAGCCGTTCTGGCACTTACAGGAACCTCTCAGTCACAGGCCCAGACCCGTCAAGCCCTCGACCAAGGCTGGGAGTATTATCAGGGCTCCCTGGGTAGCATCTGGGAGATCTGGCGCGGTGACAAGGCCACCGACAATGTGCAGTGGAAACAAGTGACACTCCCCCATTGTTTCAACGGTCGTGATGCCGTCGATCCCGATGTGCGCTACTACCAAGGCCCGGGATGGTATCGCACCCACCTCAAGGTCGCAAACCCTTACGCAGGAGGACGCACCCTGCTCCACTTTAACGGAGCCGGTCAGAAATCCGAGGTCTTTGTCGGGCTTGATAAGGTCGGCTCCCATGTCGGAGGCTACGACGAGTGGACCGTCGATATCACTGATGCCGTTGCCAAGGCTCTGGCCAACCCCGCCTACAAGGGTGAGGTGCCCGTTGCCGTGAAATGTGATAACTCACGGGATGCAGAAATGGTCCCCTCGGATCTGAGCGATTTCAACCGCTACGGCGGCATCTATCGCCATGTCTATCTTGATTATGTTCCCGCAGTTTCCGTCGAGAGGGTTCATGTCGAACCGACCCTTGAGGCCTCAGGACAAGCCCAGATCAAGGTCCGAGCCAGGCTCTACAATCCGACCGATTCGAAAGAGAAGCTCAACCTTGCCCTGAAAGTCACCGATCCATCGGGGAACGTCGTTCAAACCGCTGATCTCCAGAGTGAACCATGGCAGGGAGAGAAGGAGATCGCCTCCTTCACCATGAAATCCCCTCAACTCTGGTCACCCAAATCTCCAGCCCTTTACAATTGCTCGGTGACTCTGAAATCACCTCAGGGGGACGAGGAGGTCGCAGGACGATTCGGCATCCGCTCTTTCGAATGGGTCGAGCACGGCCCCTTCAAGCTGAATGGCGAGCGTCTTCTCCTCCGTGGCACCCACTACCATGAGGATCATACCGGCGTGGCCGCGGCAGTTCCCGATGATGTTGTCCGAAAGACACTCCAGTCGATGAGGGAAATGGGAGTGAACTTCGTGCGCCTGGGCCACTACCAGCAAGCCCCCCTGGTCCTAGATCTCTGCGATGAACTTGGAATCTTGGCTTGGGAAGAGGAACCGTGGTGCCGTGGAGGCATCGGCGGCGAAGGATACAAGCAACAGTGCCGCGACATGCTTGGCAACATGATCGACCAACACTACAACCACCCTTCCATTATCCTTTGGGGACTTGGTAACGAGAATGACTGGGAGGGAGACTTCCCCGTCTATGACAAGGCCGGTGTTCGGGCCTTCATGACCGCCCAGAACGACCTTGCCCATAAGCTCGATCCCTCACGCAAAACCACGATCAGGCGCTGTGATTTCTGCAAGGACATCGTCGATGTCTACTCCCCTAGCATCTGGGCCGGTTGGTATAGCGGACGCTACACCGAGTATTCCAAGTCCCTCGACAAGTGGATCAAGCAGGCCCCCCACTTCTTTCATGCGGAATACGGCGGGGACAGCCATGCACGACGCCACTCCGAGGAGCCCGAGAAGTTCCTTGGCGATGTCGCCACCGGACAGGGAACGGCTGAAGTCGGAAGTGCCTACAAAGGCAAGGGTGGTCCCACCCGCCCATCAAAGGATGGTGATTGGTCCGAAAGCTACATGGTCAACCTGTTTGACTGGCACCTCAAGGAGCAGGAGCAGATGACCAACCTCACCGGATCCGCGGCTTGGATCTTCAAGGACTTTGCAACCCCGCTCCGTCCCGAAAATCCGGTTCCCCGCGTGAACCAAAAGGGTGTCGAGGAGCGTGATGGCACCCCGAAGGAGAGCTACTACGTCTTCCAGAGCTACTGGAGCGACAAGCCGATGATCCATATCTACGGACACTCGTGGCCCGTGCGCTGGGGCAAGCCGGATGAGGAGAAGCAGGTGAAGGTCTACTCCAACTGCGACAAGGTGGAGCTGTTCGTGAATGGGGTCTCCGCGGGAGTCAAAGAGCGCAAGCTCGGGGAATTCCCCGCCTCCGGCCTGAACTGGTCCGTGAAATTGAATGATGGTGACAACACACTCAAGGCCGTCGGTCAGAAGGACGGGAAGTCCTTCACCGACGAGATCCACCAGAAATACCAGAGCACCCCTTGGGATAAACCCTCTCAACTGACACTCAAGGAGGTCTCGCGTGACGGAACTGTGGTGACCCTTGAGGCCCAGGTCCTCGACAAGAGTGGAGTCCAATGCCTTGATGCGGCGACGCCTGTGCGCTTCGGCCTCACGGGCGACGGGACCCTGATCGACAATCTGGGAACCTCGACCGGATCCAGATCTGTCCAGATGTATAACGGGCGGGCGCTCATCAGCATCCAGACCAATGGAGCTGACTCGGTGGCCAGCGTCTCGAGCCCGGGCCTGCCCACGGTCTTCCTTCCCATGAACAGCCAGAAGTAACTCAGAAGCACCACGAACATGAACAAGCTCACCTCCCTTGCACTGCTGACGCTTCTCCTCCTGGGAACGGGACGGGCGACCGCCGCTGATCCCTCCCCCACGACGGTTGCGACCACCCCAGCCATACCAGTCCCAACGAACGCATCCGCCTCCTTCCTCGCTTCGATCCCCCACCCTGGCAACAAGGCCCCTGATGTGGCGGCGATCGACCGGGACAGGATCCTAAAGGCTGCTGATGCCGCCCTGCTCCTTGCGCCGCTCAGCATCACGCAGACCAAGGCTCCTGCCAGTCCGGCGGGCATTCATGATTATTATTCCAACGGCGACTATTGGTGGCCGGATCCCTCCAAGCCTGATGGTCTTCCTTACATCCAACGCGACGGCCAAAGCAATCCTGCCAACTTTTCAGATCACCGGGTGGCCCTCCGCAAGCTGAGGGACGCCGTGGCCGCACTCGGAGCCGCCTACTTGATCACCGGAGAGGACAAGTATGCGGCCAAGGCCGCCGAAATGCTTCGCGTCTTCTTCCTGGATCCTGAAACCAAGATGAATCCCAATCTCCAGCACGCTCAGACTGTTGCCGGAGCCTTTCCGAATGGTCGGGGCATCGGCATCATCGACACCCTCCACCTGATCGAAGTGCCCGTCGCCGTAGCGGCCTTGCAGAAGTCACCCGCCTTCCCTGCTGAGACTATGGCCGGACTGA
The DNA here is from genome assembly GCA_903826635.1 of uncultured Spartobacteria bacterium. Taxonomy (GTDB): domain Bacteria; phylum Verrucomicrobiota; class Verrucomicrobiia; order Chthoniobacterales; family UBA6821; genus UBA6821. The sequence goes on along the minus strand of CAIKFI010000158.1, from coordinate 7,356 downwards.
AATCTTGGTTCCACGACTACCTCGACTGGATGATCACCAGTAAAAACGGGCAAGACGAGGCGGCGGCCAAGAACAATCACTCCGTGGCCTTCTGGCTGCAGGCCGCCGTTTTTGCCGCCTTCACGGGGGATCAGGAGCGCCTTGCCGAGTGTCGCAGGCAGTTCAAGGAGGTCTTCATCCCCAAACAGATGGCACCGGACGGAAGTTTCCCACTCGAGCTTAAGAGGACCAAGCCTTACGCCTACTCAATCTTCCAGCTCGATAACATGACCACACTCTGCCGTGTTCTCTCCACGCCTGATGAGAATCTCTGGGCATTCGAGCTTCCGGATGGTCGAAGCATCAAGAAAGGAATTTCCTACCTCGAGCCCTACCTCGCGGACAAATCGAGCTGGCCCCTCAAGCCTGACGTCCAGGCCTGGGCAGGATGGCCGACCCGCCAGCCAGCACTCCTTATGGGCGGGATTGCTTACGGTGACCCCACCTACATCGATCTGTGGAAAAAGCTCCACCCCGACCCTTCGGACGAGGAGATCCAACGCAACGTTGCGATCACCCAGCCGATCCTTTGGGTGCAGTAGAAGAGCAGAGCATCGGAGCCAAAACGAACGTGATGAACGGGGATCTTTTCATTCCCGTTTCGATTGCTGATCCCCAGCCCCCTATGGGATCTTCGGCTGACCGGCTCTCCCTCTCGGCATGATCGCACACCTGCTGCGAGCTGCTCTGCTTGTCGTAGCATCCTTATGGATTGCCTCGGAGTCTCTTCATGCTGGGGTCACTTTCACCCCGCTTCCCACACCACCGGACGTTCCCTTCTCCATCTTCATCTGCCCCTACGGTCTCTCGAAGAAACAGGTCGTGGGAAGCTATGATAACGGCGGAAGGACACGGGGATTTCTTTATAACGAAACCAAATGGACCTCCCTTCAGGTACCAATCGGAAAAAAGGGAACCTACGCGCGAGGCGTTTCCGATACCAATGTGGTGGGCATCTACTACGACCGACAGTTGAAGACCCATGGATTCCTCTACAATGGATCGACATTCACCCACATCGATCATCCCAAAGGAACAGAAGGCACCATGGTCACCGGGATTTCAGGGAAGGTCATCGTCGGAAACTACTACGATGGATCTCCTAAAACCCATGGATTTCTCTTCGACGGAACAGCCTTCACCACAATCGATCCTCCAGATACGGGCGCAAAAAGTTATCTGATGGCTGTTGATGCAAACAAGATCGTGGGCGTCTGCAAGTCCGGAAGCGCACAGTGGAGCAGCTTCCTCTACGACGGCAAGACCTTCAAGGCCATCGCAAACCCCAAGGCCACCTACGGAACACTGGCCAACGGAATCTCCGGCACAAATATCGTCGGCAGCTACTATGATGAGTTGGGGATCTCCCACGGGTTCCTCTACAATGGCAAGGAGTTCACCACCATCGACCATCCCCTCGCCACCATCGGCACAGCAATCAATGCCATCTCAGACAACAAGATCGCAGGATGGTATCGCGACTCAACCAACAGTCACGGATTCACCGCCACTCTTTCTCCCAAGTAATCGCAAAAGCCCCCCCAAGGAGGAGACTCTTTTGCTCTCAAGGATTTTTACGAGAAGTCGAAGAATCAGGAGCAGGATTGCCTAGTAACCTCTTCCTCCAGAGATCCAATTTGATCAAATCTTCAACATAGCGGGAGATCGTCACCTTGGCTGCGATTGCGGCCTTCTTGGCAGCCTCCTTGATCTTGGGATCAATTCGGAAGCTGAAGAAGATTTTATGAATCGGAGTCCTCATGACTTTAAGTTACTACTAATACCACCCCTTCTCAACCTGTGGAAGTGCTTAGATCGCTGCCATTTGACATTGCGACGAGGTGGACACGATTACCGCCACCGTCACCTCTTAACTTACTGGAACCCCCGCAGGGCGATCACTCTCGGCGGGGGGCAAAGAAAAAACCATCCCCGCCTTATAATCGGCAGAGGATGGGTCTTCTGTGAAAAGCTAGGAGTGCTTAAGCAACCTTCCGACGATACACGACAATCAAAGCGATTGCTCCCAGTCCGAAGAGGGCGTAGGTGGAGGGTTCGGGGATTGTTACTACAACAGAACCTTGAATGAAATATCCGTCTGTAGTTCCGGGATAGTAAAAAGCTACCACCGTATCTTGACCATTGTTATAATTGGCAAAAGGCACTGTGGTAAGTGTTGAGCCGGGAAGTGAACCCGTAGTTGGGTTTTCTGGATCTACGTAAGAGAAAGAATTAATTGCGCTATTAGTTGAATCCCAATTGATGGCTACCAAGGAAACGGCATGACCTACGCCAGATTCAAAAGGAACCAATAATAATTGGGTGGCTGATAGTGAGACAAGGTTCTGGTATAACTGATTCCATGAAGGCAGCTTCTGAAAAGTTATATTCAATCCGGGAAAACCCAAGTCACTGAAATAGCTTTCAAGCCCTGGAACAATGGCTAATGGAGAAGTTCCGCTTGCAGATGTAGTGTTCAGGTATTTGGGACCTGCAAGTGTTAGGTCAGTATTTATCCAGTCCTGGTAGGAAGTTCCCACAAGTGAGCTGCCAAAATAACTCGAGTTAACATTTTGAAAATAATTCAATGAATTTACCCATGATGTTGGAACGCACCCGTTGTCACCTAAGGCTGTGGTAATTCGGGGGTCACGTTGATTGAGATAACCGAAGAGGGAAAGTTCCTCGGAAGCAGAATACACATACTGAGCTTTTGCGTTTCCAGCAATTGGTAGCAATCCAGCAGCAATGGCTAAAGCGAGGATGTATTTTTTCATGAGGAGAAGCGTGGCCGAATGGAACTACGCAAATAGGACTCTTACAACCACCAAATTTGGAAAAGAAAAAAATGCAGAATCGTCACAATCCCACCTCTGTAGCGATTCCTTAGCGGACTGCGCAAACCGACTACCCCAGCCTCCCTCTGGAACCTCTTCAGAGCGCAGGAGTCTTCAAAGAAATTTGTGAGAAAACCTAGACTCGGGCTGGCGGGAATTATCCTTTCTGCGAAAGGCTCTGCGATATGGGCTTCGCTTGAACGATTTGCGCTAAAGCGCGGGCAGTCGAACCGACCACTTCTGTTAAGCGACCTTGCAACATCAATTGCCACATAATCCCATTAGTAGCTGGAATTGTTGCTTTTGTAGGTCTTTAACCTGCCGTCTACTCCAAAGATAACAGTCGTCTTGTTCCGATCGATAATTGTGGGAGCGGTGAACATATTTACAAAAGGCACAAAGGCTATCGGCTTCAATTGCTCATGGATGTAATCGCAACACCATACCGTGTTATATTTATTATCTTTTGTAACGCTGTAGGGTTTTCCAACCAGTGACTAAAACTGTTGTTCGGTTTGTCCGACCTTGAGTTGAGAGACTGATCGAGGATCGGTTTTGGTTCCGTAACCAACGCATCCAGCTAAAAGAAGGGAAAATAGGAGCAAAGTTATTACTATTTCATGGGATTGGTTTTTTGGGGACATGACACGTTCATCTTGGATATCAGGGCTCTCTCATGACGAGCCTTTCTCTACGCGGTCTTGTTTTTAAAAGCATTCCCCGTCGCATCAGCCTCCAAGATTGCCTCCGCGACCATGGACTCCGTCACCTGTAACGGCTCGTTGTGAATCGTCTCACCGGGCGCGGTCGCGCGTGCCGCTACCATGGAAAGCAACTCCTGCGTGAGATCCCCACAACCGATTTCCCGGAGCGTTATCGGGAGTCCGACGGAGGCCGAAAAGGAGAGCACCTCCTCGAGTTCCGTACTGTCGGTCTTCTCCAGCACCAACTGCACGATGACACCGAATGCCACCTTCTCGCCGTGAAGGAATCCATGGGTGCCAGGTGCCGCTGTGAGACCGTTGTGAACGGAGTGAGCAGCGGCAAGTCCGGCAGATTCAAAACCTAGACCCGAAAGAAGGGTGTTCGCCTCGATGATGCGATCGAGGGCCGGGGTGATCTCCTTCCTCTTTACGGAATTCAGCGCCTCCACGCCGTCTGACAGGAGCGTCTTGTAGCAGAGCTCGGCGAGAGCCATCGAGGCCAGCGTGGGAGATCCCCCCCTCATGTTGGAAGCACCCGACTTGGCACAGGCGCGTGCCTCGAACCATGTGGAGAGCGCATCCCCCATTCCCGAGACCAACTGCCTAACAGGGGCATTCGCGATAACCTGGGTATCCACAAGAACAAGTTCCGGATTCTTCCCGTAGATGAGGAACTCCTGAAACTCTCCCTTCTCGTTGTAGATCACCGAGAGGGCACTACAGGGAGCATCTGTGGAGGCAATCGTGGGGCAATTCACCACCGGCAAGCCCAGCTTGGCGGCGGCGGCGCGACCTGCATCCAGCGCCTTGCCACCACCCGCACTCACAATCGTCGAGACTTTGCCGGCTCGGGCCGCAGAGACGATTAACGCGATCTCCGAGTGAGTACATTCCCCGGAGAAGTCATGAACGGTAAATCCGATGCCATTCCTCCCTAACGTCTGTTGCCAGATTGCCTCGAGCTGAGTCCTTGCCGATCTTCCCGCGATAATCAGGACTGGACCATTCAGACCCAACGTCTTCATCTCCTCACCGAGTTTCTCGGTAGCATTGGGACCCTGAGTATAGCGGCTCGGAGAGCAAAAAACGGCGTTCATGCTGAGAATGTAGAGCGCCAAGGCCTACTTTAGAACCGCGGGAAGTTTGTCTGTGTGATGGCTCACCATCTTCCATGAACCGTTTTCCAGGCGATAGACATTGGTGGCGCGCATCAAGAGCTTAAGTCCCTTATCCGTGGTGACCTCCTCAATGTCCTGAACAACGGCTATCCCGCTTCCCGGCACCATGAAATAGCGGAAATTAGAGGAAGCCGCTTTCCCTCTGAGCTTCATGGCAGCCTGCTCGTTCCAGCATCCCTTAACACTGCTCCAACCTGTTAGGAACCTTCCATCCGGCCCGAGATAGGTAACATCATTGCCATGTGACCAAAGGGAGATCATCGGCGCGATGTTGCCGGTGAACATGGTGTTGAGAGCGCTGTAAAAACCTTTATTGGCAGCCTTGAGGGACGAACAAGACGCGTCGGCCGCGTTTACAGCAACGGTGAGTGAGATGGATGCAAAAGCAATGATCAGTATGTGCTTGGCCTTCTTGAGGGTGGAGCGGGTGGTTTTGGTGTTCATGGAGTGAGGGGGTTAGATCATCACGCTAGGGACAGAACGTTGTCATTGGCGATTATTATGTGCGGTCTGGTAGCAACCTGTTGCGGAGATGTAAGCGGAGCGGTTCGAGGTGGTAGGTAATGATAACCGCGAGGAATGAGGCCATTCCAAGGACACCCCCGAAACCATGAAAGGGAATCCGCAGGAGGGCCAGAAAAACAGGAGCGAGTGCTCCCGCCACCATCAGGAACGGGATTGGGGAAATGACCTCCAATGCCGTCATGCTCACAAAAGTTCCCATATACCAGGAATATGAAAGGGTACTACCATGGAGTGGAATCAAGAGCAAGATGCCGCCAACACAGAGGCCCCAAAGCGCTGTCACACCGACCCGACCATTCGCCGAAAGCTTGTAAAGCCCCTTTCCCTGAACCATGAGGGGCACGACTGCCCCACCCACACTTGCGATGATCGAGTAGATCGTGACGATGGAAAAAAGGTTATCGTGCAGGCGTGAAAGGCTTTCACTTCGGGAAAAGGATGGAAAAAGATATGACATCCCCAAGACCTCCCTAGCCGCTAAGGTGCAGAGCAACGTCGCGAGCAATGCGGTGGCACCAAGCTTTCCCCCGAAGCCGTTTAACATCATGTCGGGGTATCGCTCGCTGAGACTATGGATGCAAAGATAGACCATCCCGACTCCGAATGAGAGAAGAAGGACTAAGAGCATTCCATCCCTTGCCATCAGACTGCACCCCGGTTGCAGGAGATCTGGCAGAAAGCTCATGCCCACAAACGATCCGCACATGATAGCAGGGCCACATGCGCCTCCCAGTTCCAGAGTGGAGACTGTCGCAACCAGCAGAAAAGTGACCAGCGCCGAAGAGGGCACCGGGTGATTCCCAAGATACTGCAGCCCCAAAACTAAGAGACAAGAGAGGGAGGAGAAGAGGCCGGCCGTTATTTTCTGAGTGAGATTTCTCACGCGATGTGGGGATCAAGCGGTGAGTGAAAGAACCTGTAACTGGCCCTGAAAAACTCATCCCCACTTCCTAAATAGAAGGGGGATGGAGTTTATAGGATCAACCTACTTCACGCTCTTCTTGAGTTTGGACACGATGCTTTGCTCCTCTTTGGAGCGTTTTCCAAAACTCAGAATCGGCCTGACTTCCCAGTCAAAGACGCCCCAGCAGGGTAATTCGCGCAGGATGTGGTCTGCCTCCTCGTTGCAGGAGGCTTCCATTATGAAGACGAGGGTCCGCTCTCCCAAGGGAAGTCCTCCCGCGAGGATCGTGCCCTTCTTCTCCAGTTCATAGAGAGCGTTGAAGGAGGGGATGATCCCACCCTGAAGGATGGTGAGTTCCTCTTCCGGCGAGGAGAAGCTAGGACCATGGGAGTCGATGACAAGGTATCTGTCCTTTGCAGGTGATTTTTGAGTTGGATTTCATTTATTTTTTCGCGCGGGTGGGCTTTTTTCCCACGCAGGCAATAAAAAGCCCCGTGAGCGACAGCTTCACGGGGAGGCATGACAGACCTCGGAAAGTTGTAACTGCAAATTTAAGATCGTCTTACATAACTGCAACTAAATTATAACGATTCTGTAACGATCTACCATGCCCAACTACCCCACCATTCCTCTGGAACCTCTTCAGAGCGCAGGAGTCTTCAAAGAAATTTGTGAGAAAAGCGAGACTCGGGCTGGCGGGAATTATCCTTTCTGCGAAAGGCTCTGCGATATGGACTTCGCTAGTTAGGCAGTCACTGTCGCGCGGGCAGTCAAACCCACCAGCTCTGGTGGCGATGATTTACTAAAGCCCATCTAGAACGTACCAGGGTGGTCTAGGAATCGGATTGATCCGACGAGTGGAAAATATGGTTCGGATATGGCGAGGGGACTCCTAGAGCGAAATGAATCCACCGAGGATTGTGTGAGTTCTAAAAAGTATATTGCAACGGGCTTCTTGCTAGTTGCTCTTTTTTTGGCGTTTTGGAGCAACTGGATGCATCTCCTTGCGTAATGAATTCCTCTTCGTTTCTCCCATAGAGCCTCTAAATATGAGCCTCTAAATATGGGCCTCTAAAGAGTATTTAGGAGTGGCTGCCCCGCATGGATTCGAACCATGAATAATGCCTCCAAAGGGCACTGTGTTACCGTTACACCACAGGGCAATTTCT
>CAIKFI010000157.1 GCA_903826635.1 uncultured Spartobacteria bacterium | reverse complement strand
GTGACTCCATTTTTCAGACCTGCATAAATCACTGCCTCATCAGTGGCATTGAGAAAATACCAGCATTCTGTTTTGGGTTCTCCTTTAAGTTCTTCTGCCTTTGAGGCGGGGGGGTGGACTTGTACTGATAACCTCTCCTTGGCATCCAGAAGCTTGATAAGCAGAGGAAACCGATCCGAAGGATTGCCAGAGTGAAGGCTCCCAAAGATGAACTCCCTCTGATTCTGCCAGAGATCGTGCAGAGTGATCCCTTGAAGGTGTCCATTTTGGACAAAGCTTTGGGCTTCCGGACGGTCCACCATTTCCCAGAGTTCCCCGATGGATCCCAAGGGGATTTTTTTGCCCAAGGAAGTTTCAAAACCTCTCCCCCCCCAGACTCGCTCCATGGCTACTGGTTCAAAAAGGAGAGGGGATTCTGGAATCATTGGTTGGACGGCGTTTTTCGTTGATTTCCCAGTGAGTGATGGATCAATCCGCATGTTCTTTGACTATCAATCAAGTGTTGTCAATCGCAGGTTGGATTTTTTGAGCTCGCTGAAGAGCCCTCACGATTGCCAAGACTGCGTGAAATCCCTCATGATAGGAAACAATGGTTTCATCAAGACGACGTTCTGGGAATGAAGTGATCGGAGTTCTTCTTTTTTTTGGAGGATTCCTACTATTGCTTGCGCTATGCTCTTTTGAGCCGAGGGATGTTTCTTCCTGGCTTCCCTATGCTAGGGGGCATTCTTCCCTTGTTCCCGTGAATTTTATCGGGAGGTTTGGGGCAAATGTCGCGGGATTGATGTATTTCCTTTTTGGAGCGGCCTCCTATTTTGGTGCAGGTGCAATGGTCGGTTTGGGGATCCTGATGTTCACGAAGCAGGAGTTTCATCTCGGGATACGTTTCGGGTGGGCTTTTGTTTTTGTTCTTAGTTGGTCCACCCTTCTTGACCTTCAACATCTTGTTTTCCAGGCTTGGAAACAAAAGTTTAACATTTTGGGACCCGGAGGTTGGTTCGGCCATCAGTTGAATATCGTTCTTGGCCGAAATGCTCTCGGCGCCATTGGCTCGGTCCTCATCTTTGCAACGCTGGCTTTGGTCAGCTTAATCCTGTTGACCGGATTTCATCCGATATCGACTGCAAAAAAGGCCATGGTTGCTTTTTGGAATCTTCTTCGCTCGCTGATTCCGCTCGTGCAAAAAATCCTCTCGAACCGAAAACAAGAGTCTTTGCCGATTGAGATGAAGCCTCCTAGGGGAGGCAACCGCCGCCGTTCCCCCCTTTCGGCTGAAGATGGTGTCGGAAATCATCTTCCGCTTCCTCGAGTTGAGTCATCGCTAGATCTGCCAACCCCAAAAATCATTGATGCCAGCGTTCCCGCTCCAGCGCGCAAGCCCAGTCTTGCCGAGGTGATGGAATCGAAATCTCGGCTTGCTAAGACCGAGAGAAGAACTGGTGAAACTTCCGCAGTGGTTGGTTTGAACGAAGGTAATCAGATCGAGTATCAGTTGCCCGGATTTGATCTTTTGGAAACTTATGATGACGAGGGGCACAAACCCGCCGACCCCGCGGTGCTGCAAAGTGTTCAGAAAGTCATCATCGATACGCTTGCCCAGTTTGATATCGAGGCATCGCCGGGAGACATCACCAAGGGTCCCACCATTACGCGCTACGAGGTCTATCCCGCGACGGGAGTGAGGGTGGAGCGTATTTCCGCCCTTGAGAAAAACTTGGCTCGTGCAACCCTCGCCGAACGCATCAACATTCTGGCGCCAATTCCGGGTAAGGACACGGTCGGCATCGAGATTGCGAATTCCAACAAGGTGAAGGTGAGCATCCGGGAACTCTTCGAGAGTGAAGCCTGGGAATCGACAAAAGCAGCGCTTCCCCTTGCTCTAGGCAAGGACGTCTACGGGAACGCAATCATTGCTGATCTCGCCGCCATGCCTCACCTGCTTGTTGCGGGTGCAACGGGTAGCGGTAAGAGCGTCTGCATCAACTCCATTATCACAAGTCTGATTTTCAAACACACTCCGGAGACCTTGAGATTCATCATGATCGATCCCAAGGTGGTTGAAATGCAGGTCTACAATGACCTGCCCCACCTCGTGACGCCTGTCGTCACCGATCCGAAAAAAGTCCTGCTGGCGCTGCGTTGGGTCGTGGACGAAATGGAGAAACGATACGCTATTTTTGCCAAGGTTGGAGTGAAGAATATCCTAGGCTTTAACAAGCGCCCCAAGAGCTCGGAAATTCCTACTTCAGATCAATCTCCGTTGCCTGTTCAGGAAGCTGAGTCCGAATCTCTCCCGCAGGGCGAAAGCACGACCGAGGGCATCTCTCCCGAAGATTTGAAGCCTCCAGTAGAACTTCCCTTAAAGGCGGATAACGACATTCCCATTCCGGAACAGATACCTTTTATCGTCGTCATCGTGGATGAGTTGGCGGACCTTATGCAAACTGCCCCGGCCGAAGTTGAGGGAGCCATCGCCCGCATCACGCAGAAGGCGCGGGCGGCGGGGATTCACATGATCGTGGCG
>CAIKFI010000156.1 GCA_903826635.1 uncultured Spartobacteria bacterium | reverse complement strand
TGATATCGAATCGCAAAAAGTCACTGCAACTTGGCCCTGCGGAGTGAAGGGCCCTTGGGGAATGGCTATGGTTCCTGATCAGAATGTCCTTCTTGCAGCCTGCGCTGAAAAATTGCTCATGGTTGACTGTGCAACGGGGAAATTGGTCGCCTCCGCGCCGATCGCCAAGAGCGTGGATGAGGTGGCATATGACCCTGCTCTTCATCGTGCTTATTGCTCAAGCCGCACCGGGAAAATATCCGTCGTCTCGGTGGAACCCGCCAAACTCACCGCGCTTGGCGATGTTGCAAGCCAATCTGGATGCGCCAATGCGGTAGTCGATCCCAAGACCCACAACGTCTGGATCGCATACGGCAACGAGTCCGGGGCATTCGTTCAGCCCTTCACACAGGCAAATTAGGTCAATGAGAGAAATGTCGGGCTACATCTAATGGTGAGCCCGACGCATCCAAGTTGCCGCAGGGGTTCTTAATCCGAACTGCCTGCGTCTTCGGTTGCTTTCCCCTTTTTCTTCTTTTTCTCGGGTTTGATCCCGTTGAGTTCGTCGAGCAGCGTCTTGACCTCATCGATCACATGACCCTTGAGCGGCTTCACCCCGACCTTGTTTTCAAAGTCAGCCAGGGCGGCCTTCATCTCCTTGACCTTGTCAGGATTCGCGGCAGCCAGATCGTGATGCTCGCCGAGGTCGTCATGGATATTGTAAAGCTCGTCCTTGTCCTCATAGACAAAGTGAACCAACTTCATGTCACCATCCAGCATGGCGGCCATCGCTGGGTTGCCGGTGGCGACGCGGGCCCCATCGTAATACCAGAAGATCGGCTTGCGTGGGTGACTCATGTCACCCTTGAGGACAGGAGCGAAGCTCTCGCCATCGACATGCAGATCAGGTCTTAGCGGAAGTCCGGCCATCTCGAGGAAGGTGGGGAAGAAATCCGTTCCCGTCACCGCACGATCCGTCACTGTTCCCGGCTTGGTGACCCCGGGCCAATAAACCATCATCGGGACTCTCATTCCGCCCTCGTAGAGCCATCCCTTACCGGTTCGGAGCGGCTTGTTGGAGGTGGCCATGCCACGGGTTCCGAGGAGATCGGTTGTGGAGAGGCCGCCGTTGTCGCCAGCCAGCACAATGATCGTATCCTTGTCATAGCCTAGTTCAACGAGGGTTTTTCGGATCCTGTCGACGCTCTCATCGATGCTCTTCACCATGGCAGCGTAAACAGGGAGATTCTGCTTCATCTTCACCTTGCCGGTGTAATCGGCCTCATACTCCGCCCCATCATCCTTGGGCATTGTCTTGAGCTTCTCCTCGAAGTGCTTCACTAGCTCAGGCTTCCCTTCGAGCGGTTCGTGCACCAGGTAGTGGGAGAGCTCGATGAGGAAGGGTTTGTCAGGGTGATCCTTCTTGTGATCTTTCAGGAACTGGATCGTCTCATCAGTCAGGCGGTCAGCGATGTATTCGCCTGGCTTGCCCTGCTCAAGGCCGTAGGGAGCCACATTGTGATCCTCCCTTTTCGCATGCTGGGATGGCTTGTTCGGGTCATAGTAGGGCCAGAAGTGTGTTTTTAGGGCACCGAGACTGCAGCCCCCCTTATTGATCTCAAATCCATGATCTTGCGGCCAGAAGCCTTGCTGTCCCTCGTGCCACTTCCCCGCGAAGAAGGTGCTGTAACCTGCATCCTTGAAGAGGCTCGCATAGACGACCTGATCAAGCGGCAGGCCGGTTTCGCCGCGAAGCTCGGGACGGTTGTGGTCCTTACCAGTCAAGATCGAGAGACGTGAGGGAACGCAGCGGGGAGCTGCCTCATACCCACGGGTGAACCGGAAGCCATCCGCGGCCAGTTGGTCGATCGCAGGAGACTCGTAGAAGGTGCTCCCCATGCAGGAGAGATCCTTCCAGCCGAGGTCGTCCATCAGGAAGAAAATGATGTTGGGCTTCTTCTGGGTATTGGCTGGGGTCGGTGTTGATGCCGTGGTGGAGGGGTTCGTGGATGGGGCTTGATCGGCTGGAAATACCGAGGGGAGCGTGAGGCCGGCAAGAGACAAGGTCAGGAGGAGTTTCTTCATCATGGTAGGAGGATATGGAAACACCCTTTATACAGAAAAGTTGCACGGATAGGAAAAAATATGCACTCGGCGACTGTCGGACATAGGCCCTCCGGTCCAAGGCAAATATTGGGCAAAAAGCTGGTGCGCCCGGCAGGAATCGAACCTGCTACCAAGGGTTTAGAAAACCCCTGCTCTATCCGATGAGCTACGAGCGCTAAGAAGCTGAAAATGAATGGTTTACAGAGTATTTTAAGTGGAGCTTTGCCAGCCATACTTGACAAAAATATGACAAATTATTATCCACAGCAGCATGTCCAGCAGTGTCAAACCCAAGAAAAAGAGACCTCTTAGGAAAACTTTTCCAAGAATCAGAATTATCAAAGATCATCTTGGGCAAAGTTTCTACCAAGTTGACGCTCGTCGTAAAGCGACAAATGGCAAGCGAGAAGCCTTTTCATCGAAGCAAGAAGCACTTGATCGTGCAGATGAAATCAAACGTGATTTTGACGCACAAGGCACTGAGGGACTGGCTTTAGAGGCTGAAGTTCGTGTCATGGCAATTCGTGCCAAAAATCGTTTGGATCAGTACGGAAAGACCATAGCAGATGCCTGTGACTTTTACGAAGCTCATCTCAAGAGGGAAAAAGCCAAAGCTGACAGTGCAACCGTTGCCAACCTTTCGGCACAATGGCTTGCTGCAAAAACCATCTCCAACAACAGGGTTCTTCGTAAGGACACGGTTGATGACATCAGAAAGACTTCCAAGATCTTGGAGAAGAATTTTGGGACTCTCCGCATCTTGGAGATCACAGAATCGTCAATGCAGGATTACCTTGATGGACTTGGCGTAGGCTTCAGGGCAAAACAAAATCGCAGAAACTTGTTCTCCCAATTTTTCAATTGGTGCAAACGACAGCGATTCATAAATGAGAACCCACTCCAAGATATCCAGATCGTTGTACCAGAGAAGGAGGTTCAGATTTTCAGCGTAGCAGAGTGCACGACTCTGATGAAAACTTGCGAAACATCATTTCCTGCACTGGTTCCGTATTTTGCTATCAGTCTTTTTGCTGGTTTGCGTCCCAATGAATGCAAACTTCTCAAATGGGAGCAATTACACATCGACGAATTAGAAATCAGAGTCTTGGCACCGACCTCAAAGACGAGGGAAGGAAGGAATGTTAAAATCGAACCAACGCTGAAGTACTGGCTGGAAAGCTTCACTGGCAAAAAGGAAGGATTCATCGTTGAGCAAAAAAGTTACCGCACTCAAATGGAAAAGCTCCGAGTCCATCTTGGTTACAAGGTGAGAGGAAAGAATCCAGATGGTGCTGTCTGGCATTGCGACATTTGCAGACACACGATGGCTTCATATTGGCTCCAAAAATACAAACAACGAGGACACTTGGCGGAGCAGATGGGGAATTCTCTCAAGATGATCAAGAAGCACTACAAGCAAGTGGTTAAAAGTTCTGACACCGATAAATTCTGGTCGATCCTTCCTGCAAGCGTGGTTGATGAGATTCAGAATGATAAAGACCGTCTGAACAAGTTGCTGAAAGGAATTTAGGCAACTGCCGTGTAGTGGTGACACAATCCTCGCAAGGATTTCTGCACCTCTTCGTATTCCATATCCATCTTCATTCTGACGGATTGTATCAATGCCAGCTTGTCGTGGGTGTTCTTGGTATAGATCTTAAAAAGCGGCTCACCGTTATCTTTGAAAGTAGCCACGAAATGGGTAGTCTCCTCCGACTGATCTTGTTTCGGCATTTCAAGCACCTTTATCTCTCCCATGATGGGTGTTGTCGTTGAGGATGCATTGATCATTGACTAATCTTACCAGCTATTAAGATATAGTCAATCATCTTATTGCAATAATCAGAAACTACTGCTTTTCTAATCATATTGGCTCGTTCTTGATCAGTATTTCAGTGTAACTGGAGGTTTTTTGCGTCTCACCAGAGGATTTTCTTGCTTTGGAGTCT
>CAIKFI010000155.1 GCA_903826635.1 uncultured Spartobacteria bacterium | reverse complement strand
GGAACGGGCGACCTCCCACCGTTCGGTGAGATGTTCGGGTAATTCTTCCAAAAACCGGGAGGGACGCTGGAATGCCTCCCCATAGGCGGTGTTGAGGAGCAGTTCCGGGTAGGTGAGGTAGAGTTCGTCTTTGCAGCGGGTCACTCCGACGTAGAAGAGCCGGCGCTCTTCCTCCAAGGAGGCATCGTCCTCTAGGGATCGGGTGTCCCCGGAAACATCCCCTCCGTGAGCCATGCAAGGAAAACGGCCTGGCATTGATTATCTTGCCTCCGCGTTCCTTGTGATGGTGACGCTTGTCTGGGGAATCACGCTCTACAGCACACGAGACAAATCGCGCCTTCCGATGACTTACATTATGGGGATTGCTTCACTGCTTCTGGCTCTGACGTTTGACAGTAATCAGTTCCTCAATAAACAAGCTGATGGTTTTCATGTCGGCTTTCCTGGCCATTGTTTGGTTAATAAACTGGCTTAGGGTTTCATTTGCTTACCTTTCGTGGTTTTTGATCATTTTTCTGACAGGATCTGCCGTGAATGCTCAACCTGACCAGACGTTCCATGCCACTCTAATCAACCTCTACAGCATCTTAACTGGTATTGTGGTGGCAACTATACTCTGGGTGATCGACCAATGCTTGAGATCTGTGAAAGTCGCAGCAGAGCAATACGGCAAAAAGGAAGTTGCCTGCTGATCCTCGCCCTCCGGAAGCTGAGGTTCACAGGCTGGGTTGAATTCCTGACAGGACTTTTTCCTTTTGGAATCCCGTTTGCCCTAAGAAGTAAAGTGAGCTTTGGCCTGCTTATGCAACAACTGGTTGCGGCGATCTTCCCCCTGTGAGCTCTGTTTTGCAGGACGCCTCCATTTCGATGATTGGCTGCGCAAGCAAAGCGATGCGATTTAACAGCCAGAGGGTTTGCTCAAACCCATGAGCAACCTGAAAAAAGGCCGATCGTTCAGGCGAATCAGGGCCGGATTCATCCCTGAGATAATCGTTGCGAACATTGGCCATAAGTTCTCCGTCGTTTTCCGTTAAGGAAAGCAGCGTTGGGGCTGATGTCGAATCCTTGTGTTTCATGGCATCCTTCATTGCAACAAGCAGGAAATCCAACCTCTCCGCATAAGTGGCAAGATTCTTTCCGAACGAACCAGACTCCGGGATTTTCTCCGAACTCACATAAAGCATGCGCAGGCTGTCCTCAAGATAACGGAGCAATCCCAATTGGTTTTGGAGGCGGATAAGTTGCAGGCTGGTGTTGGGACAAAGGGAGTTGCTGGCGATTTTCTGTAGATAATTTTCCACTGCCTGCGCGACGGAGGAAAAGGGGCGTCGGATCGAATCAGCTTCTTCCCTATGAGGAGAGGCGGGCCCCATGGCCCGGCAATAAAAACGCAGACGTTCGGCCAACCGCAACTCTTCTGACTCAGCGAGGTCCAGCGCCTGATGGGGGTCAACAAGGGCCTCATCAATAAGGAATTCCGGAGTGGAGGGATCAATCTCTTCCTTTTTCGTCCGGATATGTCCCAACGCCCAGGCCATCGGAGGGCCTGAAAGAATCACAGTGACAATCGCCATCACGACGATAATGGAGTACAACTCACGCGTTAGCAGACCAATGGAGAGGCAAAGTGTGGCGATAATGATCTCGGTTCCTCCCCGGGCATTCATCCCGAATCCCATGGCCAAGCGCTCCCAGAGTGACATGCCTCCTGCCCACGCCCCCAGATAGACACCGATCAGTTTGCCGACAAAGGCAAGGCTAATAACCAGCAGAAGAAGGCTGAATGTATGCCAGTTCAACACGTCCCAGAGGTTCAAGCGAAGGCCGGCCAGACCAAAATAAAGAGGAGCCAAAAAAGAGGAGATAATCAGGCTCAATGCGTTTACCGCATTGCGTTGGAGCATGGGGAGCGAAGCCAGCAAAATACCGGCAACAAAGATCCCGAATGCTGATTCCAAGCCGAGCCAGATGGTGATCAGGCTGCCCGTGATACCGAAGACAATCAGGACGGAAAGCTGAGCGGAGGCCCCGGGAGCAAATTCGTTATGCCATTGCATGAACCTTCGTAAAAGCGGACGGCCCACTACAAAACTGAGCCCAAGAAAGAGCACGGCGGCCCCAACCGACTTTGCCGCCGCAAGAACACTGAAACTTCCCGTCAGGTACAGTCCGGTGGAGACGGCTACTAAAACCCAGGCGAATACATCATCCAGCATGGCGGCACCCAAGGCGATCTGTCCCACCTTATTGCGGATCATTTTCTTCTCCCGCAGGATCATGGCGATCGGTGGAAGCGCCGAAATGGCCATTGAGACACCCAAGAAGAGGGATAGGGAGAGTCGATCGTTTGGGTGAACCAACATCTGCTCGGGGAGGTGCTGGCCCAAAACGAATCCGCAGATCAACGGCAAGATGATTCCCCCGGCGGAAACCAGAACGCTTAATTTTCCGTTACGCCTCAAGACATCGAGTTTCACATCAAGACCGGCTTCCATCAGAAAAAGGAGAAGCCCCACCCAAGCGATAGCCGACAGCATATTTGCCTGATTCTGGTCAGGCTTGAATATCGAGAGTTGCAGTTTCGGGAGCCAGTGCCCCAGCACGGAGGGTCCGATTAGCATTCCCCCCAAAATGTTGCCAACGAGAGCGGGTTGCTTGAACCGCTTCATGATTTGCCCCCCGATGTAAGAGACCGCCAACAAGACGGCCAGTTGAGTCAAATAGGAGGCAATCTCTTCAGGGGATAGGGCTTTCATGATAATTGAAGATTACTATTGTATTTTAAATGTGAAAGGTTTTAAGCCGGTTGGCCCTCTTAAAAAGCTCCTGAGAGATTTCGAAAGTGCCGAGTTTGCTAATTTCGTCCAGTTCACTTTTATCGAATCCGTCAAAGGCCCATTCTGCAATGCCTGCCTTCACCAGCACAGGTTCAGTCTTCCCAAGGTGGCTCCTGAGATTCGTCGGCGGGATCAAAGGGGTGTTGTTGATGACGTTGAACCTGGCGTGCTCCCTGCGGGGTGAAACGGGCAACGGCCCGGGCGACCTCCCACCGTTCGGTGAGATGTTCGGGTAATTCTTCCAAAAACCGGGAGGGACGCTGGAATGCCTCCCCATATGCGGCGTTGAGGCGCAGTTCCGGGTAGGTGAGGTAAAGTTCGTCTTTGCAGCGGGTCACTCCGACGTAGAAGAGGCGGCGTTCTTCCTCCAAGGAGGCATCGTCCTCCAGGGATCGGGTTCCCGGAAACATCCCCTCCGTGAGCCATGCAAGGAAAACGGCCTGCCATTCGAGTCCCTTGGCCTGGTGAATACTTGAGAGACAGACACGGTCCTCCTCGTCATCACTCCCCTTCACCTCACTGGTTTCGGTGCCACCCAGCAGGGTGAGTTGCGCGAGAAACTCATCGGTCTGATCAAACTGCTTTGCGTAATTGGCTAGAGTGTTCAGGTCATCACGGCGGGCCTCGTAGTTCGCAAACTTCGCCTGCATGTAATCATCGTAGAGGGACTTCATGACCGATGTGATCATGTCACAGGGAGGCGCCGGTATTCCCGAGGGGGCGAGACCTGCAAGTGTCGTCACCAGTTGACTCCATGAACCCTGAGCCTTGGAGGGGGGCTTGCACCCTTTCTCAAGGAGGAGGAAGCGGCGGCTTCCTTCGAGAATCTTCACCGCCTGCTGCCAGAGATTCTCCGCGGTCTTGGAGCCGATCCCGGGAAGGAGTCGGATCATGCGCTTGAAAGCGACCTCGTCGTTTGGATTGCTGGCAAACTTGAGGAATGAGGCGACATCCTTGATGTGTGCCTGCTCGAAGAAACGGAGTCCGCTGGTGATGCCGAAGGGAATCCCTCTTCGGGTGAACTCAAGCTGGATCTCCATGGAGTGATAGTGGGCGCGGTAGAGAACGGCGATCTCCCGAAAATCGATCCCCTCGTCGTGCAACTCAAGCACGCGCTGGGCAATGAAGGAGGCCTGCTCA
Source organism: uncultured Spartobacteria bacterium (assembly GCA_903826635.1). Classification (GTDB taxonomy): domain Bacteria; phylum Verrucomicrobiota; class Verrucomicrobiia; order Chthoniobacterales; family UBA6821; genus UBA6821. The sequence continues at coordinate 17,462 of CAIKFI010000155.1, read as the reverse complement.
TTGTTGGTGGCAAGGGGAACCAGCGCGGGCTTGCTCACTCCCGGTTTGCGGACGGCATGGAGTTCTTTCTTGAACTGGCGGGGATTGTTCAGGATGGAGGCGTTGGCCAGTTCCAAAACCTGGGGGACGCTTCGGTAGTTTGTCTCAATCCGATGAATGGTTGAGCCGGGGTAGCGTTTCGGAAATTCCAAGATATTGGCAAAGTCCGCTCCACGCCATGAGTAGATCGATTGGGCATCATCGCCAACGACCATGATGTGCTTGTGAATGGCCGCGAGTGTGTCGATCAGTCCGGCTTGCAGTCGGTTGGTATCCTGATACTCGTCAACCAGGACGGCCCTGAAGCGCCGCTGATAGGTCTCTGCGATTTCCGGATTGGTAAGGAGGAGTTCATGGGTCTTGGAGAGCAGATCGTCAAAATCAAGGGCGTTGACCTCTTTTTTCCTTCCCTCGTAGGCCGTTGAGACCTGCGCGATCTGTTCCTCCAGATCGATGAAATACCTATAACGGCGGGCCAGGAGGGTTCTAAGGGTTTCGCCTGTATTGCAGCCAAGGCTGATGAGCTCCGCGAGAACCTGTCCCTTCGGGAAGCGTTTGTCATTGGTCCGGAATCCCAGCCGCGCGACGACGGACTCCAGCAACTCCTCCTGATCCTCGCGATCCATGATCGAGAAACCCTCGGAGAAACCAATGACTTCGGGATGGCGTCTTAGAATCCGGTGTCCGATGGAGTGGAAGGTGCCGCTCCAGATCCCTTCTGCGGATCCGGGAAGGAGCATGTTCACACGCTCCAACATCTCCCTGGCGGCCTTGTTGGTGAAGGTCAATAAGAGGATTTCTCCGGGACGGTAGCCCTGCTCAAGGAGCCACCCCACGCGGTAAGTGAGTGTCCTGGTCTTGCCGCTGCCGGCCCCGGCAATAACCAGGTGAGCCCCCGTTGGGGCGGTGACTGCGCGGAGTTGCTGTTCATTGAGAACCTTTGCAAATTCAATGCCGGTGTCGGAGCTCGCCGCCGGTTGGAGTTGATAGCTCCTGCTCATGAAGTTGGGTGATTGCTGTTGGAAGAACTCCTTTTATGATGCGTGCTGCGAGGGGTCGGTGAGGGGGAGGGGTTTCTGATTTTACGGGTGGCCCTGATTGTCGGTGATTTTGTATTCTGGGGTAGCCCCAGCGCCCATTTAAGCATCCGTGCAGAATCCGTGAAGATGCGCTCCTTCGTGCTGCCGAGAATCACCGTGATGACATCCTTGCCGTTGTAACTTCCACTGGAGACGAGGCAGTGCTTGGCCTTGTCGGTATAGCCGGTCTTCATTCCCGTGCAAAACCAGTTGTCACGCATCGTTTGGTTCGTGTTTCTGAGCATGTGGACATGCCCGTCCGCATAACGGAAGGGGAGGTATTTTGTGGCCATGATGGGGCGCAGGGTGGCATTGGCATAAGCCGCCCTTGCGATTCGCGACATATCTGAGGCCGTGGAGTATTGATCGTCGGCTGGAAGCCCGTTTGGATTCACAAAATGCGAGGAGTTGGCTCCCAGGGAGGCCGCCTTTGCATTCATGAGTTGAGCAAAATCCTCGAGGGTTCCCCCGGCGTCACGACCCAGGGCTCTGGCAACGTCATTGGGGCTCTTGACAAGGAGTGCCGTCAGGAGGGTGCCCCTGGTATACGATGTGCCCGGTTTGAGTTGCAGTGTCGTGGGCTCGGCGTGCTCATCGATGGGATCGATGACGACCTCCTTATTCAGATCTCCCTTTTCCGCAACAATGAGGGATGTTAGGAGTTTTTGGGTGCTCCCGACAGGTCGTTTTTCATCCGGATTGCGTTGATAGAGCACCTCCCCTGAAACAGCATCAATAACAATAATCGAAACTCCCTTCACATCGGGTGGCTGGGCGGAGAGAAGCAACGGGGCACACGAGAACAGAAAAAGAGCGATCAAACGTAAAACTTTCATGGCAAACACTTAAGGGTTTATTAAGGAAGTTGGGTCGATGTTTCGGAAGTTGAAGAAGAGGAAGAGGTTGAAGAAGTCGAGGGAGGAGTGGCAACAGATTTGGCAATCAGTTTCTCAATAGCCGGATCAGGGGTGGCTCCCAAATCGAGTGCCCTTTGATAATGACGGTGAGCCAGTTCGTAAAGGGGAGGAGTGCGACTGAGGTAGAGAACTGCCAGATTGAAGTTGGCATCAGCGTAATTCGGGTCCAGTTCCACGGCCCTTCTCAATTCCTGTTCGGAGGCATCCTTCCAACCTTTTTTACCGGTTGCCATGCCCAGATAATTGTGGGCACGCGGGTTTTTCCCGTCATGAAGGGTTGCCTGAACGAGATCCGCGACAGCCTCTTCGTAGTCCTTCTGTTCCAGCGCATTCATTCCTAGAAGCATCCATGCTGATCCGCCGTTGAGATCGATCGAGAGGGCCTTGCGGAGCAGCGCTCTCGACTCAGAAATCTTGCCCAGACGGGTCTCCACTGCGGCGAAACTAATGAGTAGGGTGGCTGGAGGGGGAGTCTCCCCAAGACTTTTCAAAGCCTCGCCATAGCAAGATTCCGCTTCCTTGAGATTGCCTCCGGCAAACGAACGTTCAGCCCGCGATGCCAATTGAACGACATGGTCGGGGATCGTGGTGACTTGGGAATTTGTTCCCGGTGTTGCAAGCAGGGACGGGGTGAACAGTATGGCTGCAATGCCTGGGGCCACCAGTGCGAGATGGCCCGGTCGAATCCGGAAGGTCACAGGGTTTTAGAGAGTTCGACGGAACGATCCCTTGCCGCTCTCACGGCTTCCCGGACAATGCTTGGGAAGTTCGATGACTCAAGAACTCCCAATCCAGCGGCCGTTGTTCCGGAAGGGCTTGTGATTTGTTTACGCAGGACCGACGGGGCTTCACCGGTTTCCGTGACGAGTGCCGCAGCAGCCGCCATGGCGCCGGCGGCAAAAATCGTCGCTGCATCGGAATCGAGCCCGCCATCAATCCCCCCTTGGGCGAGCGATTCCAGCATCAGCAGGGCGAAGGCCGGGCCGCTACCGCTGACGGCCGTGACGATATCCAAGGACTCCTCCGTGACTTCTAGGACGGAACCAACCGAGGAAAAAACCTGCCGCACCAATTTGAAATCCTCAATGAAAGAGGATCTGTGGGGGGCAATTGCCGTGACTCCCTTTCTGATTCTGACCGCGGTGTTCGGCATCGCTCGCAGGATGCGGGCAGACCCCAGTGTGGATCGGTGGAGATCTTCGGAGCGGATACCGGCAACGATAGAGACGAGGAGTTTTCCATCCAGTTCACCGGCGAGGGAGCTGACGACCCCTAGCGCCTGAGCGGGCTTCACACAGAGAAAAATCATGTTGGCCCCGGCAACGGCCTCGGTATTGGAAGCGCACGATTGGACCCCAAGTGAAAGGGCTGATTTTTTTGAAGAGGAGGGGGTGCTGGAGGAAATGGCGATGTCATCCGCCCGGGCGATCCCTGCGGATATCATGCCGCGGATAAGGGCCCCCCCCATATTGCCTGCGCCTAGGACTGCATACTTCATCTGTTTATCTTAAATCATCCATGAAATGACGCAAGAAAGCGACGAGCCGATCTTTTTCAGAGAAAACCCGGCCGTGGTTCAGTCAAAATGGGGGGAGTTTGGTTCTTCGTTTTCATGTCTTCACCTTGACTGGACTGCCAGAGATGCTATATCATGATTAACGTGCCTAGCGCCTTGAAACCGTCGGATGCTGGAAGCTTGCTCAAGAACTCGACCATTTACAGGGAGTTTCTTGCTGAGCGGGAAGAGATCCTCCGTCACAAGTGGGTTGAGAGTGAAAAGGCCGGACGTGATATAGGATTTGAAAAGGCCCTGCTCGACTGGATGATGAAGCACAGAGCGGCTTGGCGTCGAGCAAGGCTCTCTGCGAAGAGTATGAACTGATCGAACGATTCCTTTAATCGGGTCCAGCGAGGCCCCCAAGGATCATGAAAAAAGACAACACACAAACCGCATCGGACGCCCTCCAGGTTGAGGAGGATCTGTCAGTGGTGATGGATGCCGATGCAATCAGGAAAGCGATCCGCAGGATCGCGCACGAGATCATCGAACAGAACAAGGATCTGGAGAGGCTTGTGCTGGCAGGGATTCCCACCCGCGGGAAAATTATTGCACAAAGAATCGCCTCCCATATCTCCGAGATCGAGGGTGTCTCCCCGATGCTCGGAGTGGTGGATATCTCCATGCATCGGGATGATCTGGCCACACGGGCCCGGGTCAGCATGCTGGAACTCACGGAACTCCCCCTTGATCTCGACGGCCGCCCCTTGGTGCTCGTTGATGATGTGCTCTATACGGGAAGAAGTTGCCGGGCCGCGATGGATGCCATCGCCTCCTTCGGACGTCCCTCTCGCATCCAACTTGCAGCCTTGGTGGACAGGGGCCACAGGGAACTTCCGATCAGGGCTGATTTTGTCGGAAAAAACGTTCCCACCGCGACCGGCGACCGGATCAGGGTCCGCTTTGAGAAAATCGACGGGGTGCCTGATTCCGTAACACTGATCAGAACTGCTGCTTCCTCCCGATGACCAGAAACTGGAAACACAAAGACCTCTGCGCCCTGGCCGATCACACGGCCTCGGAATTGATGACGGTTCTGGACACTGCAACCGCCTTCAAGGGGGTCGGTGAGAGGAATCTCAAGAAAGTGCCGGCACTCAGGGGTAAGACGCTCGTCAATTTCTTCATCGAGCCAAGCACCCGCACCAGGGTCTCCTTCGAATTGGCAGCGATGCGCCTCAGCGCCGATGTCGTGAATATCTCGGCATCCGCTTCAAGTCTGGAGAAGGGTGAGACCCTTCTCGATACGGCCCGGAATCTTGAGGCCCTCAGGGCCGACCTCATTGTCATTCGCCACAAGTCGGCTGGGAGCGCCCGCTTTTTGGCTGACCGACTCAATGCCTCCGTGATCAATGCGGGTGATGGTGCCCATGAGCACCCCACCCAAGGACTTCTGGATGCTTTCACGATCCGGGAGAAGTTGGGACGCATCGAGGGAGTCCGCGTGGCGATTGTCGGGGATATCCTCTTCAGCAGGGTCGCACGTTCCAACATTCAGCTTCTGACCAAACTCGGTGCCAAAGTGACACTGGTCGGGCCGCCAACGCTTGTGCCGGCTACTTTTGGGTGTCTCGGTGTGGAGATTGCCAACAGCATCGACGAGATTCTTGAGCAGTCGGATGTGATCAATCTGCTGCGGATCCAGCACGAGCGGCAAAAGAGGGAATATTTTCCTGGGGTAGGGGAATACACTTCCCGGTTCGGACTCACAAAAAAGCGGGCTTCGCAACTCAAGGAGGGTTGCCTGATCATGCATCCCGGACCGATGAATCGCGGCGTGGAAATCGACAGTTCGGTTGCCGATGGATCGGGCAGTGTCATCCTCGACCAAGTCACCAATGGTCTCGCCGTTCGGATGGCCGTCCTCTACCTCTGCTCGGGAGGAGCTCCCATGGCTTCCTCTGCAACCGATCAATAAAGCTCATGAGTCACTCACTGCACATTACGGGAGGCCGCGTGATCGATCCAGCCAACGGGATCGATGAAATCCGCGACATCCATGTCCGCGACGGAATCCTAGTAAATGAGAAGCCATCCCGCGCTGAAGTCATCGATGCGTCCGGAAAGGTGGTGACTCCCGGCCTGATCGACATTCATGTCCATTTCCGCGAGCCGGGCCAATCGCACAAAGAGACCATCGCCACCGGGGCGAGATGCGCGGCATTTGGCGGCTTCACCACGGTCGTCTGCATGCCGAACACCTCTCCCGTGGCGGACAGTCCCTCAACGGTGGCCTGGATTCAGGAGAGAGCCGCCTCCACGGCCTGCGTGAATGTCTACTGCACGGGTGCCATCACCCGTGGGTTGGCCGGTGAAGAGATGTCCCCCATCGGCGCCTTGGCGCAGGCCGGAGTGGTTGCACTCACCGATGATGGTCGCTGCATCCAGAATCACGGAGTCATGAAACGGGCCGTCGAATATGCCCGCCAGTTTGGACTTCCCGTCATGGATCATTGTCAGGAGGCGACGTTGAGTGCGGACGGTGTTATGAACGAGGGCGAGTGGAGCACTCGGCTTGGACTTCCCGGTTGGCCATCGCTTGCGGAGGATCTTATTGTAGCGCGCAACATCCTGCTTGCCGAGGAGACGGGACACCCGATCCACTGCCAGCACATCAGTTCTGCCAGAAGCGTCCGTCTGCTCCGGGAAGCTCGGCTCCGTGGTGTCCCCATCACGGCGGAGGCCTGTCCCCACCACATCTCCCTGACGGACGAAAGGCTCAAAACCTTCGATACAACCTTCAAGGTCAATCCTCCGCTCCGCACCGCCGCTGATATCGACGAAATTATCGCGGGTATTGCCGACGGAACCATCACGATCCTGGCCAGCGATCATGCCCCCCATGCCCCTTACGAGAAGGAGGTGGAGTTTGACCAGGCTCCGTTCGGCATGCTCGGCTTGGAGACCGAATTGGCTGTATTTCTTGAAATCCTCCTTCACCAACGCAAGGTGCTAACCCTTCCTCAGATCATCACACTTCTTACGGTCAACCCTGCAAAACTGCTTCGTTTGGATCGCGGCACCCTTAGTTGCGGTTCCCCAGCGGATATCACCATACTGGATCCTGATCATTCTTGGACCCATGACAGGAACCACTCGCCATCCCTCTCCAAAAACACTCCGTTCCATGAATTCCCTCTGCGTGGAAGGGCTCTCACGACAATCGTTGGAGGCAAGGTCGTCTGGGATCTTGAGAACGGTTTCAGGAACTGAGAATAACTCATCGGGATGAAGTGAAAGAAAGGGATGGTGAATCCCTGGAACCTATTCTTTTGTTATTTTTCTCCCACTTACAGCCTTCAGTCTTCAGCCTAACAATTCTTCTTCATCATCCCTGTGAGTCGTTCAGCATCACCCTTCACCCTTCTTCATACCGATCCCACGAGCAAGGCCCGAGCCGGCATCCTGCATACGCGCCGGGGTGATGTGGAGACGCCGGTCTTCATGCCTGTCGGCACTCAGGCCACGGTGAAGGCGGTCTCTCCCGATGAGTTACGGGCGATGGGGGCGAGGATCATACTCAGCAACACCTACCACCTGCATGTGCGCCCCGGGGAGAAAGTAATTGCTGAAATGGGGGGGCTTCACCGTTTCATGGGATGGGATCGTGCCATCCTAACTGATAGCGGGGGATATCAGGTTTTTTCACTCTCCAAACTCCGGCGAATCACGGAAGAGGGTGTTCATTTTCAGAATCATCTGGATGGGACTCCCACCTTTATCGGTCCCGAGACATCGATGCAAATCCAGAGGGATCTCGGCAGCGATGTGGTCATGGCATTCGACGAGTGCCCCCCGTTCCCATGCTCCTACGAAGAAGCTGAAAAAAGTCTGGCATTGACTACCCGTTGGGAAAGACGTTCCCGCGACTGGTGGCGGACACAGCCGGAGGAGGGGCGCCCCCTTCTTTTTGGAATCGTTCAGGGAAGTTCGCATGCGGATCTTCGGGAGCGGGCGGCACGCTCCCTAGTCGAGATCGGATTCGATGGTTATGCCGTGGGGGGTGTCAGCGTTGGTGAACCCGAGCCTGAGATGATGAAAGCGGTGGAATCGAGTATCCCCTTTCTCCCGGAGAATGCTCCCCGGTATGCCATGGGCCTTGGAACTCCTCCTCAACTCGTGGAGATGGTGGCGCGTGGAATCGATATGTTCGACTGCGTCCTCCCGACACGGATCGCCCGGAACGGCACCGCCTTTACCGCCAAGGGAACGATGAATCTCAAGAATGCCCCCTACATCAGCGATCCCCTGCCGATCGAGGAGGGATGCACCTGTCCCGCATGCTCCAACTTTTCCAGATCCTATCTGCGACATCTCGTGAAGGCGGAGGAGATCCTCGGATTGAGGTTGATCTCCCTTCACAACCTTCATTTTTATCTCTCCCTAATGAGACGAATGAGGGGTGCTATTCTGGATGGATCCTTTGCGGAATTCCGACGTGAGTTTGTTGCCGGTTACAGGGTTCACAATGCGGCGGAACAAGACTGACAACGAGTGAAGGGAAAGGATCCCTCACGGTCTTGGTCTTGATCACCAAACAAGAGATTTGAAGTTGCTGAGGATTTTCCAAAACGATTGAGTAAAGGGATGAGTCTTTCACGCAGAGAATTTGTCCGGACATTGTTCGTTGCCACTGCTCAGGTTGCACTGACGGGCCCCCTCCTTTCCCGAGGTCTTTTTGCCGCATCATCCCCGACATCACCCGAGGGTCTTAACTTTCTGGTTTTCGGTGATTGGGGACGAAAAGGTCAGAAGGATCAACTCGACGTGGCTCGTCAGATGGGAATTGCCGCTGATCAGATCGGGGCGCGTTTCATCGTTTCGGTTGGTGACAACTTCTACGATTACGGGGTCTCCTCCGTCGATGATCTTCAGTTCAAGACCTCATTCGAGCAGGTCTATACCGCTCCCTCCCTGCAGGTTCCCTGGCAGGTGATTCTTGGGAACCATGACTACAGGGGGAACTGCCAGGCCCAACTCGACTATGCCAAGGTCAACACGCGTTGGAATATGCCGGACCGCTTCTTTGTCCGTAACGAGCAAATCCCCGGAGGGGTGCCCGCTGATCTGATCTACATCGATACCAATCCCTTTATTCATTCCTATGCGAAGGATCTGCGGATGGGGGCACAGATTAGGAGTCAGGATAGCACCAAGCAACTCGGATGGATCGAGGAGCAACTTGCCAAGTCAACCGCTCCTTGGAAAATTGTGATCGGCCATCATCCGATCTACTCGGGAGGCGAGCATGGAGACACGCCCGAGTTGATCGAGCACCTCCTTCCACTGCTCGAGAAATACAAGGTTCAGGCCTATTTTGCCGGGCATGATCATGATCTTCAGCATTTGCAGGCTGGGGGGGTGAATCTGTTCGGATCAGGGGCCGGATCGACGGTTCGACCCACGAAAATGATTGAACAGTCCAAATACTCAAAATCTCAACCTGGCTTCATGGCGGTCTCCCTGAAGCCGGAGCTTATGGAGATCAGGATGATCGATGGCTCGGGCCAAATGATCTACCAGACGTCCGTTACTCAGAAACTCTCCTAATCTCCTAAGTAACAGGAGAGAGGTGGATATCCTCCACAACTTTCACCTCTATCCGACCCTATAAAGAGGCCATAATGAGGTGGATTGGTGCTACTATCCTTGACCGCACGTTTGCTGAGTTTAGGGGGATTTTTCCCCCCTGCAGAATTCAAAATCAGTTGGGAAAAGAGTGCTGTGTACCACTTTAGTGATTGCCGTTGACTATGATAACACCGCCACCTCCACTGTTCCCTGGATCTGGTATAACAGAGAAGCTATTAGTAACGGGTGTTGCTGGATTCCAGCCGGAGCCTCCATTCTGCTTAGCTACGACTGTGACACCACCAAAACCATTCAAGATGATGGTGTTGCTTTTCAGTATATTATTGGACGAGTCCGCGTTGATGCTGTAAGTCACGGGTAGTCCTGAAGAGGAAGTTGCCATGAGTGACAGCGTTGTCCCTATGTATTGAGAGTCAATTGAAGGAAACGTGATCGTCTGGTTCCCTATGGCGACGGGGATATTCGCTGAAATCGATATGGGAAGATAGTTTCTGTCGCCGGCATTCGTTGCTGTGAGGATGAGTTTACCCGAATTGTTCAGCGTAACCATGTTGAGGGATGAAATGATTCCTGCACCTGATGCAAGGATGGTAACTGGAGTGTTCGTATCGGTTGATACAGGTGGGGTAACAGTAAAGTGCATGCCGTTTGTTAGGGCTGTTGGCAGGTTTGTGAAGGGGGAGATTTGTTGAGCGGCTTTTGCCACATTGAAACTGGTCGTTACTTCAGGGGCTGCGAAGTAGGTTGAATTTCCCGACTGATTGGCGCCTAGGACAATGGTTCCTGCCCCTGTGATCAAAATCGAGTTGGGTCCATTCATGGAAGCCGGTCCCGACTTCACGCTCAAAAGCACGGGAAGTCCCGACGAGGATTTTGGAACATTGATCGTCAGAGTGGACGAGGGATTGACGTAGGTTCTTCCGGCAATGTGGGAAAATGGAGCAATGGTCTGATTGTAGCCGGCCTGGAAGCTGTTGGTCACAGGTAAGGCTGGAGTGAAGAGATTGGTTCCCATCTGATTCGCCACGATGGCAATCAACCCGGGGCCGTTGATTTTCAGGGTGTTTCCGTTGATCAATGTGGCGGGATTATTTGCCCCGACCAACGCGTAACTGACGGGCAGTCCTGAGGAGGCGGTTGCATTCAACTTGAACGGGGCTGAGGGGAGGGGGGTGTTTCTGATTGTTGGGAAGGTTATCGATTGGGAACCTTGCACGATCGTAAAGGAGCTCGAGACGGGTGATGCCGCAAGATAATTATTATTGCCCGTCTGATTGGCCTCCAGGGTTACATTTCCGAGCCCAGTCATCACGAATTTGTTGTTCACCACTTTTAGGGGACTATTGGGTTGGATTGTCACGGAGACCGGAAGTCCCGACGAGGCGGTGGGCGGTGAGCTAAAAGTAAAGGGATTGGTGCTGAAGCCATTTGTGGGGATCGAAGGGAAGGTGATGGTCTGGCTTCCCTTGCTCACAATAAAGGTACTGGTATTGGTTACCGCCTTGTAAAAGAAATTGCCCGGCTGAATATAAGTGAACGAGACCATACCTGTGCCTGTGAAATTGAAATGGTTAGATCCATTTGTGTATCCTGAAAAAACTACAGGACCGCTAAAGTGGATGTCTTGCGGTGGAACCGGAGTTCCATCACTTGTGGTTGGATAAAAGGGCATATCAAATCCATTAAGTGTGTATCCTTGGTTAGAATAGACGGGGTAATTAATTGGGCGATTTGCGTTTGTCTTGTTCCAAACTTGGAAGCTCGTATTGGTGAAAAGTCCGTTCGTATCCGTGGCATAGATACTGATGGTGGAGGGGGCGGCGGGATTATTCGTGACGCAGGTGATCGTAAGCCTGGAATTGCTCAACAATGTCTGATAGTTGGAGGGATCCGAACTCGTGGCAAAATATGGGATTGTTGCTAAGCGTGTAAAATAAACCAAATTATTTGGATTTAATGTCGATTGACCGTTGGTGACACCGTTCAATGGAGTATCACTAAAGGGAAAGTTGGTGTAGATCCCTTGTAAATTATAGGTCGTGAGTGCTGCGATTTTATCGACAACGCTCATCCCATTGCCAACCACTTGCCCGAAGACTGCATATCCCCCTCCGTTGTTTGTCCCAAGGATGTCGCTATTGTCTCCAGCATTGATAAAGAATTGTGAGGTCGCGCTGTTGGGGTCCGAGGTTCTCGCCATGGCAATCGTCCCGTAGGAATTAGGAAGGGAGTATTCCAAAGCAATCGGAGACAGAGTTGGTGTTTCGTAGATAGCGAAAATATCGTTGAGATTGGATGATTGGAATCCACCCCCTTGAACAATTTTGTTCGTTGGCAGATTATTGGTTGTCTGACCAAGAGCGAAGACTCTGTGAATAAGGGTGTCTATGTAGGATCCGTTGTTTATATACTCTAGAAAATTGGCTACCGTCACCGGTGCATTTGAAGGAAACAGCTGAATTGTGAAGCCAAGCGGAACTCCATTGGAACTATTCAAAGAGGTCGTGACTCTCACCATGTTTGTAGATGGATCCACTTTAAAATAATTCTGCAAATCGACAGAGTAAGACGAACTTGATGTCACCACCCGATCCGAGAAAGAGTGGATCAACGTCGGTTGGGTCGCTTCCACAACGGGGGCGAGGATGATCAGGGCCATAGAGACCATGAGTGATCTAAGGGGGGGGATAGGAAAACACATCACTCTGATAAGTAAGACTCTCGAACCCTACGTTCCGTTCATTCTTTATTCAAGTGGTCGAATGGGATTATTTGATGTTCCGAAAGCCAGGCAAGAGCCTCCTCTCTTGAGGTCAGAGTTCCCTCAAGTTGGCGAGTCTGGATTGCCCGTAGGGTTTCTGCGAAGCGCGGGCCCGGTTTCCATCCCCTGGCTATCAGATCGTGACCGCTGATGAAAGGCGATGGGATAAGGGGTGCTCCGGCAAACTCTACTCTTTTAGCGACAAGTGTGGCGTGGTTATCGAGCATTCCGTGACTTGCGAGGCAATCGACGCGGTGAAGTTCGAGTTCCTCCTCGAAAGTGGGTCGAGCCATCATCCGCTTGAGGGTCGAGACACGCATTTTTGGGACATCCTTGAAGCTCATGTGAAGTCTTACTGCAGGTAGGACGGCTTCGATGACCTCATTTGGAAACCTTAGGCGTTGCAGGATCTTTAGGCTTATGGACTCACTGACACCCTCGTGCCCGTTGAAGCGGATACGCCCTGTTTCATCCACCGTGCGGGTGGCTGGTTTGCCAAGATCGTGGAAGAGGACGGCTAGAATAAGTCCCAGAGGGGCATTCGGAGCCAGCATTGTCAGCATGAGTCGTGTGTGGACGAAGACATCGCCCTCGGGATGAAACTCAAGGGGTTGCTCACATCCTTTCAGGGCCTCCATTTCCGGCAGGATCTCCCGAAGGAGACCGCTCTCATCAAGGAGATCGAATCCACGCACTCTGGCCGGGGAGATCAGAATCTTCACCAGTTCCTCCCGGATTCTCTCGGCGCTCACGGCATGGATTTCCGGGGTGTGCTTGCACACCGCACTCCAGGTCTCCCCATCGATTTGGAAGGCGAGTGTGGTCGCAAAGCGGAGCGCCCTCAGGATCCTGAGCTTGTCTTCGGAGAAGCGTTCCTGAGGATCTCCAATTGCCCGCACAAGAGACCTCCTGAGATCTTCCCTCCCTCCGACATAATCGAGGATCTCGTTCTTGAGCGGATCGTAAAATAGGCCGTTGATGGTAAAGTCGCGCCTGCGTGCATCACCCTCCGCATCGGTAAAGCGAATACTCTCCGGATGACGTCCATCCCGGTAGGCTCCATCTCCCCGGAACGTCGCCACCTGAATCTCCGAGCCCTGTTCAATGACCAGGATGACTCCAAATTGCGCCCCCACCGGGATGGTTCTTGGGAAAAGCGACTCTACCTGTTCCGGACGGGCGCTTGTGGCGATATCATAATCATGGGGAACGATCCCGAGGATCCTGTCACGGACACAACCCCCGGCATAAAGCGCCTCGAAACCCCGTGAGCGTAGTTGCTCCACAATCGTTCGTGCCGCAGATTCACTCATGCTTGTATCGTGACTTGTCGACATTGGAGGGATCAAGAAGGGAAGCGGCTCACAAGGGATAAAGGGGATCTGACAAAAAGAAAGTAGACATGCAAGGTCTTAAATGAATCACCTTCTTCTCCTTAACCCCGGTGGTTTTATTTGGCTTGCATGGAACGTCTCATGGAGTTGCCCAAGGAATAGAGCGCCAGAAGCGTGGAGAGCATAGCCAAGGATGGGAAAAGCAGCATCCACCAAGCGTTCCTCAAGGGGTTGATGGAGGCAGCTCCCTCCGAAAGAAGGGATCCCCAGCTGGATTGTGGTGCCTGCACCCCCAATCCCAGAAAACTCAGGAAGGCCTCGTCAACGATCACCGAGGGAATGGCAAGGGTCAGGTAAACAAGCACGATCCCGGCCAGATTCGGGAAGATGTGTCGTCGGAGAATCATCCAGTATCCTTCGCCGAGAACTTTGGCGGCCGCCACATAGGAGCGTTCCTTGATGCTCAAGGTCTGCCCCCTGACAATCCTGGCCATGGTCAGCCACTCGATGAGGCCCAGGCTGAAGATCAGGATCACAATCCGTGAGGAGGAGACCAACCAGTCCCATCCGTGAAGGCTCGCGAATTGCTGAAGATGTTGGTTGAAGGCGTTGATTAGGATCAGGATGAAGATGAGTCGCGGCACGGAATAAAGGATATCGACCAACCGCATCATGAGATGATCAATCCCTGCCTTGGCAGAGCCTGCAATGAGTCCGTAGGTCGTTCCGATCACGAGACTGATCGCCGCCCCGCAGACTCCGACCAAGAGGGAAACCCTGCCTCCCTGGAGAATTCGGAAAAGCATGTCCCGCCCATTGAGATCCGTTCCGCAGAGATGTATCCAGCTTGGAGGTGCAGAGGTTAAATCCCCCGGCAGCCCGTATGAACGCGGCATCAAGAGGGGGCCTGCGATCACTAGGACGATCATGAGACCGAGTCCCAGCTTTGAAACCAGCGCCTGTCGGGAGAATAGAAAATTCATTTATCCTTGGATTCTCCGGTCCAGCAGCCTGTAGGCGATATCCACGATGAGGTTAAAGAACATGAGGAGGACACAGTAGACGATGACGACTCCACCCAGGAGAAAACCATCCCGGTTCAGGATGGAATTCACAAAAAAGCCTCCGGCCCCCGGGACATGAAAGATTGTCTCCACCACGATCGATCCGGTGAGCAGGTTGGCTGCAAGAGGACCGAGATAGGAGATCACGGGAAGAATGGCCACCCTGAGCGCATGTCGCAGGACAATGCTTGATTCCGTCAGGCCTTTGGCTCTTGCCGTGCGCACAAAATCCTCAGCGAGCGTTTCGCGGAGGCTATCGTGAAGAAGTCGTGCAATCACCGCCGCACAGGGAATGGCAAGTGTCAGCGCCGGCAAAAGGATCTGGAGAGGGGTTCCCCAACCTCCAACAGGCAGCCAAGCAAGTTTGATGGAAAAGATCAGGATGAGAAGCGGGCCCAGCACAAAGGAGGGAAGAGAGATGGCCAGTAACGTCAGGCTCAACGAGATCCATTCACTTGCCGTGCCGGGACGCGCCGCCGCAAATGTCCCCAGCCAGACTCCTCCGGAAAGTGCCAGCAAAAACGCGATCGCACCCAGAGTCAGGGTCACTGGCAGTGTCTGGGCCAAGATTTCGTTCACCGAGCGATTTCGATATTTTGTGGAAAGTCTTAGATCCCCGTGCAATAGATCGCCGAGATAGCTGCGATATTGCTCAAGAACGGGGCCGTCGAGCTTGTATTTGGAGAGAAGTTGCTTCTCGATGGCGGGCGGAATCTTGCGTTCCGAGTCGAACGGCCCTCCGGGTGAAAGGCGGATCAGAAAAAAAGTGATCGTGATGACGCACAGCAGAACCAAAGGCATGGAGGCGATGCGGCGTAGCATGATGCCGCAAGGATGAAGTCAGAATGATGAATTATGAAGTAAAAGCCGCACCAAGGGCCAAACTTCAAATTCTCTGCGCCTCCGCTTCTCTGCGAGAAATGACGCTGATTTACTCCGCGGGAACGGCTGCCGAAACGATTTCAGCGAAAGCTCTCGGATCAAGGCTTGCGCCACCGACCAAGGCCCCATCGATATCGGGCTGGGAGAGGAGTTTGCGTGCATTCTCTGCAGTCACACTTCCCCCGTATAGGATGCGGGATCGTGAGGAAACCTCGGTTCCCCAGGTTTTGGCAAGATAGTCACGGATGAAGCGATGGGCTGACTGGGCCTGCTCCGGGGTTGCGTTGAGGCCAGTGCCAATGGCCCAAACCGGTTCGTAGGCCACGATAATCTCATCAAGTTGATCCTTGGTGAGGCCTGCCAAGGCCCCCTGAAGCTGTCCCTCCAACACTGAGTTTTCCTGACCGGCCTGTCGCTCTTCGAGCGTCTCACCGATGCAAAGGATGGGGCGAATTTCAGTGGCAAGGGCAGTGATGATTTTACGGCGGGCAATTTCGTCGGTCTCGCCAAACAAGCGTCTCCGTTCACTGTGACCGACCAGCACGAAACGGACGTAGAGGTCGCGGAGCATGGTCGCGGAGATTTCACCGGTGTAGGCTCCCTTGAGTTCCGGGGACATATTCTGGGCCCCGAGACGAATCCTCTGGGTGCCATCAAGGATTTCAGAAGTTTTGGCCAGAGCTGTGAAGGGCGGGATCAGGGTGATGTCCACAGTATCCACGTGCTCGGTCTCTCTCCGGAAGATTTCCAGGTAGGGGGCGACTTCCGAGGAAGTCATGTTCATCTTCCAGTTGCCGGCTACGAATTTTTTGCGGGGCATTGGCATATTTTTGAACGGTTCTCCTAGTTTTTCTCGTTGAGAGCGGCGACTCCGGGAAGAATTTTTCCTTCGAGTAGTTCCAACGAGGCCCCTCCTCCCGTGGAGGCGTGAGTGACCTTGTCGATCACCCCAAACTTTTTGGCGGCCGTTGCAGTATCCCCACCTCCGACAATGGTGATGCTGCCGGCGGTTGTTGCGTCTGCGACTGCCTGGGCCATGGCCTTGGTGCCCTCGGCAAAAAGATCGAATTCAAAGACGCCGCACGGACCGTTCCAGACGATGGTTTTGGCAGAGGCGATGACCTTGGAGAAGAGATCACGGGTCTTGGGACCGCAGTCAAACCCTTCCCAACCATCGGGAATACCGCTTTCAACGGTTGCCACTCCGGTATTGGCTGTCGGCGAGAATGCGTCTCCCGTGATGAAATCGACCGGCAGGTGAATACGCACACCCCTCTCCTTGGCTTTGGTGACCAGTTCGGTAACAATCTCGGCACCGGCGGGATCATAGAGACTATTGCCGATCTGCATGCCGTTGAGCACTTTTAGAAAGGTGTAGGCCATGCCTCCGCCAATGATGATATCGTCGGCTTTGTCGATGAGGCTTCGGATCAAGGGGATCTTGTCCGCGATCTTTGCCCCTCCAAGGATGGCCAGCAAGGGGCGCGCAGGGTTGTCCAGAACACTTGCAAAGGCAGCCAACTCCCTCTCCACCAGGAAACCAGCCACCTTGTCGGGAAGTTCGACTCCGGTCACGCTGGAGTGAGCGCGGTGGGAAGTTCCGAATGCATCGTTCACATAGACGTCGGCGAGTTTGCTGAGGCTGGCGCGGAAGGCTGCCACTTTGGCAGGATCTGCCTTGAAGTTGTTCCCATCGGCACCCTTGGACTTTCCCTCCTCCTCGATGTGGAAGCGGACGTTCTCCAGTAGGATGACCTCTCCAGGAGCAATGGCGGCACAGACCGCCTCAACTTCTGATCCAACGCAATCCTGCAGGAATTTTACAGGCCGTCCCAGAAGTTCCTGAAGTTTTAGCGCAACCGGTTGGAGGGTGTATTTGGCAACCCTTTCACCGTTTGGCCGTCCGAGATGGCTTGCAAGCACGACGGAAGCACCGTGGTCCAAAGCATACTGAATCGTGGGAAGTGCCGCCGTGATGCGCTGGGTGTTGGTGATTTCCCCGGTCTGCTTGTCCTGGGGAACGTTGAAGTCCACACGGATAAAGACACGTTTGCCGTTCAGTTCGAGGTCCTTGATGGTTTTTTTAGCCATGATACGAAGGGATTTTGAAGTTTTTTAAAAGAAGAGGGCAGGAAATTCAGGAATCAAGATCCCGTACTCCTGCCCTCACGTTGAGAAGATAATTAAGCGGTTACTTTCTTGAGAAGGTCGACGCAACGGTTGGAATAGCCCCACT
>CAIKFI010000154.1 GCA_903826635.1 uncultured Spartobacteria bacterium | reverse complement strand
CTCTCCCGCAGAGTGACTCCCGCCCTTTATTATTTCAATGCCCTCATGATTCTTGCAGGAGAGCATCCGGATTCCGTCCCCATCCATTGGATGGCGGCTGTCATGTCCCGAACGTTGACGAGGCAGGAAATGGAACCATCCCGGCACTACGCACTCCCTGATGAATTACGCCAAAAAGTGCTTCTCTGCGGGGTCGAACAATATCAAAAAACGCTTTCCCTTCTGAAGGAAGGCCAGGGTCCCGTGCTTATTCATCAGACTCTGGCGAACCTATACGACGATCTTGAGGAGCATGAAAAAGCGCTTCAGGAGCGGAAAATTGCAGTTTCCATGGAACGCAAACCATGGAGCCTGCATGCCTATGCGGTTACTTTGAAAGATCTGGGAAGAAACCAAGAGGCTCTCCCCATCGTTCAGGAAGCCATTGCCATGGAAGAGAAGAAGATCAATCAATTTTCCGGTGTCACCTTATCCCTCCTGAAGTTGCATGGATTTCTGGAGGGGCTGAAAATCAAATCCCCGGAATTTATAAATTTTCTCAGTTCCCTTGAAGCATTACAGAAAGCTTTATCCAACCCGGTGGAACTCCGCCGCTACTACGAAGTCGAGGGTGATATCCTCTGGAACCTTGGGAAAACCCGGGAAGCCCTGGAGATTTACGACAAAGCCTTTCAAAAAGATCCCGGCGACCAGTATCAGCTCAATCTCTGCATGGAGACCTCCCGCAAGTTAGGCGATTACGATCAAGCTTACCGTTATTCGCTACGCGGGATGCAGAACGATCCTCATAGCCGTTACTACAAGATTTGGAATGCAAGATTTGGTGTTCTTGTCGGAGAACCCGGGGCGGCGGCCAAACTATTCCAAGTGGGGTCCTTTGATTTTAAAGGTGAGGTAAGTAAGCCGGAAAAGAAATCAAACGAACCATGGTTTGCAGCCGTGGAAGAGGGAGACCTGAAAAAAATGCAGGAGTTGATCCCCTCCGTGGATATTAATAAACAGGATTCCGAGCAGTATCACCAAACCGCCCTCATGGATGCGGCTCAGGTGGGATGGGAACCCATTGTGAGAGACCTCCTGAAGAATGGAGCAAAAACAGACTTGATCGATAGAAACGGAGACACGGCCCTCCACTACAGCATTCAATTCAAACAGCCGAGAATCGCGAGGCTGATTATCGAAGCCGGTTCGCCACTGAATATAAAAGACAAATGGAATCAGACACCCCTAATCATGGCTGTTACTGCCAGAGATTGGAATACAGCCCGCCTGATCCTTGATCAAAACCCAGATGTGAACTTGGCTTCTCCCATTCGGGGTTCGGCTTTGCACTGTGCGGCCGGCTTCGGGGAGCTGGAGATCATGAACATGCTCATCGCACATGGAGCAGACGTGAATCTCCGTAAAACGGGCAATGGGGAGACCCCGATCATGTCAGCCATGGAATTTCACCATGCCGGAGTGATTCAGCCTCTTCTGGATGCTGGTGCAGATATCAATCTCCGTGATTTTCAGGATTCCACGGCATTGCATCATGCGATTGCTCCCAGAGTGGATACCGTTTTAATCGATTATTTACTCAAACATGGCGCCTCCCCGGTTCTTCAGGACAAAAATGAAATCAGTCCTATCACCAAGGCACGTTTGCTCGGTTACGATGAGCTCGCAGTCGCAATGGAAAACAAGGCGGAACACCCTGAGGCTTTTCAATTCCCTCCGCCGGATCCCAACAATCCCTCTGCCACGCTTGAAGCGAACAATGCAGCCCTCTACATCCTCCCCATCCGCATGGCGATGGGCTATTTTCCGAAACCCTGTGGTTTTCCACCCACAAATAAAAAAGAGGCGGCAAAGGATCTGAAGGCAGAGTTCGGCATCGCCACTTCGCGGGACTTGGGAAAATCCATTGCTCTTTTACAGGACTCACAAGCCCTACACTTTGAAGCGGGAAGACTCTCTCTCGATCCAAAATATGCTTGGCTGCAGAACCTGCTTACCAAGGCTGTTTGGAAAATCGAGGAAGCCCCGGAAAAAAGGATTCCCGATACGGCGGCATGGGCCTATTCCAGCATCATATTATTGGCCAGGATAGGTTTCTCGGCCGGGTTTATCAGTGCTGAGGAGTTAAATCGTACCATCACTGATGCTGCCAAGGTGATCTCAGGACGTTTCAAATCATGGAACGAGTTCACCGAGAGTCTCATTCAAGGCGTTCGTCTTCATGAAGAATGGGAGGAACCACGCTATAGGAATATCTGCCGCCGCATCCTTGAATCCGGCATCCCGTGGCCTGAAATCCAACAACCGCCAACAAGTCAGGACTTGATTCCCGTTGCGGCGACGCAACCACCAACGCCCCAACCGACCTCTTCCCCAAGCCCGATCCCTATGCCTGAAGCAGGATCCGCACCGATCGGTCAGTCACCCCCGCAATCCACAAACTGAAAACAATGACGGATTCAACGGCTCCAAGAGTCAGCGTTGTCAAACCGATTGGTCTGTCGTTACGCCGGATGAGAGAAGTGCTCTTCGGTCCCTTTGACTTTAAGAAGTGGCTATGCCTTGGCTTCTGTTCAGCCGTTGCCGGCAGCACAGCTTCGTTGAACTACCGCCTTTTTAAAATCTCTCCTGAAATCAAAGACCTGCTCTCATGGAATGCACTGCAACTCTATGTTCAACAGCACATTTTTTGGATTCTCTTCGGATTACTAGGTGGATTGTTGATTTTTTTGGCAATTATTTGGGTGAATTGCAGGGGGAGTTTCATGTTCCTGCATGGAGTCGTCCTGAATTGCGCCGAAATCAAAACGCCATGGAAAAAATACAAGAAGTTGGCAGGGAGCCTTTGGGTTCTGAACACTCTTGTGGGGCTGTTAAGCTTACTGAATATCTGTGCCGCGATCGGCATTGTTTTCTGGTCCATTATCAGGAATCCCTCGGCCGAAAATCAGTTTGATACACTTGATATTCTCCATCTCATACCGCTTGTTGGAACCCTTCTTGTCTCAGCGTTCTTTTTCGGGATCATCCGTTTATTCACGGATGCTTTTGTGGTTCCGATCATGTCTCTCCGCGGCGGAACATGGAGAAGCGCCTGGGAAGAATTGGCTGGTTTGATCACCAATCATCCTTGGAGGTTCATTCTCTTCCTTCTTTTCCAGGTTGTTCTCGGCCTTGGAATTGTTCTCGTCATCCTGACGGTCATCGTGTGTACCTTCCTCCTCGGATTAATCCTTATGCTTATTCCCTATATCGGCTCGGTGTTCCTGTTGCCAATCAGCGTTTTTTTACGCTCCTACTCGCTCTACTATCTGGCGCAGTTCGGTGAATCCTATGATGTTTTTTCGGTGACCGTCCCATCCTCCCCGCATCCTCCGAAACTCCAGAACCATGTCGGGGAGGGTTTGATGGGAAGCGTTCAATAAAGAACGATCAAATCCGGATTCCGACTGCGTCTCAGGCAATCGGATCCTGCCGATATCGACGTTATTTCAGTTGCGGTGGGACGGGGAGATTTTTGATTTGCTGAACAGCATCCTTGTGGCAGACAAGGATCGCATCGTCCGTCTCGACAACCACGAGATCACTGACACCGCAAAGGGCTATCATCCTCTTGTTGCCAACGACGATATTGCGCTTTGAGTCGAGAAGGATCACGTCACCTTTCAGGGTGTTTTCCTGCTGATCGTGGCCCAAATGATTGGGAAGAGCGGTCCAGGACCCGACATCATCCCAGTCATACTCGGCGATCATGGCGGCGACACTGGAAGCCTTTTCCATAATGGCGAAATCGACGGAGATCTTGGGGAGCGACGGGAAGGACTCTGCAAGATACTCGCCGACATCTTTCCGATCGGGAAATCCGAGGATAAAACGCTCCAACTCCGGTTGATGCTTTGCGCACTCTGCAAGGAACGTTTGTGCCTGCCAGAGGAACATCCCTGCATTCCAGCCATGCTTCTTTCCCGCATAGAATTCTTCGGCACGGGCCTTGTCAGGCTTTTCAATAAAACGTTCGACAACGACAACGCGGGACGATCCCGTCGCCTCGATGGAGTCACCGAGTTCGAGGTAACCGAATCCGGTGGAGGCGTGGGTCGGGGTGATCGAAAATGTGAGGATCGAGGGATGGATTGCTACAAATTCGGCCGACTCCTCAAGTTGCCTGCGGAATGTCGCCGTATCATGAATCATGGCGTCTGCTGGGAAGAGGGCGACAAGGGCGTCGGCACGCCGGCTGAGGGCAATCCCTGTGGCAAGGGCGGCTGCTGGAGCGGTATCCCTCTTGGCAGGCTCGGCAATGATGTTCTCACGGGGAAGAAATGGAAGCGCCTCCACGGTGGAGTCCATTTGAGCGGCATTGGTGAGGATGAAAACCTGTGACAGGGGCACGACCGTCTCAAAACGCCGGACCGTCTGTTCAAGGAGTGTCTG
This sequence comes from uncultured Spartobacteria bacterium, assembly GCA_903826635.1. GTDB lineage: Bacteria > Verrucomicrobiota > Verrucomicrobiia > Chthoniobacterales > UBA6821 > UBA6821. The sequence continues at coordinate 6,611 of CAIKFI010000154.1, read as the reverse complement.
GTCTCCGAGCAGGCGAAGGAGATGTTTCGGCGTGGTTGTCCGGCTTGCGGGCCAGAAGCGCTCGCCACTTCCGCCGGCCATGATGAAAATGAACAAATGGTCGAGAGGGGTGCTGTGATTGGGAGTCATGATTTTTTATCCTAGGGTTGTTAACGTGGCTTTCAGGGTTTCAAGTTTTTCACTCCATTTGGTGAGGCGCTGGCGGTGATCTTCAAGCACGGCTTCCGGCACCTTGTTCACAAAGGTCTGGTCGGAGAGCTTTGCATTTACCTTGCTGAGTTCCGCTTCCACTTTTGCGATCTCCGTGTTGATGCGTGTCCTTTCGGTCTCAAGGTCCAGAAGTCCTTCGAGCGGCATATAGATGGTGCCAAGGTCCGTGACGCAGCTCGGGGTGCCTGCGGGTGCAGCGCCTTCGATCACCCCGACTTCGGAGGCCTTGGTGAGTGATGCGAAAATCGAGGTGATAAGGGGGGGGAAAGCATCCTTCGGGTTGATTAAGAAACGAACCTGTTGCTTGGGAGGTATCTTGAACTCGGCGCGAAGGTTGCGCACGGCATGGATGGAGCTGTAGAGGGCGGTCGTCCGCGCTCCCGCCTCAGTGATCTTTTCCGGGGTGATGCCCTCGAGGTGATTGCCTTTTGGGGGTTGGCAATAGAGAAGATAGCCGAGGCGCGCCCCGGAAGCTGAAGCCGAGGCCGGTGCCTGGAAGCCAAGGTGTCTCCAGAGTTCCTCCGTCAGGTGGGGCATGAGCGGGTGGAGAAGCCTCAGAACTCCGGAAAGAACCACATCCATGGTGGTAAGGATCGCAACCCTGGAGGAAGACTCCGCATTCCCATCCGAGTAGAGGAGCGGTTTTGCCGCCTCGACAAACCAGTCACAGTAATCACCCCAGAAGAAATCGTAGAGAAGGGCCGCCACTTCATGAAAACGATAGTCTGCATAGGCTGCGCGCAGGGAGGAATGCATCGTGTCGAAGCGCTCGAGCAGATGAACCGCGATATCGGGAAGCTCCAGACCCGCAAGATCGGGGTTGGGGGAGGTTGATCCCTGCATCTCGCGGAAGCGGACGGCATTCCAGAGTTTGTTGGCGAAGTTCCTGCCCTCCTCGATCTGCTTCTCGTCGAACTTGATATCCTGTCCCTGGGGGGCGACACGGATGATCCCGAACCTCAGACCGTCGGCGCCATACTTGGCGATCAGGTCGAGGGGATCGGGAGAGTTGCCGAGACTTTTGGACATCTTGCGTCCCGACTTATCTCGGATGATTCCGGTGAAATAGACATCCCGGAAGGGGATGTCGCCGGTGTATTCTAATCCCGCCATGATCATGCGGGCGACCCAGAAGAAGATGATGTCGGGACCTGTCACGAGGACGCTGGTTGGATAGAACTTGGAACGGAGAGCCTCGTCCATTGTTTCATGAGCCCAAAGCCATGAGGAAAACCAGGTGTCGAGCACGTCGCGGTCCTGTTCCCATCCCTCTCCCGGAGATTCCATCTGGACTTTCGGCGATCCCGTGCCGCCCTCTGGGGGATACCAGACCGGAATGCGGTGACCCCACCAGAGTTGGCGGCTGATGCACCAGTCCTGAATGTTCTCGAGCCAGTGATCGTAGACCTTTTCCCAACGGGCAGGAAAGAATCGGATCAGACCGTTCCGCACGGCATTACGGGCCTCGACGGTCTTCGGATATTTCAGGAACCACTGTTCGCTGAGTCGGGGTTCGACGGGAACGTCGGCTCGTTCGCTGAAGCCGACATTGTTCTCATGGGGTTCCTCCCTGGTGAGCAGGCCTAATTCCTTCAGGCATTCAACAACCTTGGATCGCGCTTCAAATCGGTCAAGCCCCGCAAACCCATCGCCGGCAAGTTCGTTGAGGGTGCCGTCGGGGTTCATGATGTCGATAACGGGAAGATCGTGCCTCAAGCCGATCTCGTAGTCGGCCTTGTCATGTGCGGGGGTCACCTTCAGAACGCCGGTGCCGAATTCAAAATCCACGGCATCATCGCCGATAATGGGAAGCTCAACCCCGCAGTCCAGGGGAAGCGGGCGTCGCACGTGCCTGCCGATCAGGTGGGCGTAGCGTTCATCCTTTGGATTCACGGCGATCGCCGTGTCGCCCATGATGGTCTCGGGTCGAGTGGTTGCGATTTCAAGCCATGTGCCCGGAGACTCCGTGATCTCAAGCCTGAAGTGGTAGAGGGTGCCCTTTTGTTTTTTCGGGATGACCTCCTCGTCGCTCAGGGCGGTAAGCGATACGGGGCACCAATTGACCATGCGCTTGCCACGGTAAATCATCCCCTTCCCATAAAGGTCGATAAAGACTTCCTGCACCTTGCGGGCATAGCCTTCGTCCATGGTGAAACGTTCCCGTGACCAGTCGCAGGAGCATCCAAGTTTCTTGAGCTGATCAATGATGATGCCCCCGTGTTTCTCCTTCCACTCCCACACCTTGGAAAGGAAAGCCTCCCGGCCGAGATCATGACGGGTCTTCTTTTCCTCTTTGCGGAGTTGCCGCTCGACGACCGTCTGCGTGGCGATGCCGGCATGATCTGTGCCCGGAAGCCAGAGCACCTCGTGTCCGGTCTGGCGTGCACGGCGTGCCAAGATGTCCTGCAGCGTGTTGTTGAGCACATGCCCCAGTGTCAGAATGCCGGTGACGTTGGGAGGAGGGATGACAATCGAATAGGGGAGGGCGGCTGAAGATGGGTCGGCAGTGAAACAACCCGACGAGCACCAGCGTTCATACCATTCGGTTTCGACGTCGGCGGGTGCATAGGCTTTGGAGAGTTCTGACATAAGATCGGAGAGTTATTTAGAAAACATTCCCAAAGTCGGAAAAACAAGTTCGCAGAGTTTTTTTAGCGTCAGATGCTTTCCGTTGGAACGTCGCCTGCCCCTAGGAAGTGCTCCGGTGTTTCTATCCAATGGATCAGTTTGAGGGGGGCCTGGGTTGTTCGTGACCTCCGATCCCCTGATTTTTAAATTTTCCACTTGTTCCTTTTCCCCTTAAGCCCGATTTTCCAAATTTCATGAAAGCCGTTGTCACCGTCATGCCAAAACCCGCCATCCTAGATCCCGCCGGTGTGGCAACCGGACGAGCCATGGAGCATCTTGGCCTCAAGGGAGTGAAATCCGTCCGTATCGGTAAATCGATCGAGATCGAGGTTGATGGAGCCGATGAGAAGCATCTCCACGAAATCTGCCACGATCTTCTCTCCAATCCTGTGGTGGAAGATTACACGCTAAGAATCCTTTCCTAAGGTGGGTGCGACCCAATCCTCCGTCATGCGTGTAGCTGTCATCCAGTTTCCCGGTTCGAACTGCGATACAGATTGTCAGGCGGCACTCTCCTCTTTCAAGGGAGTGCGCGCAGAGATTGTCTGGCACAAAGAGATCTCTCTTGCCGGATACGATGCCGTTGTTCTTCCGGGGGGGTTTTCCTATGGGGACTATCTTCGTTGCGGGTCAATCGCCCGATTCTCGCCGATCATGGGAGCGGTTCGAGAAGTTGCCAATGCAGGAGTTCTGGTCCTAGGCATCTGCAACGGATTTCAGATCCTCTGCGAGGCCGGATTGCTTCCCGGAACGCTCCTGCGCAATAATCGCCTGCTTTTCCGCTGCGAGAATCTCCATCTGCGCGTGGAAAACTCCGGGACTCCCTTCACCTCGGTGCTTCACAGGGGACAGGTCCTCGAGATCCCGATCGCCCACGGCGAGGGAAACTACTTTGCGGATCCGGAAACCTTGAATCAGATGGAGACCAATGGTCAGATCCTTGTACGATACTGTGACGCTTCGGGAAACGTGACCGCTGAGGCGAATCCCAATGGCTCCCTCGGTAACATCGCGGGGATCTGCAGCCACGGTCGCAATGTCTTCGGCCTCATGCCTCATCCGGAGCGTGCCTGTGAATCCATCCTTGGCGGTACCGACGGTCGCGGTATTTTCCAGTCCATGATCGAGGCCGTCGCAAAGCTCGAAAGTTAACAAGCTCAAACCAGAGAAAAGGATCTTTCCTATCCCTCAAAATCCTAAAGAGCCTACAGCTTTAAACGCTACCAGTCATATTCCCATGGCCAACCCCACGATTACTCCCGAACTCATCGAAAAGCACGGACTCTCCCCCGAGGAGTATGAGAAGATTCTCTCCATCCTTGGGCGCGAGCCTAGTTTCGAGGAACTCGGTGTCTTCTCGGTCATGTGGAGCGAACATTGTTCCTACAAGAATTCGCGTCCCGAGCTCCGCAAATTCCCCACTACCGGTCCGAGCGTCCTAGTGAAGGCAGGTGAGGAGAATGCCGGGGTCATTGATATTGGTGACGGATGGGCTGTTGCTTTTAAGATTGAGAGCCACAATCATCCGAGTGCGGTTGAGCCTTTTCAGGGTGCGGCCACGGGAGTCGGCGGGATCATCCGCGATATTTTCACCATGGGCGCGCGCCCTGTGTTCCTCATGGATTCCCTTCGCTTCGGATCCATCGAGGGGGAGACCGATCAAGCCAAGACCAACCGCCGGCTTTTTGCAGGCGTGGTCGCGGGTATTGCGCATTATGGCAACTGCATCGGGCTTCCGACGATTGCCGGAGAGGTTTATTTTGACGAGAGTTATAGTGGCAATCCCCTAGTCAATGCTTTCTGTTTGGGGATCCTCCGTCATGAGCAGATCGCCCGCGGTGCGGCCGAGGGGGTGGGCAATCCCGTCTTTTATGTCGGTGCCGAAACGGGCCGCGACGGCCTTGCCGGTGCCGCCTTCGCATCCCGTGAGCTGACCGAAGAGTCCAAGGCAGATCGTCCCGCTGTTCAGGTGGGTGACCCGTTCCGTGAAAAGCTCCTTCTTGAAGCCTGCCTTGAGCTCCTCGCCACCGATTGCGTGGCCGGAATCCAGGACATGGGTGCGGCTGGACTGACCTGCTCCACCTGTGAAACAGCCAGTCGTGGAGGCACCGGTGTCGAGATCGATATTCAACTCGTGCCGCAGCGTGCCAAGGGGCAGACGCCTTACGAGGTTCTCCTGAGCGAGTCGCAGGAGCGCATGCTGGTGATTGTCAAGAAAGGCCAGGAGGATACGGTCAAGCAGATCTTCGAGAAATGGGATCTCCCCTATGCGGAGATCGGTGTCGTGACCGATGACGGGCAGATGCGTGTGCGCAATGGTAACGATGTTGTCGTCGATGTTCCCGCCCGCGCCCTTGCCGATGACGGGCCGCTTTATTTCCGTGAGGCTGCGCCTTTCACTCCGCCAGATCCGCTTGATTTGGCATCCGTTCCCCAGGCCGATCCGCTGAAGACTCTACCCACACTTCTTGCCCATCCTAGCATTGCAAGTAAGCGATGGGTCTGGTGCCAATACGACCACATGGTCCGAACGGGCACGGCAGTCCTTCCGGGTTCCGACGCGGCCGTCTTCATTGTCCGTGAAGCCAACAAGATCCTTGCAGCCTCAACCGACTGTAACGCCGTCTATTGCAAACTGGATCCTTCGGTTGGCTCCCGCATCGCTGTGGCCGAGTGTGCCCGAAATCTCGCCTGTTCGGGAGCCGTTCCGATCGGCGTCACTGACAACCTCAACTTTGGCAATCCCCACAAGCCCGAGAACTTCCATCAACTCAGAGCCGCCGTGGAGGGTATCTCCGAGGGATGCCGTGCCTTCAATGTTCCCGTCACCGGCGGGAATGTCAGCCTCTACAACGAGAGTCCTGCCGGGACGATTGACCCGACCCCGACCATTTCCATGGTGGGCCTCATTGAGGATGCCTCTCACATCACCACCCAGGCCTTTAAGGAAGCAGGAGATCAGGTTTTCCTGATCGGTGAGATTGGTTCGGAACTTGGCGGATCCCACTACCTCCTCGCCATTCATGGACGGAAGGAGGGGGCTCCCCCTGAAATGGACTTTGAGAAGGAGAAGGCTGTTCACAATGCCCTGCTCGGCATCATCCGCAAGGGGCTTGTCCGCAGTGCGCACGATTGTTCTGAGGGCGGATTGGCCGTGGCTCTTGCTGAAAGTTGCTTTGGCACGGCATTCGGGGCGTCCATTGATCTTGAAGAGACCGGTCAGAGAGTTGACGTGGATCTCTTTAATGAGTCTCAAGGAAGGATCGTTATTTCGGTTTCTCCTTCAAATAGAAGTTTCGTTGAGTCTGAACTGACCAGCAGTGGCGTTCCCTTCCGTTTTATTGGCACCGTGACAGCGGATCCGGATCTCTCGATCACCAGCGGAGCCTCGGTCTTCACTTGGCCTGTCGCAAATCTGAATGACACCTATGAGAAGGCCATTCCTCTTTTAATGGGTGCGTGATGGTTGGCTGCTGTTCCTGATGGTCTCCTCACCACCTTCATCGTCTCTTCGATGCCCGAGATGAGTTGCCAGTCGGGTCATGCTGTGGCATCGTTGATCTCTGATGAAACAGGCCTTCCCTCATGTCCGTGAAATCAACTACGGCGAGCACGTGGTTATCCTTTAAACAGGATAACCCTATGATCTGTAGCAGGATCCGTGGCTAACGTTTCAACTTCCCAATTTCCCATGATAGCAGACAACGGCATCAATCCCGACAGGGTTCTGATCTTCGACACCACCCTGCGTGACGGCGAGCAGTGCCCCGGAG